>CAUWLJ010000074.1:0-18102 GCA_963559585.1 uncultured Eisenbergiella sp. | reverse complement strand
CCGGAGCGTCACAAAACTGTGAGTATCGCAGGTGAGAAACCACATGCGTGTTTTCCCGCCGCGGCCGGAGCAGAAAGCGCTCCAGCATGGAGGTAAAAATGAAAACAGAAAGACAGGAGTATACACAGAGGAAGCCTTTTCCGGCCAGAAAGGGCAGTACCATAGGAATTTTTTCTTCCTCATCCCCCATTTCGGCTACGGTTCCCGTGCGGTATGAGCGGGGAGTGGAATACCTGAAGGAAAAGGGCTTTCAGGTGGTGAACGGGGGGCTGTACCGGAAGGAGGATCATTACCGCTCCGGCTCGATCCGGGAGCGGGCGGAGGAATTTAATCAGCTTTTATATCGGGAGGACGTGGACATTCTGATGGCCGCCATCGGGGGGAATAACACCAACTCTATTCTTCCCTATATCGACTATGAGTATCTGAAAAACCATCCTAAGATCATCGTTGGCTATTCGGATACCACGGCTCTGCTGCTTGCCATTTATGCCAAAACAGGTCTGGTCACCTTTTACGGCCCGGCTGCGGCATCCTCCTTTGGCGAGCTGCCTCCCTTTGTGGACTGGACGTATGAGCATTTCGCAGGGATGGTGGGAGGGGAGCTTTCCTGTCCCTGTGAACTTGACATGCCGCCCTTCTGGACGGACGAGTACATCAACTGGAGTGAGCAGGACCGGCCGAAGGAGCAGAGGCAGAACCAGTGGATCTGCGTCCGGCCCGGAGCCTGCCGGGGAAGGCTGATCGGGGGAAATCTGAATACCATGGAGGGCTTTTTCGGCACGGAATATATGCCCCGGATCCGTAAAGGGGATATTCTGCTGATCGAGGACAGCCTGAAGGATGCCTGTACCATAGAGCGCTCTTTTTCCCTGCTGAAGCTGGCGGGTGTATTTGATCATGTGGGCGGGATCATTCTGGGGAAGCATGAAAAGTTCGATGACAACGGGACAGGACGGCGTCCCCATGAGATCCTGCTGGAGGTGCTGGGAGATACGCAGATCCCCATTCTGGCGGATTTTAACTGCTGTCATACCCATCCCATGCTGACCATGCCCATTGGCTGCGAGGTGATGCTGGATGCCGGGAATAGGAGGGTGATGCTGATGGAGGCTCCTCTGGAGCAGCGCACGGATGAGTGACAGGCATCGCCGTTGTCTATCCCTGCGGGTAAAGAGGAGGCTCTGCCTCGGATAAACCATGGGGAGTTGCTGAAACAGAAAGCCGCAGAGACGGCGGAATAAGAGAGGTACAAGATGATGAGAAAAATGATCGATGCAGTGATGATATTTGCTGCCCTGGCGGCGGCAGTTTTTGTGTTTCAGAAGCTGGATGTGGAGGAATATCTGCTGAATAAGGCACAGCTTCCTGCCGTCAGCCAGGCTCAGATGGAGGTGGATGTGCTTCTGGACGCGGCTGGCATGCCGGCAGGTGAGGGCGTGACGGAGCTGACGGAAATCGGCCAGTGGGAGGATATTCTCAGCGAAGCGGATTATGTGACGGTGACGCCTGTGAGCGTAGTGAAAACGGATGTGTCCACTCTGGCAAAATGGGAGAGCTTTTTTAATAAGAATGCAAACGGAACGACAGGGAACAGACGGGATGAGGTGGTGGAGGGCGGTTTTCATATGCCTCTGATCTATACACCCGTTTATGTCATTGAACTGCCGGACGGCAGCCATGTGCTGGCGCAGATGAGCCGCTGTTATGCAGACAGGATTGAAAAGGGAGAACAGGTAACGCTTCCTCTGGGAACCAGGATGGGGATGCTGGATGAGACCCGCAGCCTGTTGAGGGAGGATATGGAAAAATACGGGACACCGGATGATTATATTCTGTATACGCTGAATAACCAGTGGCAGGGAGAATACGCGGACACCATTCTGTTTGTAAAGCTGGGGGCAGCGGCGGCAGCCGGGCTGGTTCTGGCTGTGGCGTTCCTTATGATTGTGGACGGGATCTTTACGAGGAAAGAAAAAAGCCGCTGAGTAGAGTATGTAGATGGCGAAAAACGAAATTTTGTGTATATTTTGACATGTAATCTTTTTGAAAATGGCAGGCTTGGCAGCCGGACATCAGTGTCCACCAAAAAAACAGGGCATTTGCCGCTTTATGTCCTGTTTTTTTATGGGATGATATGGCATCCTGAAGGGGAAAGGAGGGATGGCCGATGGATACCAGAAAAATCGGCGGATTTTTGAGAACGCTCCGCAGGGAGAAGGGGCTGACCCAGGAAGAACTGGCGGAACAGCTTTTCGTATCCGGCAGAGCCTTCTGGCAGCGGCCCTGTTTTTTGCAGGAACCTTTCTGTGCGGCCTCGGACTGCTTCGGCTGATGGCCTGGGGCGCTCATAAGCGGAAGCAAAGGCTGGAACGGACAGAGGATGCAGGCAGGAGGGAGCCTGCGTCTGCAGAACCGGTGCGGCTGGCGGCGGTTTTTACAGCGGATGGAACAATGCAGGCGGATATGGTGGCGGAGGCGCTTGCCGGAGAGGGGATTCCCTCCTGCAGACAGGAGCTGGGGGATGCGGGATTTGCGGCGGCACGTTATGGCATGGGAAAAGGAGCGGATGGACGGATCGTGGTGCTGGTGCCGGAGGAAAGGGCACAGGAGGCGGCCGGGATCGTGGAGGGAATGGGGCTTGCGTGTTCATTTCCTAAATGAAAGAGAAATAGGCAGCGCCAACGCAGGTGTGCCGGGCAGGAAATCCGAAAAGGGTTTCCTGTTTTTTGGTGCGTCCGATGGCGGAAATGAATTTTCAAACACGCTCTGGAACCAGCCGTAAAGGATATTGGTAGGTTCTCTGGGAGGAGGATAAGTGATGGATGGAAGCTTTTTTGTAACAGTTCAGCCCGCGCCCATTCGCAAAACGCCCCTGCGGGGCTTTCCGCTGCTACGCAGCTCTTTTTGCTCATAGACGGGCGCTAAGCTCATATCGGCATGAACGGTCAAAATCATGCGAGCATGTTTTGACCGTTCAAACCGATATGGCTGAACTGTTACGCTTTTTTCAAAAAAGAAAAAGGAATTCCCCCATCCAGCGCAGAATAATATAATAACGGGTTTTTTTGATAGGGGAAGGATTCGGATCCGGCCAAAGAAAGGGAGAGGTATGACCACAATACGAGAGAACCTGGAGAAATGGGAAGCGGAGTATCTAAGCCCCTTTGCCACTAAGAGCAGAGATTCCATTGGAAGGGCCAGGGCAGAGGAGCCCTGCGACATACGGCCTGTTTTTCAGAGGGACAGGGACAGGATCCTCCACAGCAAGTCGTTCCGCAGGCTGAAGGATAAGACCCAGGTATTTCTGGCGCCGGAGGGCGATCACTACCGCACCCGGCTGACCCATACGCTGGAGGTGTCCCAGAACGCCAGGACCATTGCCAAGGCGCTGAGGCTGAATGAGGATCTGGTGGAGGCCATTGCCCTGGGCCATGATCTGGGGCATACCCCCTTCGGCCATGCGGGGGAGCGCGCCCTGAACCGGGTGTGCCCTTACGGATATGAGCACAGCCAGCAGAGTGTGCGCACGGTGGATGTGCTGGAAAAGGAAGGGCACGGGCTGAATCTGACCTTTGAGGTGAGGGATGGGATCCGAAATCACCAGACGAAGGGAAATCCGTCCACCCTGGAGGGGAAGATCGTGCGCCTCTCCGACAAGATCGCCTACATCCACCACGACTGTGATGACGCCATACGGGCAGGCATCCTGAAGGAAGCGGATATTCCGCAGGAGGTCAGGGAGGTGGCGGGAGGAACCACCGGAGAGCGGCTGAATCATTTTATTCATGATATTGTGACCAACAGCTTTGAGCGGAACGAGATCTGCATGTCTCCGCCGGTGGAGGCGGCCATGAAGCGGTTGCGTGCCTTTCTGTTTGAGCGGGTCTATGTGAATCCGGGTGCCAAGAGCGAGGAACGCAAGGCGGAGGTGCTGGTGGAGACGCTGTATGAATATTATCTCCATCATCTGGATGAAATATCCCCGGAGCTGCTTCGGCTGATGGAGCAGGGGGAACCGAAGGAGAGGGTGGTCTGCGATTATATCGGCGCGATGACGGACCGGTTTGCCATCGCCACCTATGAGGAAATCTATATCCCCAAGTGCTGGCCTATTCATACTTGAAAACAACAGATGATCCCTGAAGGAGGTGTGCGTCGGTGAAATATCCGGACGAGGTGATAGAAGAAGTCAGAAGCAGGAACGATATTGTGGACGTTATATCCGGTTACGTGCACCTGCAGAAAAAAGGGGCGAATTACTTTGGGCTCTGCCCTTTTCATAATGAAAAATCTCCTTCCTTTTCCGTGTCCCAGAATAAGCAGATGTACTACTGCTTCGGCTGCGGAGCGGGAGGAAACGTGTTCACCTTTCTTATGGAATATGAGAATTATACTTTCCCGGAGGCGGTGAAGGCGCTGGCCCAGAGGGCCGGCATCGCTTTGCCGGAGGCGGAGTATTCGGAGGAAGCGAAGCGGGCGGAGGGGAAGAGGATGCGTCTGCTTGCCGTGAACAGGGAGGCGGCCAAATATTTTTATTATCAGCTTCGGGCCAGACAGGGCGAGATGGGATACCGTTATCTGCGGGACCGCCAGCTTTCCGAGGAGACTATCAATAAGTTCGGCCTGGGATACGCCAACAAGACAAGCAATGATCTGGTACAGTACCTGTCGGGCCGGGGGTTTTCGCCGGAGCTGATCCGGGAGGCCGGGCTGTGCAGCATTGACGAGCGGCACGGGGCCACGGACAAGTTCTGGAACCGGGTGATGTTTCCCATCGAGGACATCAACCACCGGGTGATCGGCTTCGGAGGCCGGGTGATGGGGGAGGGGACGCCCAAATACTTAAATTCCCCGGAAACGCCCATTTTTGACAAGAGCAGGAACCTGTACGGGCTGAATTTTGCCAGAACCTCCCGCAAGGGAAACATGATCCTCTGCGAGGGCTATATGGACGTGATCGCCATGCACCAGGCGGGCTTTGACCAGGCGGTGGCGTCTTTGGGAACCGCGTTCACGCCGGGGCAGGCAGGGCTTTTGAAGCGCTACACCAGGGAGGTGCTTCTCTCCTACGACAGCGACGGCGCCGGAACGAGAGCGGCGCTGCGGGCCATCGGCATTCTCAAGGAAGTCGGGCTGGTGGGGAAGGTGATCAGCCTGGAGCCCTATAAGGATCCGGATGAATTTATCAAAAATATGGGGCGCGAGGCCTTTCAGGAGCGGATCGACGGGGCAGAGAACAGCTTTCTGTTTGAGATCCGCAAGCTGGGTGAGGAGTTTGATTTAAGCGACCCGGAGGAAAAGACCAGGTTCCACAGGGAAATTGCCAGGAAGCTGTGCGAGTTTCCCGAGGAGGTGGAGCGGGAGAATTATATCGAGGCCGTGGCGCAGAAATACCACATCGGCTTTGAAAGCCTGCGCCGTCTGGTGGGAAGCACGGCGGCCCAGACCGGGCTGGCAGCGCCTGCATCCAGGCCCAAATCCGGGGTTCAGAAGAAGAACACTCCGGAGGAGAACGAAAAGCGCACTCAGCGTCTGCTGCTGACCTGGCTGGTGGAGGAGCCGCAGGTGTATCCGAAGATTGCCAGGTTTCTCTCTCCTGAGGATTTTACCCAGGAGCTGTACCGGCACGTGGCGGAGCAGCTTTTGGAAGGGCTTTCACGGGGAGAACTGAATGCGGCGGCGATTATCAGCACCTTTACGGAGGAGGAAGAACAGCGCCAGGTGGCGGAAATCTTCAACACGAAGCTGATCGAGCCCCAGACCCAGCAGGAGAAGGAAAAGGCGTTCCGCGATATTCTGCTGGCCGTGAAAAGGATCAGCTACGAATATCATTCCGGCAGGCTGGGAAGCGATGTGGAGGCGCTCAAGCGCGTCATTGAAGGCAAAAAGGCGCTGGAAGAACTTAGCAAAACGCATATTTCCCTTAATTAAGGATAACAATAGGAACAAGCGAGGAAGGATGGACGAAAAGATGGCTAAAAAGGCACAGGAAAAAGAGGAAAAGAAGACAGCCGCACAGGCAGAGATGACCCCGGAGGAACGGGCCGCTGCGGAAGCGAAATTCCTGGAACGGGTGAGAGGGCTGATTCTGATCGCCAGAAAGAAGAAGAACATTCTGGAATATCAGGAGGTAAACGACTATTTTGCCGACATGCAGCTGAATGAGGAGCAGTTTGACCATCTGCTGGAGCTGCTGGAGCAGAGCAACGTGGATGTTCTGCGTATCACCAATGAGGAGGATGATATTCCTGACGAGGAGATCCTTCTGTCCGAGGAGGAAGAGGTGGATATGGAAAATATCGACCTTTCCGTTCCTGACGGGATCAGCATTGAGGATCCGGTGCGTATGTACTTGAAGGAGATCGGCAAGGTGCCCCTTCTGTCTGCGGAGGAGGAGATCGATCTGGCTCAGCGTATGGAGGACGGGGATGAGGACGCCAAGAAGCGTCTGGCCGAGGCCAATCTGCGTCTGGTGGTGAGTATTGCCAAGAGATATGTGGGTCGGGGCATGCTGTTCCTTGATCTGATCCAGGAGGGAAATCTGGGACTGATCAAGGCGGTGGAAAAGTTTGATTACCGTAAGGGTTACAAATTCTCCACCTACGCTACCTGGTGGATCCGCCAGGCAATCACCAGGGCCATCGCAGATCAGGCAAGAACCATCCGTATCCCGGTGCATATGGTGGAGACCATCAACAAGCTGATCCGCGTGAGCAGGCAGCTTCTGCAGGAGCTGGGCCGGGAGCCTGCGCCGGAGGAGATCGCGGAGGAGATGGGGATGCCCGTGGAGCGCGTGCGGGAGATCCTGAAAATTTCCCAGGAGCCGGTATCTCTGGAAACGCCCATCGGCGAGGAGGAGGACAGCCATCTGGGCGATTTCATCCAGGACGACAACGTTCCGGTGCCTGCGGATGCCGCGGCTTTCTCCCTGCTGAAGGAGCAGCTCAATGAGGTTCTGGGAACGCTGACCGAGAGGGAGCAGAAGGTTCTGCGCCTGCGTTTCGGCCTGGACGACGGAAGGGCCAGGACGCTGGAGGAAGTGGGCAAGGAATTCAACGTTACCCGTGAGAGGATCCGTCAGATCGAGGCAAAAGCGCTGAGAAAGCTGCGCCACCCCAGCCGCAGCCGCAAGCTGAAGGATTATCTGGATTAAGGGGCGGCTATGGAATTATCAGAGAGACTTCGCATGACAGCCTCCATGGTGGAGCCGGGAAGCCGGGTGGCGGATGTGGGCTGTGACCACGGATATGTGGCCATCCACCTGGTGCAGAGCGGCGTCTGTCCCTGGGTGCTTGCCATGGATGTGAACAGGGGGCCGCTGGAGAGGGCCAGGGAGCATATCCGGGAGGCCGGGCTTTCCTCCCGGATTGAGGTACGTCTTTCCGACGGCCTGCATGCCATGGAATGGAAGGAAGGAAGGCCGGAGGCGGATACCCTGCTGTGCGCCGGGATCGGAGGCCGGCTGGCCTGCCGGATCATGGAGGAGAGCAGGGAGAAGCTTGCCCTGATGCGCCGGGTTATCCTGCAGCCCCAGTCGGAGCTGTGGCTGGTCCGCAAGGCCCTGCGCCGTGCCGGATATTTCATCACGGACGAGAATATGCTGAAGGAAGACGGAAAGTTCTATACGGTGATGAAGGCGGTGAACACGGGGCTGTTTTTCCGTCCGGGGGAGGAAAATAGGGAGTACAGCCCGGAAAAGAAAGACCTGGAGTACAGTAAAAGGCTGGAGGACTGCCTGGGCGCGGACTGGCAGGAGGCGGCAGACCGATACGGCGGGAGGCTGATCCTTTCCTGTCATCCTATTCTGAGGGAATATCTGACTGGAGGGCTCAGGAAGAACCGCTCCATACGGGAGGGGATTCTCTCCCGCGGTGTGTGGGAGAAAAATGCCGCCCGTCTCGATGAACTGGAGCGGGAGACGGCTCTTATGCAAAAGACGCTTGATGCAATGAAGAAGAAATGATAACAGAAAGCAGGCGTCCTGACAGGGAGGTATATATGGTAAAGGTCACCATCAACGGGGAATGCAGAGAATATCAGACACCGGTCACCTATGAACAGCTTGCCATGGAGTATCAGCAGGAGTACGGCCACCGGATCCTGCTGGCCATTGCAGACGGAAAGATCAGGGAGCTTTATAAAAATGTGACGAGGGATGTGGCCGTCTCTTTTCAGACGGCGGCGGACAGGGTGGGGTACGATACCTATGTGCGCAGCGTCTGTATGCTTCTGGTGAAGGCCATCAGCGATACGGCAGGTTCTCCCTGTGCGGGAAAGGTGTCGGTGGAATTTTCCATCGGGAAGGGATACTACTGCCAGCCCAAGGGAGAACTGGCGGAAAAGGCGGTGGATGGAGAAGGCAGGATCGATCCTGCCTTTGTGGAGCGGGTAAAACGGCGGATGAGGGAGCTGGTGGAGGCGGATCTGCCCGTGATGAAGCAGGCTTATCCCACGGACGAGGCCATCGAGCTGTTTGAAGCCCAGGGGATGGAGGATAAGGTGCGCCTGTTCCGTTACCGCAGAGGCTCCTATATCAATGTGTACAATCTGGATGGCTACTACGATTATAACTATGGCTACATGGTGCCGCGCACAGGCTATATGGGTTATTTTGACCTGATTCCCTACCGGCAGGGGATGATGCTTCTGCTTCCTTCCCGCCAGGAGCCGGAGAGGATACAGGATTTTAAGCCCAGGGAAAAACTGTTTGCAGCCCTGTCCCTTTCCAATAACTGGGGCGCGCAGATGGGGATCGAGACGGTGGGCGACTTAAATGACAGGATCTGCAAAGGCAGCCTGGCGGAGCTGATCCTGGTGCAGGAGGCTCTGCAGGAACGCAGGATCGGAGAGATTGCGGGACAGATCGCGGAGAGAGGCGGCGTGAAGTTCGTCATGATCGCAGGCCCCTCCTCCTCCGGGAAAACCACCTTTTCCCACAGGATTTCCATCCAGCTGAAAACCCATGGCCTGACGCCCCATCCGATCGCGGTGGACGATTATTTTGTGGATCGCACCAGGACTCCGAAGGATAAGGATGGCAATTATAATTTTGAGTGCCTGGAAGCCATTGACATTGATACCTTCAACCGGGATATGTGCGCTCTGCTCTCCGGTGAGCGGGTGGAAATGCCCAGATTTAATTTCAAAACGGGACTGAGAGAGTATAAGGGGGATTTTCTCCGGCTGGGGAAGGAGGATATTCTGGTGATCGAAGGGATTCACGGCCTGAACGACGCCCTGTCCCATTCCCTTCCGCTGGAGAGCAAATTCAAGATCTACATCAGCGCACTCACCAGCCTGAACGTGGACGATCACAACCGCATTGCCACCACGGACGGCAGGCTTCTGCGCCGGATGGTGCGGGATGCCAGGACCAGAGGCGCCTCTGCACTGCATACTCTGAGAATGTGGAACTCTGTACGCCGGGGTGAGGAGGAAAATATTTTCCCCTTCCAGGAGAGTGCGGACGCCATGTTCAATTCAGCCCTGATCTACGAGCTGGCAGTGCTCAAGCAGTTTGCGGAACCGCTTCTGTATGGAATCAGCAAAGAGGAGCCCGAATATTTTGAGGCGAAACGCCTGCTGAAATTCCTGGAGTATTTTCTGGGAGTGGGCAGTGAAAACCTGCCTAATAACTCTATCCTGAGAGAGTTTGTGGGCGGCAGCTGCTTTAGGGTGTAACAGCAGCCGGAAGATTTGGGGCTTGTCAATCAGCCGCAAACAGGGTATAGTAGAGCAGAAGAAAATGAGCAGGATGGATGATCGCGGCCGTTCCGGCGAAAACCGGGCGGGTGAGGAAAGTCCGGGCTTCACAGGGCAGGATGCCGGATAACGTCCGGTGGAGGCGACTCCAAGGCCAGTGCAACAGAAATAAACCGCCCCGCAGCATATGCGGAAAGGGCCTTCGGGCCTGGTAAGGGTGGAAAGGCAGTGTAAGAGACTACCGCCCGTCTGGTAACAGGCGGGGCACATGTAAACCCCATCCGAAGCAAGACCAAACAGAAAGCGACAGGCTTGCCCGGCCTGCTTTCAGGTAGGTTGCTTGAGGCTGCCGGCAACGGCAGTCCTAGATAGATGATCATTCACGACATAACCCGGCTTACAGTCCTGCTCATTTTATAAGAAGTTCAGTTATATTGGCCTGTATAGCCGGAACCTGTTTCCGTGGTTTGACGGTACAGGCTGATGGGAAAGGCTGGAATGGCGGCACATATGTGCTGCCTTCTTTCGTTATACGGCAGGAAAGGAGCTTTCCTGTGAAGCTGCGTACCCGTGCGGGAGTGTTCGCGCACGTATGCCTTTCAGGCAGGAAGGGAAGAACATGCGGAAAAGAAAAGGCAGGGGAAGCCGGTTTATGCTGCTCCTTATACTTTTGGCCTCCTTCGTTCCGGGCGCGGCCTGCGGAGGGGAAAAAGAAGGAAGGGAGGCGCGGATGGGGGAAAGCGCTGTCCATACCGTGGAGGAGAGCGGGGAAGAAGTCCGTCCGCCCGGAAGAATGGAGGCTTTTGAGGGGGAGGATCCCATCCGGGCAAAGGAGCGGGCACGATCCTGCTTGGTGCGTCTGGACATTCAGGGAGAGGACGCGGAGTATTATGGCAGCGGTATTCTCTGGGATTTTCAGGACGGCCGCCTGATCCTTGCCACGGCGGGCCATCTGCTGGATCAGGGGGAGGTTCTGCGCATTGTTTTCCCGGGTGGAGAGACGGCGGAGGCGGAGGAATGGAAAAGGAGCCGCTTGTATGACGTAGGGTTCGTGGAGATGGGCTGGGAACCCGGCCTGCGGAACGTGAAGGAAACCGGCCCGTCCGGCGGGGGAGACGGGGAGAGAAACGGTCTGGACAGCCCGGCGGGCAGAGGGACAGAGGGAGACTTGGCGGCAGGCGCAGAACAGCCTGCCCTTGTCAGCCTTCATCAGCGCATTTTTGACACTCTGGATGGGTACAGCTCCTTCTTTCTGCTGGCTTCCGGAGAGACAGGGGCGGGAGATCTGGCGGTAGATCTTATATTAAAAGAAAAGGAGCTGTACCGGGAGGAATTCGGCTCCCGGGTGATGCTTTTTTCCGGAACGAGCCATGCGGGAATGTCAGGAGGAGGCGTTTTTGACGGTTACGGCCATCTGGTGGGAATGGCGGTGGGCGGCCGGGAGGAGGAGACCGCGGCGCTGTCCATGGAAACGCTGAACGCAGCTTACATGGAAGTATACGCAAGGCGGGTGGATACGCAGGAATACATCAAAAACGGTATATGAGGCTTAAGGGATTATAAAAATTTAATTTTTTCAGGCTCCCGATACCTGCCACATGCGGTTGACAAGCCGGGGGAAAGGGGGCAAAATAGGGAATGCAGTAAATCAGGTTTATATACGGAAATACCCGCGCGGCGGGATATTGGAGGTAAAGATGACAAAAATAGATATTTTTTCAGGCTTTTTAGGAGCCGGCAAGACCACATTGATCAAGAAGCTGCTGAAGGAGGCGCTGGCTGACAGCCAGGTGGTGCTGATCGAGAATGAGTTTGGAGAGATCGGCATTGACGGAGGCTTTCTGAAGGAGGCGGGAATCGAGATCAAGGAGATGAACTCCGGCTGTATCTGCTGTTCCCTGGTGGGAGATTTTGGGGCCTCTCTGAAGGAGGTGATGGATACTTACCATCCGGAAAGGATCCTGATAGAGCCCTCCGGCGTGGGCAAGCTGTCCGACGTGGTGAAGGCGGTGCAGAATGCAGGCCTGGGCGGAGAGGTGAAGCTGAACAGTGCGGTGGCAGTGGTGGACGCTTCCAAGTGTAAAATGTATATCAAGAATTTCGGCGAATTTTTCCTGAACCAGATCGAGCATGCGGGAACGATCATCCTAAGCAGAACGGATGTGGCAGGCGGGGAGAAGATCAGACAGGCGGTGGAGCTGATCCGGGAGCACAACAGTACGGCAGCCATTATCACCACTCCCATCGCACAGCTTGACGGCAGGGATATTCTGAAAACCATAGAGGGAACGGACGGTCTGGAGAAGCTTTTGATGGAGGAGGTGCTGGAGGAGCAGAAGCACCATCACCATGATCATGACGGCCACAGCCACGAGGAGGGCTGCGCCTGCGGCCATGACCATCATGACCATCATCATGACGAGGATCATCACGACCACCACAGCCATGAGGAGGGCTGTACCTGCGGCCATGACCACCATCATGACCACGATCATGATGATCACCATGATCATGAGGAGGGCTGCACCTGCGGCCATGACCATCATGACCACCATCACCACCACGCCGATGAGGTCTTTACGAGCTGGGGCATGGAGACCCCTGCGGTTTACAGCAGGGAGGCGGTGGACAGCATCCTGGAGGCTTTGCAGGATGAGGAAAGCTACGGCTTCGTCCTGCGCGCCAAGGGCATGGTGCCCGGCGCGGACGGGACCTGGATCTATTTTGACTATGTGCCCGGAGAGAGCAATGTGAGGGAAGGAAAGCCCGATGTGACAGGAAAATTCTGCGTGATCGGTTCCAAATTGAAAGAGGAGGCCCTGAGCAGGCTTTTTGCAGCCGAAGCTTAAATGCTGGGGCATGGAGGTGAAAATGAAACCAGTCTATATTATTAACGGTTTTCTGGAAAGCGGGAAAACGGAGTTTATTACTTATACGCTGGATCAGCCCTATTTTCAGATCAAAGGGAAGACCCTGATCATCCTTTGTGAGGAGGGAGAGAAGGAATACGATCCCGCCCTTCTGAAGCGCAGCAATTCCGTGCTGGAGCTGATCGGGGAGGAGGAAGCTTTCACTCCGGAGCACCTTTTGGAGCTGGAGAAAAGGGTGAAGCCGGAGCGTATCATCATCGAATACAACGGCATGTGGAATTTTAAAAATATGAAGCTGCCCTGGCACTGGAGAGTGGAGCAGCAGATTACCACCATAGACGCCTCCACCTTTTCCGTGTATTTTACAAATATGAAGTCCCTCCTGGCGGAGATGCTCCGAAAATCGGAGATGATCATTTTTAACCGCTGCGACGGAATCCAGGATCTGGCGGGATACCGGAGAAATGTGAAAGCCATCAATCAGCAGGGAGAGATCATTTTCGAGGACAAGGATGGAGAGATCAACCAGCTGTTTGAGGAGGATCTGCCCTTTGACCTGAATGGGGATCCCATCGAGCTGGACGATATGGGATACGGGATCTGGTATATCGACTCCCTGGATCACGCGGAGCGTTATCAGGGGAAAACCATCCGTTTCACGGCGATGGTTATGAAGCCGGACGGGTATCCTGCGGATCATTTTGTGCCGGGCCGTATGGCTATGACCTGCTGTGCGGAGGATATGGCCTTTCTGGGCTATGTGTGCGTCTATCCCCAGGCCGGAGGGCTGAAGGAAGAGGAATGGGTGCAGGTGACTGCCCGCGTGGAGCTGGAGCACTGGGAGGATTACGGCGGAGTGGGGCCTGTCCTTCATGCGCTCAGCGTGGTTAAGACCAAAGCGCCGAAAGAGAAAGTGATCAGCTTCGTGTAGGAGGAAGGCATGGCCGCAGAAACGGAAAAAGAGCTGCAGCAGCTGAAAAAAAGGGCTTCGGAGCTGGCAGACAAATCATACATGCAGAACATTTTTACTTTTACAGGCTTTCTCTCCCTGGCGGAGCAGGAATGCCTGTACCGGAGCATGGAGGAGAAGCATTTCCGGCAGTTTGCCCTCTGGGGCGGCAGCGAAGGCTGTGAGCGGCAGATGGCCCGGTTCGGCTCGCCTGAGGAGCTGGGCTATGAGGAGGATTTTCCCATCGTCCTGATAAAAATCAGCCCATTGATGGAGAAATTTGCAGATGCTCTGACCCACAGGGATTTTCTTGGGGCAGTGATGAACCTGGGGATCGACAGGAGCACGGTGGGGGATATTTTCATAGAGGGGAAGCAGGCCTGGATGTACTGCACACAGCGGATCGCTCCTTATATCTGTGAAAATCTGCAGAAGGTGCGCCATACCAGCGTAAGGTGCATCCAGGCAGGGGAAGACCAGCTTCCTCCTGTGAGGGAGGCTGAGGAGGAAAGGCTCACCGTGTCCGGCCTGCGGGTGGATGCGGTGCTTGCCAGGGTGTTCGGCCTGTCCAGAAACCAGAGCCTGGAGCTGTTTAGGGCCGGAAAGGTGTATGTGGACGGCAGGCTGTGCGGGAACAACAGCCACGCGCTCCGGGAAGGAGAGCGGGTCAGTGCCAGAGGGTATGGAAGGTTTCAGTATCTGGGAAGCGGGGGAGAGACGAAGAAAGGGAAGCTGAGCATTACCGTGGGAATCTGGCGGTAGCACCCCGGGCTCACGTTTTCACGCCTCAAATACCTGCTGTTTGAGGCGGCAGTGAACAGTAATGCAGTTTCCGTGTTTAAGAACGCCGTCCTGCGGCGGATTGGAGGGAATGATGTATCAGTACAGCCTGACGCAATGGCTTTTCTTTTTTTATTTTTACTGTTTTGTCGGATGGTGCATTGAATCTGCGTTTGTGTCCATACGCAGCCGGAAGCTTGTGAACAGGGGGTTTATGAGGGGCCCTTTTCTTCCTTTATACGGGTCGGGGGCCATTATGATGCTTCTGGTGTCCAGGCCCATGCATGGAAATCTGTTCCTGATCTTTGTGGCGGGCTGCGTGGGTGCAACGGTGCTGGAATACGTGACAGGAGTGACCATGGAAGCGCTTTTCAAGGTACGTTACTGGGATTATTCCAACAATAAATTCAACTTTCAGGGACAGATCTGCCTGGGAACCACCCTGTGCTGGGGCGGCCTTACGATCCTGATGACTCAGGTGATACATAAGCCTGTGGAAAAGCTGGTTCTTGCCATCCCAAGACCCGTTCTGGGGGCAGCCGTTCTGATTTTGACGGTATTGATCGCGGCTGATTTTGCGGTATCCTTCCAGGCGGCTCTGGATCTGAAGGATGTGCTGGTGAAGGCAGAGCAGGCCAGACAGGAGCTTGAGAGAGTGCAGAAGCGCCTGGATGTGATCATTGCCGTGGCGAACGACGAGATAGGGACACTGGCGGAGAGGCGGGAAAAGCGCAGGGAGGAGCTGATAGAAGAAATCGAAGCGCGTTTTGCCGGGATCCATCAGCAGTTTCTGGAAGCACGCAGGGAGCGGAGGGAGGCCTTCCGGGAGGGAATCCAGGAGGAGCTGCAGGAGCTTCGGGAAAAATATATCGGCAACAGGCGTGTGGCTGAGGATAAGCGGACAACCTTCCTGAAAAGCATCAACAGGAGAAGCATGCTGACCGGAAACCCCACCATGACCAGCCGCAGATTCAGGGAGACACTGGAGGATCTGAAGGAGGCAGCTATCGCTTACCGGGAGAAAAAACAGGACGGAGAGCAGGATGGCAGAGAATAGAAAGGTCAGAAATATCAGAAAAAAAAGGGGAATCTGCCTGCTTATGGCGGTTCTTCTGGCGTTCTGCCTCTGGCCGGCAGGATGCGGGGCAGCCGGGCAGAGCAGGGAGGGATCGAATGGCACAGAGGCGGCCGGCCCAAGCGTGGACGGCGCTGCCCTGGATGCTGCGCCGCCGGATGCTGCCCTTCCTGACGGTATGGCTCCGGATGGCCGTCCCCGCCTGCAGGTGACGGCCACGATCTTCCCGCCCTGTGATTTTGTGCGCAGGATAGGCGGGGAGTATGTTGAGGTGCAGCAGCTTCTGAAGCCCGGCATGGAGGCCCATTCCTACGAGCCTTCTCCTGCGGATATTATACGCATCAGCCACAGCGGCCTGTTCCTCTACGCAGGCGGTGAATCGGACGTGTGGGTGGAAGAACTCCTTGGGGGTCTGGATGTGCAGGTGCCCTCCTACAGCCTTCTGGACTGGGTGGATCCTCTGAAGGAGGAGACGGCGGAAGGCATGCAGACGGCGGGGCATGACCATGCTCCCTGGCATGCTCACACCGCCGGGGAGGAGGGCGGCGACGGCGTTCATCTGGAAGGGGAGGAGTACGACGAGCATGTATGGACGTCCCCGGTGAACGCGGTTCTTCTGGTGGAGCGGATCCGGGACGTGATGGCAGAGCTTGACCCTCTGCGGGCAGAGATTTATGAGGAAAACGCGGCTGTCTACCTGGATGAACTGAAAGAGCTGGACGCAGATTATGGGGAAATGGTTCGCAGCGCAGGGCGGCATACACTGGTGTTTGGAGATCGTTTCCCCTTCCTGTATCTGACCAAAACCTACGGGCTTGAATATTATGCGGCTTTTCCGGGCTGCAGCTCACAGACGGAGCCCAGCGCGGCCACCATGGCTTTTCTGGTGGATCTGGTGAGACAGGAGCAGATTCCGGTGGTATTGTATCTGGAGCTGTCCAATGCCAGGATTGCGGATGCCATTGCGGAGAGTACCGGGGCAGAGACGGCCATGCTCCATTCCTGCCATACCCTGACCAGGTCGGAGGCGGAAAGGGGAGAAACCTATCTGTCACTGATGCGCCGTAACCTGGAGGTGCTCAGGCGTGCTCTGGAGTAATTTAGAGCATACATTCTGCTCCTGAGCACACCTGCCCGGCGGCGTATCTGCTTCTGAAAAAAGGCGGCCTTCTGCCGCAGAAAGAGAGCGTATATGGCATATATAACCTGTGAGGATCTGACGTTTTCCTATGAAAACCAGACGGTGCTTTCCCATCTTGGCTTTCAGGTAAATGCGGGAGATTATCTGTGCATAATCGGAGAGAATGGAAGCGGAAAGACCACTTTGGTCAAAGGACTTCTGGGACTGAAAAAGCCTTCCGGCGGCCGGATCGTGTTCGGAGACGGCCTGAAGGCGGATCAGATCGGCTACGTTCCCCAGCAGGATGCGGTGCAGAAGGATTTCCCGGCCTCGGTTTACGAGGTTGTGTTGTCGGGATGCCTGAACAGCCGCGGCCTGCGTCCTTTTTATGGCGCGGCGCAGAAGAAGCGTGCCCTGGAAAATATGGCGCTCCTTCATATTGAAGGGCTGCAGGACAGAAGCTTTCAGGAGCTTTCCGGCGGACAGCGCCAGCGGGTGCTTCTGGCCCGTTCCCTGTGCGCTACGAGCCGTCTCCTCCTGCTGGACGAACCCACCACAGGACTGGATCCTGTGGCGATGGAGGAATTTTACCGCCTGATGGATGAGCTGAACCGGGAAGGCCATATTACGGTGATCATGGTTTCGCACGCCATCCGTGAGGCGGTGGAGCATGCGGATCATATCCTGCATCTGGCCCACGAGGGATATTTCTTTGGAACCACCCGGGAATACAGGGAGAGCGGATTTGGAAGGCGCTTTCTGGAGGATAGAATGAGTGGAGAGGAGGATGGACATGTTTTCTTATATCGGTGAAATGTTTTCCTACCCCTTCATGCAGAGGGCGTTTCTGGTGGGAATACTGGTCTGCATCTGCGCCTCGCTTCTGGGGGTGAGCCTGGTGCTGAAGCGTTATTCCATGATCGGGGACGGGCTGTCCCATGTGGGCTTCGGCGCTCTGGCGGTGGCCTCCGCCATGAATCTGGCTCCTCTGTCAGTGGCCGTCCCGGTGGTGATACTGGCGGCTTTTCTGCTGCTGCGCCTGAGTGAAAACGGGTATCTTAGGGGGGATGCGGCCATTGCCATGATTTCCACGGGAGCCCTGGCCGTCGGCGTTCTGGTGGTGTCCCTCACCATGGGGATGAATGCGGATCTGAACAGCTATATGTTTGGCTCCATCCTGGCCATGAGCAGGACGGATGTGGCGCTGAGCCTGGTGCTGTCGGTGGTGGTGCTGATTCTTTATCTGTTTTTTTATGATCAGATCTTTGCTGTTACCTTTGATGTGGTATTTGCCAGGGCAACGGGAATCCGTACCGGTCTGCACCATATGCTGCTGGCAGTGCTCACGGCTGTGACCATCGTGCTGGGAATGCGCCTGATGGGGGCGCTGCTGATTTCCAGCCTGATTATTTTCCCGGCCCTGACGGCCATGCGGGTATGCCGGCACTACCGCAGTGTGATCCTCTGCGCGGTCTGTGTGTCCGTGGCCGGTTTCGTGTGCGGAATGACCTTTTCCTTCCTGTTTGCCACTCCTGCAGGCGCAAGCGTTGTGGCGGCGGATCTGCTGCTGTATGGGATTTTCTGGGTGATCGGTGTGTGCAGA
>CAUWLJ010000073.1:0-18168 GCA_963559585.1 uncultured Eisenbergiella sp. | reverse complement strand
GGGTGTTTCGGAAGGTGTATGGGATGCCGCCGCGGCAGTTTCGGAAGGGAAGCGAAACATAACTGTTTCCCTCCCTACTCCAGCACCTCCCCCTTCAGCACTCCCCTCCCCCATCCAGGCAGATTCCCCTCCATCAGCCATTTCTTATAGGCTCTGCGCAGTCCGGTATCCTCCGGCAGTTTTTCCGGTCTGCCGTCATATTCCATATCGAAGATCCGCCACAGATCCCCGCCCTTTTCGTCTGTATGGCTGTCGTATATCCGATAATCCCTCTGAAATCTGAGGATATTGGACTGCTGCGGCAGAAATTTCTCATGCTCCGGGAAAAGCAGCCAGGAATCACAGCAGAATACCGGAGTCTCAATCTGAAAATATTCCTTCCAGAATGAGGCCGCTTTTTTATAAGAAGCAACACACTCCTCATGGTTCAGTCTGCCGGAGGAGGGGATATGGGTATTGATCGCCCACTGTGCGCCCTCAGGCTGTTTTCCGCCCGCCTGCACATATTTTTCAGGAAAAGGCACCAATTCATACTGCATCCGTCCTATGGCAAAGCGGGTCAGATCAAAAAATCCCGGAAACCAATGAGCCACAAAGGAACCCCACACACCATATACCTTATGGCACTCCCGCGCCTTCCATTTCAGATCTTCCAGAGAATCCTCACACACCTCCATTGGAAGCCCCGCCCGCCTGTAGTGCTCCGGCAGGAGCCGTCCCAGGCACAGGTAAAGGAGGAGCAATGCCTGATAGGCGTTCTTTCCCGCCCGCTCCGCCGCCGCTTCCACCTCGCGGTTTGCCAGCCTGTAATCCATATGAATGTTATGCCGGTATTCCTCCACCCATTTTTCCAGAACCGCCAGACAGGCCCCGTCCGCCGCCCATTGGTCATAGAAGGCCGTAAGCTCCTGCACCGCTTCCGCCTCCCAGGCGTGATCCTCCATAAATTTCTTTACTTCCTGCCGCATATCCATTTCTGCCTCCATTCTCCAATCCTATCTTCTGTGCCTTTCCAGGATCGCCAGCACATCCGCTCCATACTTGTCCGCCTTCACAGGCCCGAAGCCCTGTACGTTCAGAAGTTCTTCCTTCGTGCCGGGCATCCGGGCTATCAGCTCCTTCATCTGGGCATCATTGTATATGTAGTAGGGTTTAATCCCTTCCTTCCGGCTCATTTGATAACGGTAGGCTCTAAGCTCCTTATAAACCGGAAGCTCCTCCACAGCCTGCTGCACCGGAACGGCCACACGATCTGCCCCGCGCCCTGCCCTTTCATTCCGCTCTGCTGTATCCTGCTTATACCTGTCATACTTCCCGGTATAAGCAATCTCCTTCTCCCGATGGCATTTCAAAAAGCCTTCTGCCCACTCCCGCATTGCTTTATCCGACCGCCCCCGCTCCGGCCATTCCGCCTCCGCGTTCCTGATATAGGCGATCAGCTGATCCGCCCGGATTACCTTCTGCTTCACCTCTTTTTTCGCGTACCTGCTGTTCAAAATCGTCTGGGGATTGGCGAGTACCACTACGGAGCGATAGCTTCCGGCAAAGCCGTTTTCTATATTCCTCTTGGCGAAAAATCCCTTCGACTCCGAAAGAAGCAGATTTTTAATCACCTGCAGATGCCTTTCATTCTGGGTGATGGGCGAATAAATCCCCTTTCTCCGCCCTTTTCCCCAGCCGTCCAGTGTCCTGATAAAATCCCCGTCGCTGGTGATCTCAATATCGCCGAACAGATTCTTACACTCGATCACAAAACAGAGCTTCGGCGTAAAAACCATGTAGTCAATCTGGGCACTCATTTCTCCCTGCTCCAGGTACAAATCGTGCAGGACGTACATGGGCATATTGCTGTTTTTCAATTCAAACGCCACGTTCCTCTCCCCTGCGATTCCGTATTCCAGATACCGGATATCCTGCTCCAAAAGCGTCCTGCCCTCCTCATTCAGTTCCGGCTCCATCTCCTTCAATAGCTGAAGCTGTTTCTCCGCCTGACTGTCCTCCTTCAGGAAAACCGGCCCTTTTTTATTATCAAAAAACATACCCGCCTCCTCTTCATATATGCGTGTAAGGCTTTCTCTAAATCCCACTGTTATCCACCAGCAGCATATTCATCTGCTGCCATCTGCGAAGCTCCGTCCTGGTGATCAGAAGCTGCTTCTTAAATTCCTCCGTATGCTCCTGGGGCGTCAGCGTCACCAGGCACTTAAAGGCGCAGGGCATCAGATCCGCGGTGGAAATCCCGCACAGCAGCCCGTCCGTTGCGTCCCGGATATCCAGAGGATTGAAAATATAGAGCAGATCCTCCTCCAGGGCGTTGTACTGGTTTACAAAAGAAAAGCGGATCAGCATATCGCTGTAGACCACCTTCCCCGTATAGTACGTTTCACTGCTGCGCCCCGCCGGGGTGACGGAGCTGATGGAAAGGGAAGCCTCGTACTCCCCCGGCTCTTCCTCGCTCTCCCGGATGTCGATCACTCCGTCCTTCAGCTGTCTGTACCTTCCGTCATAAAAATAAAAATACAGCCGTCTTGCCTGAAAAAACGGGCTTTTTCCAAAGGAAACCACCGGAGCCGCCCGGGGCGGCGTAGGCCCGAAATCCATGAGCTGTCCGGCTCCCACCTCCAGCGCCTCCGCGATCTCCCACAGGGTCTCCACATCCAGCGCAATCTCCCCGTTCTCATATTTGCTCACGCTGGCCCGGCTCTTATGTATCCTGTCTGCAAGCTGCTGCAGGGTCAGCCCCCGCGCCTTCCGGTACATGCGGATACGGCCTCCCACATGAATACTGATCTTTTCCATATCTTCTCCCGCCGCTGCTTGTGGAGTCTTCCCCCACAGCTCCACAAGCGGCTGCATTTCTGTTTCTTATAAATATACTCTTTTTTGCTCTGGCATCTCTTTCATTTTCATTTTACTCTATAATCCGCTATTTTTCTACTATTAATAAATTTTCAGGCAAAAAAGTTTATTGAAACGAAACCGGCTCCCGTTTGCACTTTTTATCCTGTCTGGTAAGCTATTGAAAGTATGCCCCTGAAACCGCAGATGGCCAATGCCCTTGCCTCGCAGTGCTTTTTCATTTGCGATGCTTTTGCATTTGCGGTTCCTTTATCTTCAGACCGCAGGTATTCAGCGCCATCATCGTAAAGCCGGGGCAGATCAATCACAACAGTGCGGAGCAGCTTCGCTTCCGCAGGGAGGTAATCATGACAGAGCATAAGAAAAAAAGCAGCTTCAGCGGATCCCTGGGATTCGTTCTTTCCGCAGCGGGAAGCGCCGTGGGTGTGGGAAACATCTGGCGTTTCCCTTATCTGGCCGCCAAAGACGGCGGCGGCCTTTTCCTTATCGTATATCTTGGCCTGGTGCTCACCTTCGGCTTCACCCTTCTGGTGACGGATGTGGCGCTGGGCAGAGGAACCCGTCAAAATGCCCTGAAGGCCTTCGGCACACTGCATAAAAAGTGGAAATTCCTGGGCTTTCTCACCTTCCTGGTTCCTGCCATCATCATGACCTATTATTCCGTGATCGGCGGCTGGGTGGTAAAATACATCACTACCTATCTCACCTTTCACGGCAGGGACGCGGCGCAGGATGGGTATTTTACCTCATTCATCACCTCGCAGGTATCTCCCATTTTCTTCATGCTGGTGTTCCTGGCCATCACCTCCTTCATCGTATACCGGGGTGTGGAGAAGGGAATTGAGAAGTTTTCACGGTTCATCATGCCCGGGCTTCTCGTTATGATCGTAGGGATCGCCCTGTTTTCCCTCACGCTGCGTTCCACGGGGGCGGACGGCGTAACGCGCACGGGCCTGCAGGGTCTGGCCGTCTATCTTCTGCCCAGCTTTGAGGGACTGACCTTCTCCAAATTTCTGAGCGTGCTTCTGGACGCCATGAGCCAGCTTTTCTTCTCTCTCAGCGTGTCCATGGGCATTATGATCACCTACGGCTCCTATGTGAAAAAGGATGTAAACCTGAACAAGTCCCTGACCCAGATCGAATTTTTCGACACCGGGGTGGCCTTCCTGGCAGGCCTGATGATCATTCCCGCCGTGTACGTTTTCTTCGGCACAGAGGGCATGGCCTCCGGCCCCAGCCTGATGTTCGTCTCCCTTCCCAGGGTCTTTGACGCTATGGGCGGTATCGGTATGCTGATCGGCCTGGTATTCTTCGTCATGGTGGCCTTCGCGGCGCTGACCTCCTCCATCTCCATCATGGAGACGCTGGTAGCCAACTGCATGGATCTGTTCCACACCACCAGAAAAAAGATGAGCCTCATCATTTTCGGCCTGTCCACCGCGGCCTCCATCATCATCTGCTTAGGCTACAATGTTTTCTACTTTGAAATGAAGCTCCCCAACGGCTCCACCGCCCAGCTCCTGGATCTGATGGACTATATCAGCAACAGCTTCCTCATGCCCGCCATCTCCTTCCTCACCTGCATTTTTGTGGGCTGGGTCATCAAGCCCAAATGGATCATCGACGAGATGGAGTCCAGCGGCCATACCTTTACACGCAAAAAAATCTACGTTTTCATGATTCGCTACGCCGCTCCGCTGATTATGGCCGTGCTGTTCCTCCAGTCCGCAGGCGTATTCAACCTGCTGCAGGGGCTTTTTAATTAAATTTGGGTAAAAATAATGCAAAATTACCGTAACAGTTCAGCCATATCGGTTTGAACGGTCAAAACATGCTTGCATGATTTTGACCGTTCATGCCGATATGAGCTGAGCGCCCGTCTATGAGCAAAAAGAGCTGCGTAGCAGCGGAAAGCCCCGTAGGGGCGTTTTGCGAATGGGCGCGGGCTGAACTGTTACAAATCGTCCCAAATTTTTTCGTTCTTTTGCACAAAATACTGTCATTTTATAATGTTTTATGATACAATTTATATATCCGCAACTAAACTATCCAGGGGGACATATTATGGCAAAAGAAATGATTGCAATGCTTCTTGCCGGCGGACAGGGTTCGCGTCTCTATGCGCTCACCCAGAAGCTGGCAAAACCTGCCGTTCCTTTCGGCGGCAAATATCGTATCATAGACTTTCCGCTTTCCAACTGTGTGAATTCCGGCATTGATACGGTGGGGATCCTGACTCAGTATCAGCCCATGGTACTTAATGAGTATATCGGAAACGGACAGCCCTGGGATCTGGACCGCCTTCACGGAGGCGTCCATGTGCTCCCTCCTTATCAGAAGGCCTCCGGCTCCGACTGGTACAAGGGCACTGCCAACGCCATCTACCAGAATATTTCCTTTATCGAACGGTACAATCCCCAGTATGTGATCATCCTGTCCGGCGATCAGATCTGCAAACAGGATTACAGCGATTTTCTCCGTTTTCATAAAGAAAAAAATGCGGAATTCAGCGTGGCCGTTATGGAGGTTCCGTGGGAGGAAGCGTCCCGCTTCGGCCTGATGGTAGCCGACGAGAACGACAAAATCACCGAGTTCCAGGAAAAGCCCAGGGAGCCCAAGTCCAATCTGGCCTCTATGGGAATCTATATTTTCAACTGGGATATTCTGAAGAAATATCTGATCGAGGATGAGGCAGATCCCGAATCCGAGAACGACTTCGGCAACAACATTATCCCCAACCTCCTGCGGGATCAGCGTAATATGTACGCTTACCGATTCAGCGGATACTGGAAGGATGTGGGAACCATCACCTCTCTGTGGGAAGCCAATATGGAAGTGCTTGATCCTGAGCACAGCGGCATCAACCTGTTCGACAACGACTGGAAGATCTACAGCCGCAACAGCGGTATGACCGGACATCAGATCGGCTCCAACGCCGTGGTGGAGAATTCCATGATAACCGACGGCTGCCGCATCGACGGCCATGTGAAGCATTCCGTCCTTTTTGCAGGAGTTCAGGTAGAGCCCGGCGCAAAGGTGGAGGATGCTGTGGTAATGGGCGGCTCTGTGATCAAATCCGGCGCCGTGGTGGAGCACTGCATCGTAGCTGAGAACGTAGTGATCGGCGAGAATGCTGTCGTGGGTGCTATGCCAACGGAGGATGAGAAGGGCGTGGCAACCATAGGGCCCGGCGTGTATATCGGAGACGGTGCAAAAATCGGCCCGAACGCCATGATCAATGATAATGTGAAAGGTGGAGAAGAACAATGGTAAATTCCAATTCCGATGTGTTGGGCATCATTTTCCCCAACAGCTATGACGCTGTGGTTCCCGAGCTGGTAAATGAACGCCTTATGGCCTCCATCCCCTTTGCAAGCCGTTACCGCATGGTGGATTTCATCCTCTCCAGTATGGTGAACTGCGGCATCGACAATATTTCCATCATTGTCCGCAACAACTACCACTCCCTGATGGATCACTTAGGCTCCGGCCGTGAATGGGATCTGACCCGCAAAAACGGCGGCTTAAACATCTTCCCTCCCTATTCGGAGAAATCCATGAAGGTCTACAGCGGACGTGTGGATGCTCTTGCCAGCATCCTGGATTTCCTGAAGGATCAGAAGGAAAAATACGTGGCAATGTCGGATGCCAACATCGCCGTGAATTTCGATTTCAAGGCAATGCTGGACTATCATATTGAAAGCGGGGCAGATGTGACCATTGCCTACGCCAAACAGCCTATTCCTGAATGCGAGCTGAAAAGCAACACCGTGAACAGCCGGGATATGTATTATACCCTCAGCCTGGATGGCGACAGGATAAAGAAGATCTGCATCAACCCCAGAGAAGAAGGCATTCAGAATTACAGCATGAACATTTATATTATGGAAAGAGAGCGTCTGATCAGCATGATCAACACCGCTTTCGTGCGCGGTATTCTCCATTTCATGCGGGATATTGTGGCCAATTCTCTGGATAAAATGAATGTGAGAGGCTTTGAATATACCGGCTATCTTGCCCGTATCAGCGATATGAAAAGTTATTTTGACGAGAATATGAAGCTTCTGGACAACGAAAATCTGGATGCTCTCTTTTCCGCTAATCCCATCTATACCAAGATCCGTGACGACAATCCCACCCGTTATATCAACGGGGCTAAGGCAGCCAATATTATGGCCGCTGACGGCTGCGTGATTGAGGGAGAGGTGGAGAACAGCGTGCTGTTCAGAGGCGTGAAGATCGGCAAGGGCGCCAGGGTCAAAAACTGCGTGCTCATGCAGGACACCGTGATCGAGGAAGGCGCGGATATTGAATACATGATCACCGATAAGAATGTGACCATCACTGCCGGTAAGAATGTCCGTGGGACGGACAGTTTTCCTGTATTTGTGGCCAAGTATCAGGTGGTATAGCGACCACCCCGCAGGCAATCGCTTCATCAGCGTGAAAACAGACGCTGCCCCCATCCATTCCGTTCTGATGGGGACAGCGTTTTTCGTTTTCTTGTGGGTTTTATTTCTGCTCCTGCTGCGCCAGCTTCCTAAGCCTCCTTTCCTCCTTCACCCTCACCCGCAGCTCCTTAAAAAAGTGGGTCAGCATCCGGCTGCACTCCTCCTCCATCACGCCCTTTACGATCTGCACCTGATGATTAAATTCAGGCATCTGCAGCACATTCAGAATCGAGCCTGCACAGCCTGCCTTTGGGTTCATACAGCCGATTACCACCTCCGGTATCCTGGCCTGTACGATGGCTCCGGAGCACATCTGGCAGGGCTCCAGCGTCACGTACATCACGCAGTCCTCCAGCCTCCAGTCCCCCAGCTTCCTGCTGGCCTTGTTGATGGCGGTGATCTCCGCGTGTGCCAGTGTATTCTTGTCTGTGTTCCGCCGGTTGTAGCCCCTGCCGATGATTCTGTCTTTATGAACGATCACGCAGCCAATAGGCACTTCTCCCAGCGCATAGGCTTTCTCAGCCTGCTTCAGCGCGGCCTTCATGTATTTCATTCTTTTTTTCTGTATCTCACTGTCCATACCGTTCTGCATTTTTCTATCCATTTCGTGTCCTATGTCTCCTGCTGTCACGGTACACCGGGTTATTGTTCACAGCAGCCTCAAGCACTTACTGTTTACCCGCTTGCCCGTCCCTGTAATCCGGTCTATAATAGAAGCCAGTATATAGCTGCTCCAACCTTATTTCAAGCATAACAGGAAAGAGGAAGAAATGCAAATCTGCGGTTTTAACAAAACAACGCTTTTAGACTATCCCGGCCATGTAGCCGCCACCCTTTTCACCGGCGGGTGTAATTTTCGCTGTCCCTTCTGTCAAAACGGGGATCTGGTGCTCCGTCCCAGCCTTGTACCCTCCATTTCGGAGGAAGAAATCTTCCGCACCCTGCGTAAGCGCCGCGGCATTCTGACCGGAGTATGTGTCACCGGAGGCGAACCCACTCTGCAGCCCGGTCTGGCCTCTTTTCTTGCCCGAATCAAAGATCTGGGATACCTGGTCAAGCTGGATTCCAACGGTGCCCATCCGAAGGTTCTCCGTTCCCTGCACAGCCAGGGGCTGCTGGATTATATCGCCATGGACATCAAAAATTCTCCGTCCCGTTATGCTGCCACAGCCGGAGTGGAGCGTCTGGATCTGGGCAAAATACGGGAAAGCGTGGATTTTATCCGAACCTGCGGACTTCCTTACGAATTTCGTACCACTGTTGTACGCCAGCTGCACACAGCCCATGATTTTATGCAGATCGGTAAATGGCTGCAGGGCTGTGAAGCCTACTATCTTCAGTCCTATGTGGAAAGTGAAGGCGTGATCCATCCCGTTTTTACTTCTTACAGCAAAGAGGAGCTGGAGGAATTTCGGCAGCTTCTTCTCCCAATGATTCCCGCTACACAGCTCAGGGGAGTGGATTGACGGCTGAGTCCCCTTATTTGTAGCAGTTCAGCCGCGCCCACGGAGCAGCAACAAGCTGCTCCACAAAACGCCCCTAAGGGGCTTTCCGCTGTCACGCAGCTCTTTTTTCTCAAATCTGTACTTTTGTCATATAGTAGCCGAAGCTGCCTGGTTCCACCGGGCTTGTTTTTCCTTCAAATGCCTCAAACCCAAACATCTCTGCCGCCATTTTCTCCCGCTCATAGAAAACCCCTGGTACTCCAAGATAATATGTTTCATCCTCCTCCTTTCCAAATCGGCCCAGAATCACATGGCGGTAGTTATAGTAGCCATGAAGCAGGAAGCTGTTATGCACCAGCTTTTGATGCTCCCGGCCCAGAATCACAAAGTCTCTGGGCGTGATGGAAAGATATTCTCTGTCATCCCCAAAGGGATGCACCATAG
The DNA here is from genome assembly GCA_963559585.1 of uncultured Eisenbergiella sp. Taxonomy (GTDB): domain Bacteria; phylum Bacillota; class Clostridia; order Lachnospirales; family Lachnospiraceae; genus Eisenbergiella. Next base: position 8,969 of record CAUWLJ010000073.1, on the reverse strand, counting down.
GGTAGATCCGGCCCAGTTGATCCCATTTGCTGTCTGCATATTCCTCCGCGGGCAGCTCGGCGGCGGTTACTGCGCATTCCTCCCGAATGCTTTTGTTTTCTCTTACCCGGGCCTTTCTTTCTTCCTCTTTTCCTTCCCCTTTTTTTCCTGCTTCTTCCGCCCCCTTCCATCCCCTTCTGCATCCTCTGCTTCCCTGTACCACGTTTTTCCTGCCTGCGGGTTCCCAGGCTTTCTCTGCCGCGATTCCCTTATCTGTATGCTCCCCGGTTCCCCTTATCTCAATTTCCTGCTCTGTATACTCTCCGGTTCCCTTTGCCTCAATCCTCTGCTCTGTATGCCCCCCGGTTCCCCCTGCTTCAATTTCCTGCTCTGTATGCTTCCCCTTTCTCTCCCTGCTTCTGCCTGTATGACCTTCATCCCCGCCATCCAGCCTCCAGCTGCCCTCCAGCGCTCTGCCGCCGGACAGTTCCAGGCGGATTCCACAGATCCTGGCAAGCTCCCTTCCGCCCCGGCTCGTCCCACCCCGGTCAAACTCCCGATCGTAGCTTCCTGCGCCGGCCTTCAGCAGCAGCTTGTCCACCAATGCCCCGCTCTCATCGCGCAGGTCAAAAAAGCCTGTATCCGTTTCCCGCAGGCCCTTCACCTGGATCTGCCATCTGATTTTGTCGTCCGTCTCCTCCAGCTTCAAAAATCCGGCTCCTTTTCTTCGTTCTCCCGCCTCCATCAAATCAATATACACGATCTGCTTCTTATAATAATACACACCTGCTCCAATCCGCGCGGCCTCCCGCGCACACGAACCGGGCGTATCTGGTCATTCCTTTCCGCCCCGCGCTATCTCTACATCATTATTCTATTCAGGGTGGACGGGCAATATGATGGAAGAAAAAAAGGAAGGAAAAATCCCTGCAAAAGGCACAGGCTTTTCCTTCCTCTCTCAAATTCGTTCCCCGCATCTTAAACAGCAAGCGTTTGAGGCTGCTGTAAACAGTCACCTCAAATACTCCTGCTTCGCATTTCATTCCGGCAGCTTCCTCAATAATCGATGCTTTCCAGATACTTCATATAGTTCACGACCATCAGCGCAATCTTAAAGGTCAGGGCGTCATCAAACACTCTGATATCCAGCCCTGTGCTTTTCTGCAGCTTCTCAATCCTGTATACCAGAGTATTTCTGTGAATGAAAAGCTGTCTGGAGGTTTCGGATACGTTCAAATTGTTCTCAAAGAACTTGTTAATGGTTGTCAGCGTCTCCTCATCCATGTCGTAGGGCACATTGCTTCCAAAGATCTCATCAATAAAAATCTTGCACAGGTTCACGGGAAGCTGATAGATCAGACGGCCGATTCCCAGTCTGGCATAAGCGATCACGTTCTTCTCAGCGTAGAAGATCTTACCCACATCCATAGCCAGCTTGGCTTCCTTGTAGGATTTGGATACCTCTCTCAGTTCACTTACCACCGTTCCATAAGCCACACGCACATTCATCATGGCTTCGCTGTTCATCATGTCCACGATCATGTCCGCAGTGCGTTCAATGGTTTCCTGATCGTCCATTCGCTCCAGCGCCTTGATCAGAATGATGTTCTTCTCATCCACAGCGGTGATATAATCGCCGTTCTGACTGGAGAAAAGGCTCTTGAGCAGCTCCATGGCGCTGTTATCCTTCTCAATTCTTGTCTCGATCAGGTAAACAATACGGGGACACTCCACCTCCACATGAAGCTTCTGGGCACGGTTGTAGATGTCCACAAGCAGAAGGTTGTCCAGAATCAGGTTCTGGAAGAAATTATTGCGGTCAAAGCGCTCCTTATATGCAATAATCAGGTTCTGAATCGAGCTGACCGCAATCTTGCCTACCATATACACATCATCGCTGGGGCCCTGGGCTACCAGAATGTAGGACGGCTCTCCGTCGTCCAGGATTTTCAGCAGATGCCGTCCGCCCACCACCTGGCTGTCTGCGGGGGAAGAAGCGAAATTCTCAATAATATCCCTGGAAATATCAATGTCATCCGTTGTGGAAGCCACTCTCATGCCCTCTGTATCGAATATTCCCAGATCAACCTTGGTTATCACCCGTAATTCGTCAATGCTGTTCTGTATCACTTGATTGGAAATCATCTTTTTCACGTCCTTTCCCAGTATATGATTACTATATAGCAAAACTGACTTTTTTTCAAGAAAAAAGGGAAGATGCAGTGCATCTTCCCCATGAAAGCTTATCATTAGTTGGTAATAACCTGAGAGGTCTCCTTATCAAATACATGGATCTTCTCAACGTCAAATGCAAACTTCACGCTGTCGCCAGGTCTTGCAGTTGTACGGGAATCCACTCTTGCAGTGATCGGGAACTCAGCCAGATCAAAGTATAAGTAAACTTCTGCACCAAGCAGTTCGTAAACCTTGATGGTGGACTCGAATACGCACTTGGCAGTCTCGATGAACATCTGAGAATCGTATACATCCTCAGGACGGATACCGAAGGTAACAGTCTTTCCTGCATAACCGCCCTCGATCAGCTTCTTGGACTTGGCAGGAGGCAGAGGAATGGACTTGCCGGCTACCTTCAGGGAAGCTGCATCGCCGTTCACTTCTACAACGGCATCCAGGAAGTTCATCTGAGGAGATCCCATGAATCCTGCTACGAACAGGTTCTGAGGCTTGTCGTAGAGGTTCTGAGGGGTATCAACCTGCTGTACCACACCGTCCTTCATAACTACGATTCTGGTTCCCAGTGTCATAGCCTCGGTCTGGTCATGTGTTACGTAGATGATGGTGGTGCCCAGTCTCTGATGCAGCTTGGCGATCTCAATACGCATCTGCACACGAAGCTTTGCATCCAGGTTGGACAGAGGCTCGTCCATCAGGAATACCTTGGGGTTACGCACGATAGCACGTCCCATAGCTACACGCTGTCTCTGACCACCGGACAGAGCCTTGGGCTTACGGTCAAGGAGGGGAGTCAGGTCAAGGATCTTGGCAGCCTCTTTTACCATCTTATCGATCTCATCCTTCGGAACCTTTCTTAATTTAAGTCCGAAAGCCATGTTGTCATATACGGACATATGAGGATACAGAGCGTAGTTCTGGAATACCATTGCGATGTCTCTGTCCTTGGGCTCTACGTCGTTCACTACTCTGTCGCCGATCTTCAGTTCACCGGAAGAGATGTCTTCCAGACCTGCGATCATACGGAGTGTGGTGGACTTACCGCATCCGGAGGGGCCTACGAAAATGATGAATTCTTTATCAGCGATTTCCAGGTTAAAGTCTTTAACAGCCTCAAAGCCATTGGGATATACTTTGCAGATGTTCTTCAAAGATAAGCTTGCCATTAGATTGCCTCCCTAAATAATAATTGTTAACGGTTTATCAGCGGAAAATTTCTCTGCTGAATCTGTAAATAAGTATAACTGAGATGAAAAGTTTTGACCATACCACAAATTCACAAAGTTTTATCACCGTACTATAAATTTTGCCAAGAAAAATAGAAACAGAATTTAGGGCCTGTCAACATGCCGAAATGCTCAAAACTTTATTATACAGATTTACCATAGAAGAAACGGGGCTTTTCTTTGTATTTCCGTTCCAAACCTGTTTGTTTTTGGAAACGTTCTACATGGCAAGCCCCGTTTTTTCTATATTTCTGCGGTTTCTTCTGTTCTGGTCTTTTATTCTGCCTCCGGCTCCTTCCGGCCTTCGTCTCCGGGCTGTTCCGTTCCCTCCCGGGCGCCGTCAGCCGCCCCGTCCGCCTCTTCCGGCACGCCAGGCTCCACCGGCTGCGCATCGTCCGCCGCTTCCTCGTGTCCGGCTTCTTCCAGTGCTCTGCGCTTTGCTTCCTCTTCCTCTCTGATAAAGGAAAGCGTCTCAAGCTCCCCGTCTCCCGCTTCCTCCTCCTCAGGCTCATAGCGGCTGAAAATCTTCTTGAACTGCATGCTGCACAGATAAGCGGGCACAGCAAAGCCAAACATCATAACAAAGGGTGTGACCTGCGGAACCAGGATCAGCAGTACCGTCGGCAGCACATTGATTACGATCATCAGGATCGTTCTGGGAAAGCTGAGCACGCTCATCAGGAAGGCGTTGCGTATCGTATTCTTGATGGTGTTTTCAAAACGGGACAGCACCGGGAACAGGTAGGTCATGGTAAAGATATAGACCACGGCAATGATCATGATCAATACCTTAAGAACCTTACCAAAGGTCTGGGTTGTGCCTCCCAGGATCATAAAGTCTCCTATCAGAATCAGTCCTACCACAAGCGCCAGAATCCAGATTATCGTCGCCTGTTTGAAATTTTCCTTAAAGGATTTGAAATATCCCCTTACTATATAGGTTTCTTCCCCCTTCACGATCTTCAGCGTCATGTAATACAGCGCTGTCATGGCACTCCCGGCGGTTATGATGGGAATGCACAGAAGAAGTGTGATAACGTTCAGAATCATCAGATCAGCCATTTTGGACAGGAACATCATCAGCGGACTGTCCAGATTAAAAAATTTACCCATTTGCATCTCTCCCGTTTCTATCGTCCGGCCGACGGACGCCTGTCAGCTTCCATTCGGCCCGCTAGATAGTATCATACTACGATACGGCTGTTCATGCAAATAAAATAATTCTTAAAGGCTTTCTTCTTACTCCACCAGATTGACAAGAGGCAGACCATGCTCCAGCGCATAGGCATTTTCCAGGGTTTCATGGGCGATCGCCTGCATGGCCTCCACAGTGAAAAAGCCCATGTGGGAGGTAATCAGCACGTTGGGAAAGGTGGTAAGCCGGGCAAGCACCTCGTCCTGAATGATCTCGTCAGAGCGGTCCTCGTAGAAAAGCCCTTCCTCCTCCTCGTACACATCCAGCCCCACGCCGCCGAATTTTTTGTGCAGAAGGCCGTCCACCAGCGCCTGTGTGTCGATCAGGCCTCCCCGGGACGTGTTTACCAGGTATACGCCGTCCTTCATCCGGGAAATGGTCTGTGCATTGATCAGATGCGCCGTCTCAGGGGTGAGAGGGCAGTGAAGGGAGATAAAGTCGGATTTCTCCAGAAGCTTGTCAAGCTCCACATACTTCACATCCAGAGCCCGGCTGGGATAGGGGTCGTAGGCCAGCACCTGCATGCCGAAGCCCTTGAAAATACGGATCATTGCCTGCCCGATTTTTCCTGTGCCCACCACCCCTGCCACCTTGTGGTAAAGGTCTGTCCCCATCAGGCCATTGATATTCATATTGAACTCTCTGGTGCGTCCGTATGCCTTGTGTGTATAACGGTTCACGGTGAGCAGCATGGCCATGGCGAACTCAGCCACCGCCTCCGGGGAGTAGCTGGGCACGCGCAGCACCGCCACCTTTCCCCTGGCGGCCCTCACATCCACATGGTTAAAACCTGCACTGCGCAGAAGCAGCGCCCTGATTCCATTTTCCCACAGCCATTCAACCATCTTTCCGTCCACATAATCGTTTACAAAAATACAGGCCGCATCATAGCCCTTCGCCAGAAATACAGTCTCCTGGCTGAAGGGAAGCTCAATAAAACGAAGCTCAAAGCCGTAGTCCTTCGCCATCGGCTCAAACCAGATCCGGTCATAGGGTTTGGTACTGAAAAAAGCAATCCGCATATCTTCCTCTCTGTTCTGCCGCAGGAGGCGGCATGAAAAATCATACATGAGCCTGAACGGTTCATAATCTCTCTATTCTGCCGCCAAGGGCAGCATACAAGCATGGGGAGCCTTGTGCCGAAACACATTTCTCCTGATTCAGTATGCTCCGTTTTAGGGAATTTATGCTCTCCTTGACATCCTTTCTATAACCGGCCAAGCACCCACTGTCCAATGTCGCTCCACACCATTTCTCTGTCCGATTCGTTGACCAGCTCATGCCGGTCATTTTCATACAGCTTCATGGATACCTGCTTCATCCCCATGGCCCGGAAAGAGGTATACACCTGCTCCACCGCCCGGCCGTAATCCCCCACCGGATCCTCCCGGCCGGACATGAACAGAATGGGCAGATCACGGCGCATTTTCTCCAGACGCTCCTTCTCATGGAGACGCAGGATCAGAGTGAAAAGGGTCTGAAAGCCGTTTAACGTGAAAGTGAAGCCGCAGCGGGGATCTGCGTCGTACTTTGCCACCTGTGCCCCGTCCGTGGACAGCCAGGCCATGCGGGAGGAGGGCCTGCGGATCCTCCGGTTGAAGCTTCCAAAGGCAAGCGCATTGATCAGGCTGCTCCTGTGCTTCGGCCCCTGGAGTGCGGTAAGAAGCCCCACCAGGCGCAGGGATACCTCCAGCAGGCGCTTCGGCTGCATTCCCGTTCCCATGATCACAGCCCCTGCCAGGCCCTCGCCGTGCACGCACAGGTAGTTGCGCAGGATGAAGGAGCCCATGCTGTGCCCCAGCAGAAAATAGGGAAGCTGGGGATATTGGGCCTGCATCCTCCTTCTCAGGCTGTGTACATCCTCCACCAGCGTATCCGGGGCTGCCTGGGGGCAGAAATAGCCGTAAGGGTGTCCGGGCCCAATGCTGTCTCCATGGCCCAGATGGTCATGTCCCACCACCAGAATCCCCTTTCCGTTCAGATACCCGGCCAGCCCGGAGTAGCGCGCCGCATACTCCGCCATGCCGTGCACGATCTGAACGATGCACACCGGCTCCGTATCCGGCTCCCACTCTATCGCATGTATTCTGGTTTTTCCATCCCGGGAATCAAAGGTGAAATCTTTCTTCATAAGTCAGCTCCTCCTTTCCGTTTACATAGCCGCTTCGCGCATCCGTTCCGTAACGGTTCGGCCCGCGCCGCTCAGGAAGCAGCGCACGGCCGGCCCGGAACGCAGGATCGGTTCCGGGCAAGCCGTGCTTTTCATCCTCAGACATCGTGCTGCCCTTTGAAGGTCAGCAGATCTCTGCGCCCGCAGGCATCTCTTTTTCAGGGGTGACAAGAGCCAGACTGCCCTCCGCATCCTCTGCGCACAGCAGCATCCCCTCGGATACGATCCCGGCCAGAGTGGCGGGCTTTAAGTTCACCAGCACCATCACCTTTTTGCCCACCATTTCCTGGGCAGTATAATGGGCTTTAATGCCGGACACGATCTGTTTCACCTGGCTTCCGATCCGTACCTGGGAGCAGAGAAGCTTTTTGGACTTCTTCACTTCCTCGCAGGCAATGATCTCGCCCACCTGGAACTGTAGTCTGGCGAAATCATCGTAGGTGATCTCCGGCTTGCTCTCAATATCGATCACCTCCGGCTCTGCCTCCTGGGCGGCAGGCTCCGTCTCTTCACGGCGGCTTGCAAACATGGCCTCCGCCTTCTCCACTACTTCCTTTGGATCCAGTCTTGCAAACAGGATCTCAGGCTTATCCGTCACATGGTTTCCGCTGGGGTAGTGGCCGAAGCCGGTGCATTCCTCAAAGGAAGGCAGGGCCGTGTTCAGCTGCCGAGCGATCCTGGAGGCAGTGTCCGGCATATAGGGCTCCAGGAGGGAAGCGCCGATGGTAATGCTCTCCACCAGATTGTAGAGGACGGTGGCCAGGCGTTCCTTCTTCGCCTCGTCCTTTGCCAGCACCCAGGGCTCCGTCTCGTCAATATATTTGTTGCAGCGCTTAAACAGGCTGAAAATCTCCGTCATGGCGTCCGCTACCCGCAGCTCCTCCATCCTGGCGCATACCTTATCATATGTGCCCGTCACAACCGCTTTCAGGTCGGCGTCCACAGCATCCGCCGCGCCCGCGTCTCTCACCACTCCGTCAAAATACTTATTGCTCATGGAAATAGTACGGTTCACCAAGTTGCCCAGGGTATTGGCCAGGTCGGAATTGATCCGCTCGCAGATCAGCTCCCAGCCGATCACGCCGTCGTTTTCAAAGGGCATCTCATGCAGGACGAAATAGCGCACCGCATCCACGCCGAAGAAATCCACCAGATCGTCGGCATACATCACATTTCCCTTGGACTTACTCATCTTGCCGTCCCCCTGCAGCAGCCAGGGATGGCCGAAGATCTGCTTGGGCAGAGGCTCTCCCAGCGCCATCAGGAAGATGGGCCAGTAGATGGTATGGAAGCGGATGATGTCCTTTCCGATCAGATGAAGATCCGCCGGCCACAGCTTCCGGTACTGCTCCGTGTGGTTTCCGTCCGCATCGTAGCCGATTCCTGTGATGTAGTTGGTCAGAGCGTCCAGCCATACATAAACCACATGCCTGTCGTCAAAATCCACCGGGATCCCCCATTTGAAGGAGGTTCTGGACACGCACAGATCCTGGAGTCCGGGAAGGAGGAAGTTGTTCATCATTTCGTTTTTGCGGGAGACGGGCTGAACGAACTCGGGATGCTCGTTCATATGCTGAATCAGCCTGTCCGCATACTTGCTCATCTTAAAGAAATAGGCCTCTTCGCGGGCGGGCTTCACCTCCCTGCCGCAGTCCGGACATTTCCCGTCCACCAGCTGGGACTGGGTCCAGAAGGACTCGCAGGGCGTACAGTACATCCCTTCATAGTGCCCCTTGTAGATGTCTCCCTGATCATACAGCTTTTTGAAGATCTTCTGCACCTGCTTCACATGATCCTCGTCGGTGGTGCGGATAAATTTGTCATAAGAGGTTCCCATCAGATCCCACAGACGCTTCACCTCTCCGGCCACCTTATCCACATACTCCTGAGGGCTTACCCCTGCTTCCTGGGCTTTCAGTTCGATCTTCTGTCCGTGCTCGTCCGTTCCGGTCTGGAAGAAAACGTCGTATCCGTCTTTTCTCTTAAATCTGGCAACGCTGTCCGCAAGCACCGCCTCATAGGTGTTGCCGATATGGGGCTTGCCGGAGGTATAGGCAATCGCCGTCGTCATGTAAAATTTTCCTTTGTTCATACATTCTCCTTTCTCATTTTATTACCGTTCACCGGTAAGCCGGTAAACAGTAACTCCTCACCGCCAATAAAAAAGTGTGCGTCTTGACGCACACCCGCGCCGGGCGCGATTGCC
>CAUWLJ010000072.1:0-18189 GCA_963559585.1 uncultured Eisenbergiella sp. | reverse complement strand
TCCCACAAAGTGGGACGCACATCTGGCAGAAAGCAATTTTCAAACACGCTCTAAGCCGCGCCGCCCGTCGGAAAAACTGCTTTCCGGACGATGGCCGCGCGGCTTTTTTTGTTGACGCGGCCCCCCTTCTGCCCTAAAATAAAGGCAAAGACAGACGGATCGATCCGGCAGTGGGAAACAGGAGGGATTGTAATGTATCAGGCGTCAGACAACAGGTATCAGGAGATGAAATATGTGCGCTGCGGTAAAAGCGGCTTAAGGCTTCCGGCTGTATCGCTGGGACTCTGGCACAATTTCGGCAGCAGGGATAATTTTGACAACATGAAGCAGCTGTGTTTCACGGCTTTTGACAATGGTATTACCCATTTTGACCTGGCCAACAACTATGGCCCCGTGTACGGCAGCGCAGAGGAGAATTTCGGGCGGATCATGGAGAGCGATCTGCGCCCTTACCGGGATGAACTGCTCATCAGCACCAAGGCGGGGTATGATATGTGGCCCGGCCCTTACGGGGACGGCGGTAGCAGGAAGTATCTGATCGCCAGCCTGGACGCCAGCCTGAAGCGGATGAAGCTGGACTATGTGGATATTTTTTACCATCACAGGATGGATCCTGAGACGCCTTTGGAGGAGACGATGGAGGCCCTTGCCCAGATCGTGCGGAGCGGCAAGGCGCTGTATGTGGGGATTTCCAATTATGACAGACAGCACACACAGCAGGCCATGAAGCTCTTAGAGGAGCTGCACTGTCCCTGCCTGATCAACCAGAGCCGTTATTCCATCTTTGACAGGCACATCGAGGAGGACGGCCTGAAATCCTATGCGGCTAAGAACGGCTGCGGCATCATTGCCTTCAGCCCTCTTGCCCAGGGACTGCTTACGAACAAATACCTGAATGGGGTTCCGGAGGACAGCCGGATCCGCAGGGACGGGCGGTTCCTGAAGGAATCAGCGCTCACTCAGGAGCGGCTTGACCAGATCCGGGCGTTGAACCGGCTGGCGGCGGAGCGGGGGCAGAGTCTGGCTCAGATGGCGCTTTCCTGGATTCTCAGGGACGGCGAGGTGACCAGCGTTCTCATCGGCGCATCCAGGCCTTCTCAGATCGAGGAAAACATCGGTATCGTGCATAAAACCGAATTTACGGCGGAGGAGATCAGACGGATCGATGAGATCTGCGGCTGAAAGGGCAGGTAGAATGAAACGCGGATTACACAGGCTGATTGGTATAGTGGCAGTCCTGTCTGTTCTGCTTTTTGGCGTATCCTGTGCAGTGGAGGAGCCGGTGCAGGAACCGGAGCCGGAGCGTGAGGAGATCACCCTCTGGCATTCCTGGGATATGCCGAACTGCAGGAAGGAGCTGGCAGAGCTGGCGGAGGACTTCAACGGAGCCCAGGATCGGATTACCGTCCTGCTTCAGTATGTGCCGGAGGAGGATTTTCGGAAGCAGCTGGCGCTCAGTATGGCAGAGGATGCTATGCCGGACATTGCGCTGGTGGGCTCTTCAGATTTTTCCTTCTTCCACCATATGGAGCCTTTTGCCTGCCTGGATGGACAGATAGAAGAGCTGGAAATGTATCTGCCTCAGATACTGGATGTCTGTATGGTGGATGGAAGCGTTTACGGGCTTCCCTTTCAAATAAGCAGTACGGCTCTTTTTTATAATAAAAAGATCCTGGAGGAGGCTGGTGTGGAGCCGCCTCGGACCTGGGAAGAATTTGAAAACGTGGCAGTCCGGGTTTCGGAGAATGGCTGTACCGGCCTTGGGATGGGAGCGGGAGTCAATGAAGGAACCACCTACGCCTTTCTTCCTGTCCTATGGTCTATGGGGGCGGATCCGCTGCATATTGACAGCAGGGAGGGGCGGCAGGCCTATGAGCTGGCTGCCCGGCTGGCTGAACAGGGAGGAATCAGCCGCCTGGGAGTGAATATGACGCTCACCGATACCATACGTCAGTTTTCCCGCCAGGAGGTGGCTATGATTTTCATGAATTCCACCGGAATGGCTCAGCTTGACAGCGGGGAAGGACTGGAGTTCGGCGTGGTTCCCATTCCTGAGGGGACAGTGCGTGCCACTATCATGGGCGGGGAGATCCTGACCGTATCGCCCGGGGGGAATGTGGAAGCATCCATGGAATTCCTTCGCTATCTGGCAGATCCTGAGCGTATGGAGGAATACCTTGATGGTATGGGCTTCCTTTCTCCCAGGAAGGATGTGCTTGAGAATCAGTACCGGGAAAAAGAGGAATTCCGCATTTTTATTGAATCCCTTTCCTATGCCAGCCTTCGCCCGGATCAGGTCTGGTGGCCTGAGGTATCAAACCAGATTGCCATGGCCCTGAGACGGGCAGTGACGGGAGAGGATGTGTACCAGGTGCTTGAGGAAGCACAGAAGGAGATCGACGGAATCGTATCAGCCAATGCAGAGGGGGAAGGATGAGAAAAACCTGGGGGCTGAGAATTCAGCTTATGCTTTTGATGCTGCTTTTGACCCTGATCCCGCTGCTGATCTTTGCGGTGATCTCTCAGGTTACCCTTTATACGACCATGAAGGGAAGCCTGGAGGACAGGATAAGAGCAGAGCTTGACAAATCAAACCGCGGTCTGACGCTGACGCTGGAGAAATACCATACCCTTCTTTATGATTTTGCCACAGATGATACCATCGTTGCAGTGATAGAGGAGTATAATCAGGGGGATCAGTCCCTGGAGGCAGCTCAGGATGTACTGCACAGGAGGATGAAGCACATCTGCCACAGAAATGAGGGTGTGTCGGGAATGGCAGTGTACGCGGAGGACGGCTCCTGCATCTACTATGATCTCCTTTCCTCCAGCTCCACGGACAGTGTATGGATAGATGAAGGACTCAACCCTGCCATGGAGGGCGTGGAAGCTTATCATCCTGTGATTCCGGCAGCGGAGGTGGGAGAAGAGGAGAATTACGTCTTTTCCATTCAGAGGAGACTGATCGATTATCAGGACATCCACCGTGAGGTGGGAAATGCTCTGATCTTTGTGGATGCGGAAGTGCTGCAGGAGGCCATGGAGGGCAGCGGTGAGGAGCTTTTTTTCCTGGAAAAGGACGGAATGGTGGTCAGCTCCTGCAGGGAAGAGGAGATCGGAACCGCCATTACGGAGATAGAGATTCCCATTAACAGACGGAATGACTATACGGTTGCCTCCGAATTCAATGAAAGAAGCGGTTGGAACGTGGTGGCTTATTATCCTCTTGCCCAGTTCAATCAGACGCTGTGGACACAGGCAGCCCAGCTGACGGCCATTGTCCTGGTGATCATCCTGCTGTTTGCGGCTGGGATCTACCTGGTGACCCATCCGGTTATCGATTCGGCGGAGCGGCTGATGGCAGCCATGAAGCGGGCGGGAACGGGAGATTATACCGCCCGGGTGGTGCAGGAGGGCGGTATTCCCTCTGAGATCTGGGAAATCTCCAACAGCTTCAACGCCATGATGGAGCAGATTGGACGGCTGGAGACGGAAGCCAGAAAAGCAAGCCTGGAGCAGAGAAATGCGGAAATATCGGCACTAGAGGCCCAGATTGACCCTCATTTTCTGTATAACGTGCTGGATACCATCAACTGGAAAGCCATTTCCTGTGAGGAATACGAGATCAGCGAGATGGTCAGCGACCTGGGAGACATTCTCCGCTATGCCATACGGAACGCGGGAGGCGTCACGACCCTGGGGCAGGAGCTTGCCTGGCTGAAAAAGTACGTCCGGCTTCAGCAGGAAAAAATAGGACGGGAGATCCAGATTTTCTGTGAAATATCACCGGAAGCGGCGGGAACAGGGATGCATAAGCTCCTGCTTCAGCCCTTTGTGGAAAACAGCATCAAGCACGGGCTTACGGTTCCTGACAGGGAGCCCCTGCTGATCCTCACAGGAACGATCCGTGATGGGGAACTGATCGTGACCATAGAGGACAACGGGAAAGGCCTGGATGATGCGGCGGTTTCTATTTTGAATCGGGACGATTATCACAAAGAGGATCATTTTGGCATTGAGAACGTGCGCAAAAGGCTGCATCTGTACTATGGAGAGCGGGCTGGTGTGCGGTTTGAGGCAGAGGAAGGAAGGTTTACCAGGGTGATCCTGCGCCTTCCGGTATTGGAGAAGGGTGAAACGCTTTGATTTTCACCCGGGCTTTCACAACAGGGAAAGCCATTTGTATGGGGGCTGCCTTCGGGTGGCAGAATGGGAGGAAAATTGAAGATCGTAATTGTGGAGGATGAAGCTCCGATCAGAGAAGGGATGGAAGGGATCCTGAGGAAGCTGGATCCGTCGTATGAGCTGGTGGGGAAGGCTTCCAACGGCCTGGAGGGCCTGGAAGTGATCCGGAGAACAAAGCCGGATGTCATTATCATGGATATTCAGATGCCCGATATGGACGGCCTGACCATGCTGGAAAAGCTGCGCGGCGAGGGCGTGGATGCTACAGTTCTGATCCTGAGCGCCTATTCTGATTTTGACTATGCCAGAAAAGCCATGGAGCTGGGGGTGGTGAACTATCTGCTCAAGCCGGTCAGGCTTTCGCGGCTGAAAAAGGTGCTGTCCAGAATCGAGGAGGACGCCAGGGAGGAGGAGCGGAGCAGGATGCTCCTTGCTCCTGAGAATATCATCCGCAGCGCCATGACCGGGATTTTGGAAAATACGGCGGAGACGAAGAAGATCCTGGAGGATCGGTATGGGATCAGTGAGAAGGAGCCGCTTGCCGTACTGCAGGTCTGGCTGGGAGACTGGTATGAAGCTTACGGGGAGATCGTCTGCCGCATTTTAGAGGAGCTGCTTGCGCATGCGGAGGGATTTTCGGGTATTCTGATTACCTATCCGGAGCGGGTCAGCCTCAGCCTGGTGCTCCATCATATGGATCAGGAGAAGGACTGGGAAGAATATTTCCGCCGCAGTGTCCTGCCTATGCTGGAGACGAATACAGAAAACAAGGCGCTCTGCGCCTGGCTGGAATGCGGCAGCATTTTTTCTCTCAAGACGGCCGATAAGCTCACACGGGCTCTGCTGGAGTGGAGCCTTACCCTGGGCACAACGGAGCTGATCTCTGAGCGTGTGGTGAAGAAGCTGCAGATCTGTCCCATGAACTACCAGCCGGAGCTGAATGTCAGACTGAGACAGATCGTAATAAAGGGAAGCGCAGAGGAATATGCCGCCTTTTTCCGGGAATTCCATGCGTTCTGCTGTGACAGGCCCCATGACCCCAGACAGATCAAGGAAAATATGCTCACCTGTATCTGGACGATCCTGAATACGGCAAAGGAATGCGTGCCTCAGGCACAGCAGGGCAGCAGGAATAAGGAGCTTCTCGAGGCCGCCATGGCCGCCTTCACCTGGGAGCAGTTTGGAGCAGTTTTAAGATCTCTGTTTTACAGTTTTAACGGAAAAGGAGATCACGGGCAGAACCATACCCTTCTCATTCAGAGAGCCAGACGTATGATCGAGGAATATTACAGCCAGCAGATTACTATGGAGGAGGCTGCCAGAACGCTGGGCGTATCACCGGAATATTTAAGCCGCCAGTACAAAAAAGAGACTGGCCGTTCTTTTACAGAGGATCTGCGCCGTATGAAGGTGGAGAAGGTCAAGACCCTGCTGGTGGGTACGGGGTTGAATCTGACCCGTATTGCCGCCCTGACCGGATTTTCCGACCCCAAATACATGAGCAAGGTATTCCGGGAAGAAGTGGGTGTCCTGCCTGCGGAATACCGGCGTCTGCATCTGTAAAGCCGGAGTGCGTTTCGGATACAGGACGGCAGCATCGGACACGGAAAGAGGCTTCGTATGCGGGCCGGGAGATTTGAAGCGGTGCGGTATTTCCGGTGTGCCGGAAGCCCTTTTTGAAGAAAAACAGAAATTTTGGTAAAATCTGTGCAAAGAATTCCACCTATTTTAAAAATTTCCTCCTGACAGCCGGGAGGATTTTTTTTATATTAAGATCAGGTAAAGAAAATGTATACATATGATGAATTTAGGAGGTAGAGCCATGGAATCAGTGAAGATCTATTTGGACAGCGCCGAAACCGCGGAAAGCTTCGTACATACAATGAGACAGTTTGAGGGCGAATACGATCTGACTTTCGGAAGCGTTACAGTGGATGCCAAGTCTGTTCTTGGCGTATTTGCGCTGGGAATTGGAAAGACGGTAAACCTTGTGTTCGTGAATGACAGAGACGATAAGGCTGATGTGATGAATGCTGTGGAGCGTTTCCGCGCGGTGGCATGAATGCTCAGACATCAGACGATTTGAACAACAGCACAGAATAAATTTGCTAACCCCCTTAGGGCTTCCCGGATGGTTCTCCCCCTTCTTTCCGGGAGGCCTTTTTTGCGCGGCTGGCGGGCTGGCTGCATGACGCTGACGGCGCCAAATGGCGGAAATGAATTTTCAAACATGCTCTAGCAGACAATTCAATTATCAAAGATATGTTGAGCTGATCCGGGAATATTGTGATAGAATGATACTGTTGGAATGGGGTTGGCAATTCATTCTGACAGACAAATAAAAAGGAGAACAGACCAATGAAAGCTATCATGGTAATGTACGATTCCCTGAATCGCCATATGCTCACCCCTTACGGTTGTACCTGGACGAAAACTCCCAATTTCCAGCGGCTGGCCGAACGCTGTGTCACCTTTGACAACTGCTATGTGGGAAGCCTTCCCTGTATGCCTGCCCGCAGGGAGATCCATACAGGAAGATACAACTTCCTCCACCGCACCTAGGGGCCAATGGAGCCCTATGACGATTCCATGCCGGAGATCCTGAAAAACAATGGCATTCACAGCCATCTGGTCAGCGATCACTACCATTACTGGGAGGATGGAGGCTGTACCTACCACAACCGGTACAGCACCTGGGAATGCGTGCGCGGCCAGGAAGGAGATCCATGGAAAGCCTGTGTGGGTGAGAAGGAAATCCCTGCTCATCTGGGACAGTGCCATAAGCAGGATATGGTAAACCGGGAATATGCGCCCACAGAAGAAACCATGGCTCAGTCCCTTACCTTCCGGGCCGGGCTGGAATTCCTGAACAGAAATCACGATTCGGACAACTGGTTCCTTCAGGTGGAGACCTTTGATCCCCATGAGCCCTTCTATGTGCAGGACGAAGATCTGATGAGCTTCGAGACGGACTATACAGGCCCCCATTTTGACTGGCCCGGTTACCGACCGGTGACGGAGGAGGAAAAACCATATGTGAACCACGTCCGCAATAAATATGCGGCCCTTCTACAGATGTGCGACAGAAACCTGGGAAAGATTCTGGACAAGATGGATGAATATGGCCTGTGGGAGGATACTCTGCTCATCGTAAATACCGATCACGGCTTCCTTCTGGGAGAGCGGGGCTGGTGGGCAAAGAGCAATCATGTAAATTTCTGTGAAGAAATTGCCCACACACCGCTGTTCATCTATGACCCCAGGAGCAGGAAAACCGGACGCTGCGGCTGTCTGGTTCAGACCATTGATCTGGCGCCTACGGTGCTTGATTTCTTCAATCTCCCCATTCCAGAGGATATGATGGGCCATTCCCTGAAGGAAACCATGGAACACGGCACGCCTGTGCGCACCACCTGCATTTACGGTGTCTGCGGCGGTCAGATCAGCTGTACGGACGGCCATCACACCTATGTGCTTGCCCCCGCCAGCTCCACCAACGACCCGCTTTACAATTACACCCTTATGCCCACCCACATGAGACGGATGTTCCCTGTGGAGGAGCTGCAGGAGCTGGAACTGTCAGAGCCCTTTTCCTTTACCAAAGGCTGCCGGCTTCTCAAAATCAGGAATCAGGAAAAGAAGGAATATCTGGACGAAAAAGGGGAGCACCCCTACACCACCATGCTTTTCGACCTGGATCAGGATCCCTGGCAGGAGCATCCCGTTGCAGACCCTCAGAAGGAAGTATACTTCCGCAGTCAGATCGTCCGTCATATGATGGAGAACGACGCGCCTGCGGAACAGTATGAACGCATGGGACTGCAAAAGGAGAAAGCGGCCAGCAGTATGCTTTAACTTTAGTGAGAGGACGGCTGAAAAAAGATACGGCCCCTGAACAGCGGGCTGGCAGACACGGAGGAAGAATGCTTCGATCAGGAGTGTTCTTTCTTCGGTTTTATGTAGGATCTTTTTACAGAATGATTACAGAAGGTGGAAGAAGATCTGTTTGACTGCAAAAAAAGTGCAGAGCTTTCTGTAAACAGAAAGCACATAATAAATGTGTCAGTTTTTCCCCTTGATCTGCCTCCTAAGATACCCCTCCCGATACTTCAGCTCCACATACCTCATCACCTTCCTGTAATACACAGGATTTGCCGCCCCTCCCAGAACCCCGATGATGGGAAATCCCTGAATAAACTTAAGAAGCAGCATATCCACGGCGAAGGCGGAACCGGCAGCCCGGATCTGAGCTTGGAATTCCTCATCCGTTACGGCGGGCAGAACTTCCAAAAGGTGATCCACCTCCCGATTGAGACTGGTCCACACAGGCCCGGTGCTGAGCGAGTTTTCCAGCATTTTGAGGATCAGATACTGTTCCTCTCTGGACTCATAGCCGAATCCATAATGCACAGCCGTTTCGTAGACCCCCTTCAGCAGAAAACCAAGAAACAGAACAATATCCGGCATTCCCACGCCCAGGACGCCCAGTCCCATGCCTTCTGCAGCCGTTACGGCCAGATTCCGAAGATCAGAATGCCGGGCGCTTTTGTGCATTTGCTGCAGAGCCTTCCGCCCGCCCTTCCGCTGCACCGCATAATCCCGGATGTCATGATCGGCCATCAGCGCCTCTTTCCGGAAGCTTTTTTCGATGATCCCGGCCCCCTGCTGGAAAACCAAAGAAAACCCCTTACAGAAAGCGCTCTCCAGCCCTGCATAGATCTTTTCCGGTATCTTCTTTTCCAGCTCGACCCGCCAGCCGGCCGGAACGGCTTTTTTGGCAGCCGTTTCAAACCGCTGCTCCTGCCGCTCTGCCGCCCTTAATTCCTTCTTCACTGCCCGCAGCCGCTGTTCCTGCGCAGAAAACATAAGCATATCCCCTTAGCGATCAAAGAAAAAACCGACAGTGACAACACTGCCGGCGCGACGGAGACGGTGGGATTCGAACCCACGTGCCGGTTGCCCGACAACTTGATTTCGAGTCAAGCTCGTTATGGCCGCTTCGATACGTCTCCACACATCTTTCAAACAACATCTATATTCTATAGTACCTACCCCATTTAATCAACCCCCAATCTTAAAAAAACCAACAGTTCAGTAACAGTTCAGCCCGCACCCACGGAGCAGCAGGCTGCTCCACAGACCGCCCCTTCGGGGCTTTCCGCTGCTGCGCAGCTCCTTTTGCCCAAGTTACTCGCAATAGCGAGTAACTTGGGGGCGCATCAGCTCATATCGGTGTGCACGGTCAAAACCATGCGAGCATGGTTTTGACCGAACAAACCGATATGGCTGAACTGTTACTGTACATTCCTCCCAAAGTATTATATAATTTTCCCAACGATGGAAGAAAAGGAGGGTTCTATTCATGAAACGAATCGGAATGTTAACCAGCGGCGGTGACTGCCAGGCTCTGAATGCCGCCATGCGCGGCGTTGCCAAGACGCTTTTCAACGCCAAGGAAGATGTAGAGATCTACGGTTTTCTGGACGGCTACAAGGGCCTTATTTATGGAAAATTCCGCATGCTGACCGGCGCGGACTTTTCCGGGATTCTCACCAAGGGCGGCACCATCCTGGGAAGCAGCCGTACTCCCTTCAAGCTGATGCGTGAGCCGGATGAGAACGGACTGAACAAGGTGGAGGCCATGAAGCAGAACTACTACAAGCTTCAGCTGGACTGCCTGGTGATTCTTGGCGGCAACGGTACTCACAAGACCGCCAATCTGCTGAAGGAGGAAGGCCTGAACGTGATCACCCTCCCCAAAACCATTGACAATGATCTGTGGGGAACCGACATGACCTTTGGCTTCCAGAGCGCGGTGAACATTGCCACGGAGGCCATCGACAACATCCATACCACGGCAGCCTCCCATGGCCGCGTGTTCATCGTGGAGGTGATGGGGCACAAGGTAGGCTTCCTGACGCTGAACGCTGGAATAGCGGGCGGCGCAGACATCATCCTGATTCCTGAGATTCCTTACGATATTGACAAAGTGATGAAGGCTATCAAGGTACGTCATGAGCGGGGCAGCCGTTTCACCATCCTGGCCGTGGCGGAGGGAGCCATATCCAAGGAGGACGCCAAGCTTTCCAAGAAGGAATACAAGAAAAAACTGGAAAACTACGCCTACCCCTCCGTTTCCTATGAGCTGGCAGAGCAGATCACCCAAAAAAGCGGTATGGAGGTGCGCGTGACCGTGCCGGGACACACCCAGAGAGGCGGTTCCCCCTGCCCTTACGACCGCGTTTTTGCCAGCCGTCTTGGCTCCGAAGCGGGCAAGCTGATCCTGAAAGGAGAGTACGGCTTCATGGTTGGCTACAAGAACCGTGAGATCGTCAAGGTTCCCCTGGAGGAAGTGGCAGGCAAGCTGAAGATGGTAGATCCCGAATCCTCCATCGTAAAGGAAGCCAAGATGCTGGGCATCAGCTTTGGCGACTAAGACCAGAACAGCAGTGAGTGCAGGCGGCCCCTTCCAGGCAGCAGGCAGCTTCCAGGCAGCAGGCTGCTTGGGCAGAGCGTCCTTTCGGGATTCTTCACCGCCTGCATAGCAGAATGAGAGGAACTATGTCCTATACAGCCCTATATCGTAAGTTCCGCCCCGAACGTTTTGAGGACGTGAAGGGACAGGATCACATCGTTACCACACTGAGAAACCAGATTGAAGCGGAGCGGGTGGGCCATGCCTACCTGTTCTGCGGAACCAGAGGAACTGGAAAAACATCCATAGCGAAAATTTTTGCGAAAGCCGTCAACTGCGAACATCCGGTGGACGGCTCTCCCTGTGGGGAGTGCAGAAGCTGCCGTACCATAGCCGCAGGAGCCAGCATGAACGTAATTGAGATCGACGCGGCCTCCAACAATGGTGTGGACAATATCCGCGAGATCGTGGACGAAGTTTCCTACTCCCCCGCAGAGGGCCGCTATAAGGTTTATATCATCGACGAGGTGCACATGCTCTCCATAGGAGCCTTCAATGCCCTCCTGAAAACCCTGGAGGAGCCGCCCTCCTACGTGATTTTCATTTTGGCTACCACAGAGGTGCATAAGATTCCCGTCACCATTCTGTCCCGGTGTCAGAGATACGATTTCAAGCGTATCTCCATTGATACCCTGGCGGACCGAATGCGGGATCTGATGGACACAGAGGGACAGCAGGTGGAGGAAAAAGCCCTGCGCTACATCGCCAAGGCCGCCGACGGCTCCATGCGTGACGCCCTGAGCCTTCTCGACCAGTGCATCGCTTTTCATTATGGAAAAAAGCTGACCTATGACAAGGCCCTGGATGTGCTGGGAGCGGTGGACACAGAGGTGTTCAGCCGCCTCCTGCGCGCCGTTCTGGAACGCAATGTGACGGACTGCATCCGTCTCCTGGAGGAGGTGGTGATGCAGGGGCGCGAGCTGACCCAGTTTGTATCGGATTTTACCTGGTATCTGCGCAACCTTCTTTTGGTGAAAACCTCCGACGAGGGGGCCATAGAGGATGTGATCGATATTTCCAGTGAAAATCTGGCCCGCCTGCGGGAGGAGGCCGAGCTGGCACAGACCGACGCCATCATGCGCTACATCCGGGAGCTGTCCGAGCTTTCGGGCAGGATCCGCTACGCAGGCCAGAAACGCATCCTGATCGAGATTGCTCTGATCAAGCTCTGCCGTCCCCAGATGGAGAAGCACACGGAATCCATTCTGGATCGGATCAGAGCCATCGAGCAGCAGCTGGAAAAAGGAGTGGTGCTCCAGACGCCTGGAGGAGCGGCCCCCGGAACGGCAGGGATGGCGCTTTCCGGCACTGCGCAGCCGGAGGCCGTTTCCAGGCCTCAGCTTCCCAAAGCCGTTCCGGAGGATATTTCCCGCATCGTGGAGAACTGGCCCGGTCTGGTGGGGCAGACGGCCATGCCTATGAAATTATATCTGAAAAAAGCCCGCCTGAGCCTGGGAGGAGACAACCGCCTGGTGGTAGTGGTGGAGGACGGCCTTGCCAGCGATTATTTTCTCAAGCAGGAAGGCAACAAGGAAGCGCTGGAACGGCTTTTGTCCGAATTTGCCCAGAAGGAGATCGAGGTAAATATCCAGGCCATCCGGGACGACCAGGATTTTGACGCAAACCATGTGGATCTCACACAGATCATCCATATGAATATAGAAGAAGTATAGTTACCGCTCACAGCAGCCTCAAACGACAAGCGTTTGAGGCGTGAGAACATAATTCTCACAAATATAGCAGGAGGAGACATACAATGGCAAAAAGAGGTGGATTTCCGGGCGGAGGAATGCCCGGCAACATGAGCAATCTGATGAAGCAGGCTCAGAGGATGCAGCGTCAGATGGAGGAGAGCCAGAAGGAGCTGGAGACGAAGGAATTCACGGCCAAGGCCGGAGGCGGAGCGGTGGAGGTGACCGTAACCGGTAAGAAAGAAATCACCAGGGTGAAGCTGGCTGAGGAAGTGGTGGATCCGGAAGATGTGGAGATGCTGGAGGATCTGGTCATGGCAGCGGCCAACGAGGCTCTGCGCATGGCGGATGAAGCCAACGCTGAGATGATGGGCAAGATGGCAGGCGGACTGGGCGGAGGATTTCCGTTCTGATGGATCTCTACAGCAGTTATATCAACAAACTGATTGAAGAGCTTTCCGGCCTGCCCGGTATCGGGAGCAAGTCTGCCCAGCGTCTGGCCTTTCACATCATCAATCTGCCCAGGAGCAAGGTGGAACGGATTGCCCGTACCATGACCGAGGCCAGGGAGCATGTGCGTTACTGTGAAGAATGCTTTACCCTGACGGACGCGGAGAAGTGCCCCATCTGCTCCAACGACCGCCGGGATCATTCCCTGATCATGGTGGTGGAAAATACCAGGGATCTGGCGGCCTACGAGAAAACAGGCAAATACGAGGGCGTTTACCATGTCCTTCACGGAGCCATTTCCCCCATGCTGGGAGTGGGCCCTAACGATATCAAATTAAAAGAGCTGATGCACCGCCTCCAGGGCGATGTGCGGGAGGTTATCATTGCCACCAATTCCAGCCTGGAGGGGGAAACCACTGCCATGTATATCAGCAAGCTCATCAAGCCCACCGGAATCAAGGTCACGCGCATCGCCAGCGGCGTTCCCGTGGGAGGCGACCTGGAATATATCGATGAGGTGACGCTTCTTCGCGCCCTGGAAGGACGCACCGAGATGTAGGCGGTAGAAAAATAGAAAACGGAGGTTACAGCCATGCAGAAAACAATTTTTGGAACAGCGAAAGACGGCAGAGAGGTATTCCTTTACACCCTCTCCAACCAGAATGGCATTACAGCCAGGGTAACCAATTACGGTGCCAATCTGGTGAGCCTGATCGTACCCGATTCCAATGGGAATGCCCAGGATGTGGTGATGGGATACGACACCCTTCCTGAATATTTTGTAAACGGTAATTTCTTTGGAGCCGTCATTGGCCCCAACGCCAACCGGATCGGCGGAGCCGCATTTTCCATTAACGGAAAGACGTATCAGCTGGATGCCAACGATGGGGTCAACAACCTGCACAGCCACAAAGAGCTGGGCATCCACAAGCGTGTATGGGAAGTGGAGGAAGGAGATAACAGTGTCACCTTTTCCATCCAGGTTCCTGACGGAGACATGGGCTTCCCCGGCAACAAGACCATGAAGATCACATATGCTCTCACCCAGGACAATGAGCTGAAGCTGATCTACAGCGGAACCACTGACCAGGAGACGGTTTTCAACATGACCAACCATACCTATTTCAACCTGGACGGACATGGGGCTGGAAATGTGGCCGGCCATACGGTGACCATTCTTGCCGACCGCTATACCGAGATCGTCCCCGGAGCCATTCCCACCGGAAACCTTCCTTCTGTGAAAGGCACTCCCATGGACTTTACCGCACCCAGAAAAATCGGTGACGCCATTGATACCGATTGGGAGCAGCTCACCATGGTGGGCGGCTACGATCATAACTGGTGCCTCAATGACTACACAGGGCAGATCCGCCTTGCGGCGGAGGCCGTAAACTCCACGGGAACCAGAGTTATGAAGGTTTATACCGATCTTCCCGGCGTACAGTTTTATACCGCCAACGGTCTTGGAAATGAAAAGGGTAAGGACGGAGCTGTTTACGGCCGGCGCGGGGCTTTCTGCCTGGAGACCCAGTTCTATCCGGACACCGTGAACAGACCGGAATTCCCTTCCGCGTTCTTTGGCCCGGACAAGGAATACCATACCACTACCATCTTCAAATTTGAAATATAAAAGCCTCCCTCACCGGGAGAGCCGGGCCTCTGACATGGGGGAACGCTTTCCCGCCAATGAGGCCTTGGGGAAATGAGACATTCAGTTCCGGAAAATAGAGTTTTCCGGAACTTTCTCTATTTGCACCGTTTTTTTTCTCTGCTTCGGCTCCCCAGGGGCTCTTTCCATTTCCTCTTTGGGACGCAGACAGGGCCTGTCCACAAAAATTGTCACATGATTTTCTTGTTCTGCCGCGCAAACCGCCAGAATATCCGCTCTGCCTTTGGTATATTGAAAGAAAAAAGGCGGTGACAGTATGCAGATTCCCAAAAATGTGGTGCAGACAGGCAAGGTGGACGCCTGTCACAAAATATACATAGAAGATTATGTCCACACCTTTCTGAAGCAATATCAGAAGCAGGAGGCAGATTTCTGCCTGTATGGAGCATGCAGGACGGAAGGCAGCATATCCTACTATTTTCTCTATGGAGCAGTCAAAGAGGAGCCGGGCTGGGAAATGATGGAGAATCGATATTTTTCGGGCCTTCAGCGCATCGGAGAAGCCACCTTTGATGAAAAGGATGCCTGGCTTTTCTTTGAGGATGGCTATTCGGCGGCTATGGACGGCTACTTTATTTTTTATGAGCAGAACGAGGACATGCAGTCCTATCTGATTGCCATGCACCAGAACCAGCCTGGTGAAAAACCGGTGGAAGTGCGCCCGCGCAATTCTCATTCCGACCATGACGGGAAGGCTTTGCATCAGGCCAATCAGGCTCCCCGCCGCATCCACAGAAAACCGCTGGCATACGACCTGCCCTCTGACCGGCCTCATCCGTCCCCGGTTCAGTCAGGGGCGGCCGAAGAAAAACAAACAGACTCTGCCGCATCCCCTTCGCTCCGCACAGGTCGTGGTATGCGTGAGAAAATGCTCCATGCTGCGCAGACAGGAGAAAGGCAGAGGCGGCCCGCCCATGCGGGAGGAAGGCGGATTGTTCATACCGAAGGAAGGCGGACGCTCCGTACCGGAGAAGAACCGGGAAACCATCGTGCTGTACAAGGCGGCCGGGCGAACATTCCTTCTGTTTTTCCTGCGGGCAGAGGAACTGTTACAGCCCTGCTCGTGATCCTGTGCGCAGTGGCGGTGGTTTCCCTGAGCCGCCCGGAGGAAATGCGTGAGGCAGGGAATTTCTTTGCTGAGGCGGCCAGGGAATTGGATGAAGGAATCGATGGGGATGCGGCTGTAGAGGCGGGAAGCTTCGGAGATGGTTTGGGTCAGGGGGACGGCAGGCAGAGTACGGAGCTTCTCGTGGAGGAACGTCAGCTTTCGGATAATGACCTTTCCACGGACACAGCCGTGCAGCCGGAAATGGCAGCGCAGACGGAAAGCGAGACACTTTTCCCGATTTTTACAGCCGATTTGGGAATGGCGGAATCCATTCCGGCTGAAACGGCAGCTTCCCCGGTTCCAACAGAGGAGGCCGAAACAGAGACTCCCGCTTCCTCCTCTGATCCGGCAGAGGAGCAGACGGCTGCCGGCGTTCAGGAGGATGAGGCTGTTTCCGCTCAGCCTGCTTCCTCCTACGTGATCCAAAACGGGGACAACCTGGCGGCCATCTGCCGCCGGCGGTATGGCAGTACGGAACGCATGGAGGAGATTGCCAGTCTGAACGGCCTGTCCGATCCGAATCATTTGATTCCGGGTCAGGAAATATTGCTTCCCCAGTAAAAATATCTTATGCTATAATGGAACGAACAAAAATCAGAACGACAGTTTAATGGCGCTCACATCGGGCGCCATATGACGGGAGCCAACCCTGCGCCGGGAGGAATTTTTTCATGCCAAACCTGCGAGAATACCTGAGCCGTCAAAAAGAACGGGCGGCAGAGAAGAAACCCAAAGATTTTGGAACCAGAATCCATCAGCACAGACTGGCGGTATTCACCAGAACCCTGGTGATACTGGCAGTCTGCGCTGGTTTTGGAATCCTGATCTATATTCAGTTAAAAAATCAGATTTACACCGGATATTCGATCCTTTCTTCTATAGAAAAACAGCAGTTTGACGGTTCTGCCTGTTTGAGCTATGCCTCCGGCTTCCTGACCTACAGCAAGGACGGCATCAGCTATACAGATTCAAAAGGAAACGCCATGTGGAATCAGACCTATGAGATGCAGAATCCATTGGTGAGGACTGCGGGAACCAGAGTGGCGGTGGCTGATTATAATGGCCATATTATTTACAACATCAGCCAGGACGGAAATTACGTGGAAATCGACACCAACCTTCCCATCCGGGAATTTACCATAGCGGCCAATGGAATGGTGGCGGCAGTGCTGGAGGATTCCAGCGTAACCTGGATATACCTTTATAACGCACAGGGAGAAAAAGCTGCCTACCTGAAAACCACCATGTCCAAAAGCGGTTATCCCTGCGCCCTTGCCCTCTCCCCTGACGGCAAGCTTCTGGCAGTATCCTACCTGTCTGTGCAGAGCGGTTCCATGAAAAGCAGTGTGGCGTTTTACAATTTCAGCTCTGTAGGTCAGAACTATGTGGATAATTTTGCCAGCGGAGCAGACTACGTGGATACCGTTGTCCCTTACATCACCTTTATAGATAACAGCACAGCCTTTGCAGTGGCAGACAACCGCCTGATGATCTATACAGGAGACCAGCGTCCCAAAAGCTCTGCCGATGTTTTTCTGGACGAGGAGGTTCAGAGCGTTTTCTATAATGAAAGCCATATAGGGCTCGTCTTTCTGGATACCACAGGAAACGGTAAATACCGTCTGGACGTATATGACCTGTCCGGTCAGATAGCGGCTTCCATTTATTTTGACATGGATTATAAGGACATTATTCTGAAAAAGGATAACATTATCATATACAGTGAGACCCAGTGCATTCTTGCCAATATGAACGGCACAGAACGCTTTAATGGAAATTTTGAAACTCCTTATCTTCTGTTTTCCCCGCTTTCCGGCAGAAAATTTCTTGCCGTATCAAAGGAGAGCATAGATATTGTAGAGATGGAGTAAGACGGCCAATGGAAATGTTAAAGGAAATCAATATTCTGCTTCTTATCTTTATAGCACTGCTTCTATTCAGAGCCTGGCGCGGTGCAAAGAAAGGGTTTGTGGAGGAGGTGAACACACTGATCTCCCTTCTGGCAGCTTTTTTTGTCATCGCACTTATCCTTATCATAGTGGTGACATTTCGGGCGGAGGACTATAAAAATGGAACAATAGCAGTTCTCCTGCTTCTTATGACCGGAATTATCCTTCATCTTCTGGGTATTGTACGCAAAGCGCTTCGCGCAATCGCGGATCTTCCTGTGCTCCGCCAGGCGGATCACCTGCTGGGATTGGCGGCCGGTGTCTGTGAAGCAATTGTAGCTGCCTGGATCATGTATGAGGTCATACGCCGCTTTCCCACCGGAGAAGCAGGAGCCCAGATTATGGCCTGGACGGAAGCCAGCAGCATTCTCACCCGGGTCTGTGAATCCAATCGACTGACAGTATGGCTGTCTGCACTGCTTTCATAAGAAGAAAACGTATGTGCAATGCTTCAAACGTGCCCACGGAGCAGCAATAAGCTGCTCCGCAGCCCTTTTTGGTCATAGACGGCAGCTCTGTTCATATCGCATAAACGGTCAAAAGCATGCAAGTATGTTGTGACCGTTCAAACCGATATGGCTGAACCGCTGCACTAATGTAAAATCTCTGAAAAAGAAATTTAAAAAAGTTGTTGACAAATGTCGAAACCAGATGCTATACTA
>CAUWLJ010000071.1:0-18232 GCA_963559585.1 uncultured Eisenbergiella sp. | reverse complement strand
TGCTACGCAGCTCTTTTTGCTCATAGACGGGCGCTCAGCTCATATCGGCATGAACTGTAACTATTCATCCTCCGCATCCGATTCTGCGGGCTTGGGAGCCATGTATCTGGATGTGCCCACATACTCTGTGCTTACTTCCTTTCCATCCTGATAAGTGGTGAAGTAGGTTTTGGCGGAAAGGCTGCCGGTATTTTTGGCCCAGAGCTTGAAGCTGCGTCCGTTCAGATCCTGATTCCATACCAGGCAGTTGACGGTCAGCTTCTTTCCCTCCGTATAGGCCTGGAGGATTACCGGGGCGGAATAAGGATTGGAAAACCGCAGATCCTTGCTTCCGGCGGAGATGGCCGCATCCAGCCCCAGAGGCAGGTAGTGGACAGGCATGCTGTGGGGATGACGCTCCAGAACGGTCAGTCCTGCATTTTTTACCGCATTATACACGGTGGAAGAAACCTGGCAGATCCCGCCGCCGATGGCGGGAACGGTGCGTCCGTTCAGATAAGCGCCAGCCGATTTGTAGCCGTTGGCTGTGGTTCTGGGGCGGATGGCCGTACTCACGGACACCTCCTGCCCCGGCATGATAAGCATCTGATTCAGATGTCCTGCGGCGATCTGAATGTTGTTGATCCGGTTGGAGGAGCTGGTGGCAAAGCCTGTGGTGCAGCTCCCTGCCAGCACAAAATCCGGGCTGTAGGTGAGAGAGGGCTCCGTCACCACCGGAGTCAGATATTCCTCCGTCAGCTCCAGATTCAGAGGGGCGGGCGTTCCGGCTGCAAGCTGCTGCTGGAGAGTGTTAAGGATCCAGAACTTCACATTATCGTTCAGCTGATAGTAGGTCTGTCCCGTGGTATGGATATAGCTGCCGGCCCCGTTGTCAAAAACGGGAACGCTTTCTACGGAAACCTGGCTTTTCAGCTGTTCGTTGATGGCGTTTAAGAATACGTCGATGATCTCCGTCTTTCCGATGACGCATTGACGCACGCCGCCTGTCTCGGAGAGAAAGACCGGATAATCCTTCAGCTGATCCAGCCCCATCATCCAGGGCTGACCGTTTCGGCTGATGGTGAGAACCTGTCCCATCCAGGCCGGGTCGATGTACCGGCTGTCAGAGACGGTGGTGGTGATTCCCATGGGAGGGAGCGGCTGTGCGGCCTCCGCCCTGATGCTTCCCGCACCGGACAGGCAGAAGCAGAGCAGAAGAGCCGCCAGCTTTATTATTCTTTTCATAAAACACATCCTTTCCTTCCTTTGGATCGGAACAGTCTCCGCCGCGCTTCCGGGAAACACTACCCAGCATCCCCTCCGGGACTTTTGGCACGGACTCTATTCCTTTTCCTTCAGGTTTTTCTGAGCGGTGGACAGCATCAGCTTGATCCGGTTCAGCTGATTCACCTCGCTGGCGCCCGGATCGTAATCGATGGCTACCACGTTGGAGCCGGGATACCGTCTGCGCAGCTCCTTGATTACGCCCTTGCCTACTACATGGTTGGGCAGGCAGCCGAAGGGCTGGGCGCATACGATATTCTCCGTGCCGGAATGGATCAGTTCCACCATCTCGCCGGTGAGAAACCACCCTTCCCCTGTCTGATTCCCGATGGACACGATGGGGGCGGCATAGGAGGCAATGGTTTCTATGTCTGTGGGCGGCTGGAAGTGGACGGAACGGGAGAGGGCCTTTGCCGCAGCGGAACGCACCCATTCCATACCTCTGATCCCAAGGCGGGCCATCCGGGCCGCGCGTCTGCTGGTTCCCAGATGCTCCGCCTTGTAGATCTGATTATAAAAACAGTAGAACATAAAGTCAAGCAGATCAGGTACGACAGCCTCCGCGCCTTCCGACTCCAAAAGTTCGACAAGGTGGTTGTTGGCGGCGGGGGCGAACTTCACCAGGATCTCTCCCACAATACCCACTCTGGGCTTCTTCTCATCCGTAATGGGAATCCGGTCAAAATCCTCCACGATCCGGCGGCACATGCGGAAGAACCTGGAAAAGCCGGGATGGAGGCCGGAAATAAAGCGCCTGCATTCCTCCGCCCACTTCCTGTGGCAGGCATTCACGCTGCCCGGCTCCTTCTCATACGGGCGCATCCGGTATACGCACCGCATGAAAATATCGCCAAATACCGCAGCATACACGCCCCGCAGCAGCAGGTTCAGGCTCAGTTTGAAGCCGGGATTGGCCTCCAGCCCGGCCATATTCACGGAAATCACGGGAACCTGTTCCATCCCTGCTTTTTCCAGAGCCCTGCGGATGAAGCCCATATAGTTGGTGGCCCGGCATCCGCCTCCGGTCTGAGACATGATTACGGCCACCCTGTCAAGATCGTACCGGCCGGAGAGCAGAGCGTCCATGATCTGTCCCACCACCAGAAGGGAAGGGTAGCAGGCATCGTTGTTTACATATTTCAGCCCCGTATCGATGGCCCGGCGGTTGTCGTTCGGCAGTACCTCCACCCGGTAGCCGCAGGAACGGAAGGCCGCCTCCAGCAGTTCAAAATGGATGGGCGACATCTGAGGGCAGAGGATGGTATAATCCTTTCTCATCTCCTCTGTGAAAACCGCGCGCTCAAGGGCGGTGGAGCGGATGGTGCGGCTCTCCTGCTTCTTTTCCTTGGCCCGGATGGCGGAGAGAAGGGAGCGGATGCGGATTCTGGCGGCTCCCAGGTTGTTTACCTCATCGATCTTTAAGCAGGTGTAGATCTTGCCTGAGCCGGAGAGGATATCGTTCACCTGATCCGTGGTCACTGCATCCAGGCCGCAGCCGAAGGAATTGAGCTGGATCAGATTCAGATCATCCCTGGTGCGCACGTAGGCAGCGGCGGCATAGAGCCTGGAATGGTACATCCACTGATCCGACACAATGAGCGGCCGTTCCGGCTTTCCCAAATGGGAGATGGAATCCTCGGTGAGCACGGCCAGCCCGTAGGAGGTGATCAGCTCCGGGATACCGTGGTTGATCTCCGGGTCCAGATGGTAGGGACGGCCTGCCAGCACAATGCCCTGACGTCCGTTGTCAGAAAGCCACCTAAGAACCTCCTCGCCCTTATCCCGAATATCCTGCCTGGCCTCATCCAGCTCGGCCCATGCGGCCTGGGCCGCAGCGCGCACCTCCTGGGCGGGCAGCTCCTGAAATTCCTCCACCAGCGCCTGAGCGGCTGTTTCCAGGCTGGAGAAGGACAGGAAGGGATTGCGCAGCACGGCTTCACCCCTGCCGATTTCCTCCACATTATTTTTGATGTTCTCCGAATAGGAGGTAACGATGGGGCAGTTGTAGTGATTGCCGGCCTCCGGCGTCTCATTCCTCTCGTAGAACAGGGCCGGGTAAAAAATAAAATCCACTCCCTGCCTGATCAGCCAGGTCACATGCCCGTGGGCCAGCTTGGCAGGGTAGCATTCCGATTCGCTGGGGATGGATTCGATGCCCAGCTCGTAAATATTGCGGGTGGAGGCGGGAGAGAGCACCACCTGGTATTTCAGCCGGGTGAAAAAGGTGTACCAGAAGGGATAGTTCTCGTACATATTCAGCACCCTGGGAATCCCAACCCTTCCCCGCACCGCCTGATCGGCGGAAAGAGGCTCATAGGAGAACAGCTTTTTCAGCTTGTACTCAAACAGGTTGGGAACCTGGCTGGGGTTCTTGGGCCTGCCAAGCCCTCTTTCACACCGGTTGCCGGAGATATACTGCCTGCCGCCGGAGAAACGGTTGATGGTAAGACGGCAGTGGTTGGTACAGCCCTTGCACTTGGCCATGGTGGTCTCAAACTCCAGGGCATTGATCTGGTCAATGGTCAGCATGCTGGTCTGATACCCCTTGGTATAGTTTTCCCTGGCGATCAGAGCCGCTCCGAAGGCTCCCATGATCCCGGCAATGTCAGGCCGGATGGCCTGGCAGTCCGCGATCTTCTCAAAGCTTCTGAGCACAGCGTCGTTGTAGAAGGTGCCGCCCTGCACCACGATCTGCCGCCCCAGCTCGGAGGCGTCCGATACCTTGATCACCTTGAACAGAGCGTTTTTAATAACGGAGTAGGCAAGCCCGGCAGAAATATCCGCCACGGAGGCTCCCTCCTTCTGCGCCTGCTTTACCTTGGAGTTCATGAAAACGGTACACCGGGTTCCCAGATCGATGGGGTGCTCGGCAAACAGGGCAGCCTGGGCAAAATCCTGCACGCTGTAATTCAGGGATCTGGCAAAGGTTTCGATAAAGGAGCCGCAGCCGGAGGAGCAGGCCTCGTTTAACTGAACGCTGTCCACAGTCCCGTTTTTGATCTTGATGCACTTCATATCCTGGCCGCCGATGTCCAGAATGCAGTCCACCCGGGGATTAAAGAAGGCGGCGGCGTGGTAGTGGGCTACCGTCTCCACCTCGCCGTCATCCAGCAGAAAAGCGGCCTTCATCAGCGCCTCCCCGTATCCGGTGGAGCAGGAGCGGACGATCTTCACGCCCCTGGGAAGCTGGCTGTAAATATCCTGTATGGCACCGATGGCCGTTTTTAAAGGGCTTCCGTTGTTGTTGCTGTAAAAGGAATACAGAAGGGAGCCGTCCTCGCCCACCAGCGCCACCTTGGTGGTGGTGCTCCCCGCGTCGATTCCCAGATAGCAGTTGCCCGCATAATCCTCCAGGGGGAAGGTTTTCACGCAGCTGTCCTCGTGACGGGAGCGAAAGGCCTCATATTCCGCCTCGTCCTTAAAAAGCGGTTCCATCCGCTCCACCTCAAATTCCATTTTGATGCCGCTGGAGAGCTTCTCACACAGCCGGGAGAGGGGCAGCGCCTTTTTTTCCTGAGCGTTCAGAGCCGAGCCGATGGCAGCGAACAGATGGGAATTGTCAGCCTCGATGGTGTGCTCCTCATCCAGCTTCAGCGTGCGGATGAAGGCCGCCTTCAGCTCGGAGAGGAAATGCAGAGGCCCCCCCAGAAAGGCCACATGGCCGCGTATGGGCTTTCCGCAGGCCAGGCCGCTGATGGTCTGGTTTACCACCGCCTGAAAAATAGAAGCCGCCAGATCCTCCTTGGTGGCACCCTCGTTGATCAGCGGCTGAATGTCAGATTTGGCGAATACACCGCAGCGGGCGGCGATGGTATAAAGGGACTGATACCCCTTGGCGTACTCGTTCAGGCCAGGGGCATCCGTCTGCAGGAGAGAGGCCATCTGATCGATAAAGGAACCCGTCCCGCCTGCGCAGATACCGTTCATGCGCTGCTCCACATTGCCGTTTTCAAAATAGATGATCTTGGCGTCCTCGCCTCCAAGCTCTATCGCCACATCCGTCTGAGGAGCCAGCTTTTGCAGGGAGGAGGATACTGCGATCACCTCCTGTACGAAAGGAATCTCCAGATAATTGGCCAGAGTCAGACCGCCGGAGCCTGTGATCATGGGATGAACGGTAAGATCTCCAAGCTTCGCGAAGGCGTCCTGAAGCAGGCCGGACAGCGTCTCCTGTATATTGGCAAAATGCCTTTTATAATCGGAAAAAAGAATACGCTGCGCTCCGTCCAGAATGGCGATCTTCACTGTAGTGGAACCAATATCTATACCCAGACTGTACGTGGATACGCTGAGGGAAGGGTTGGATTTTATGTATTCTGTCATGGTAAAATTCCCCTTTCTTCTTATTTAAAAGTATTTCATGTACCCGGTCGATTAACTGTTACAGTATACGACACATATTCCTGAAAATCAACTAAAGAACCTGTTAAAAAAGCGGATACTATTTCTTAATTTTTTATAACTTTTATGATTTTTTGCCTGCTTTCGTTTACAATTTCAAGGCAGAATGATAGAATGATAAAAGTCAGAATAAGGCGTGCGGGCATCCGTCAGAAGCCTGCGCCCAGATAGGAGTGAGCTATATTCATGGGAAATAAATTTTCCAACAGATTTGAAAGGAAATTCGGAAAGTACGCGATTCCGAACCTTTCTCTTTATCTTATTCTATGCTATGCGGTGGGATTTTTGATCTCCGTCATCAATCCCTCTTTTCTGGGGTATCTGACCCTGGATCCTTTTGAGATTTTTATGCACGGGCAGATCTGGCGTCTGGTCACCTGGATCATCGTGCCGCCGGGAACCAGCAACCTGTTCCTGACCCTGATCATGCTCATGTTCTATTATTCCATCGGCACACAGCTGGAGCGGATCTGGGGTACTTACCGGTATAACCTGTACCTTTTCATGGGTATGCTTTTTACCATTGCCGGCAGCATCCTGCTTTTCCTTTACTGCCTCCTGCGCGGCGCACAGCCTGTTCCCTATGGTACGGAAACCATATATGCCATGAAGGACAGCCTGGTCTATTTCGGCGCCTTTTCCACCTATTACGTGAACATGTCCATCTTCCTGGCCTATGCGGCCACCTTCCCGGACATGCAGGTGCTTTTGATGTTCATTATTCCCATCAAGGTGAAATGGCTGGGGATCGTTTACGGCGTGATGCTGCTTTACGACTGTCTCACGGGAGGAATTGTATCCTGGTTCGTGATTGGCTCCTCCCTGCTCAATTTCCTGGTTTTCTTTTTCACCAGCAGGTCACATATCCACATCACTCCCAGGCAGGCAAAGCAGCGGCATGATTTCCGCCGCCAGACAAGAGCAGCCCAGGGCATGACCAAGCACCGATGCGCCGTCTGCGGCAGGACGGAGGAGGACGATCCTACGCTGGAGTTCCGTTTCTGCTCCAAGTGCTACGGCAATTATGAATACTGCCAGCACCACCTCTATACGCACACACATGTGAAGCCGCCTTATGAGATGAAATGAATTTTCATACACGCTTTAGAGACGTGAGAGTATAATTTAGAAGCAGGCAGGCGCGCCGCAATACGGCTGACCTGTTACAGGATGGAAGGTAAAAATGAGTCAGGAACTGGAATTTGCCAGAAAACTGGAAGAAGTGAAGCAGACCGCCAGACAGCAGGGCGGCTGCATCCGCGAGGCGCAGGTGAAGGAAGCCTTTGCGGACATGAATTTTGATGAAGCGCAGATGAAAATGGTGTTCGATTACCTGCAAAACCAGAAAATCGGCATCGGCGAACCCCTCAACCCGGAGGATTATCTGTCCGGTGAGGAGATTGGCTATCTGGATTCTTATTTGGAAAGCCTGAGTACTCTGCCAGACTATTCGGAGGGGGAGAAGGAAGCCATCACCCTTTCCGCCATGGCGGGAGATCCGGACGCCAGAGAGGCGCTGATCCGGATCTTCCTTCCCCAGGTTGCGGACATTGCCAGGCTGTATGCGGGACAGGGCGCACTGCTGGAGGATCTGATCGGAGAGGGCAACGTGGCGCTTGCCATGGCTGTGGAGATGCTCGGCCAGTCCGCCGATGCAAAAGAAGCCCAGGGGCTTCTGGGCAGTATGATCATGGAAGCCATGGAAAATCATATCGCGGGAAACGCCGGGCAGAGGGAGGCCGGAAACAGAATAGCCGACCGGGTGAACAGGGTGGCCGACCAGGCAAGGGAGCTGGCGGAGAGCATGGGGCGCAAGGTAACCATGGCAGAGCTGGCCGATGAAACGGGAATGACCCTTCTGGAAATTATGGAGGCTGTGCAGCTCTCAGGGGACGCCATAGAGGATATTGATTCGTAGAAGCTTCAGCCTGTGCCCACGAAGCTGCAGGATATTCGCAGCTGTCGTTCAGCTGCTTGGAATGGGGACTTTGATTGATGGGAGATAAAGATTTCAAGTATGTGATTCAGGATATGACCAATATCTTTGTTGGAGCCAGATTTACCTACGGGGAGCTGATGGAGGAGGAAGACGTTCCTCATAAGCTGAAGGAAGTGATTTTCCGCATTTTTCTCCAGGAGGTGGCGGAGGATACCACCCTGGAGAACCATGTTTTTTTCCTTACAAAGGAAAGCGCCTCCTACAAGGCGCTGAAAAAGATGAAGGCCCGCTTCCGCATGAGCGTGTGGGAGAGCGCTTCACCGGGCGGCCGGAAGAAGTCCGGGTATGTGAACCGGGAATACACCCTGGAGGAGATCGTGGACAGCCAGGAGCTTCATCGGAAGATGGACACCATCGTGGTGGAGGAGCTTCATATCAGCAAGCTGGGACTGGCGGCTTTGATTGTGTAGAATAAAAAGCGCCGGCGGTGTGTGTTGAGAGCTGCAGCAGTTCAGCCGTATCGGTTTGAACTGCTGCATTTTGTCAGATAGATTGTTAACCAATATATTGTATCCAGTTGACAATTCTTGCCATATTATGCTACACTTCTTTCCGCCAAGACATTTTCAATGAGAGAAAAAAGAGGAGACAATCAAATGAAAACTTCCGAAACAAAGAAACTTATCATAACCGGAATGTTTGCCGCACTGATCGCAGTGCTGGCCCAGGTATCGCTCCCTCTGCCCTCCGGCGTCCCTGTAACGCTGCAGACCTTTGCGGTGGCTTTAACCGGGGTTGTGCTGGGAGGAAAGCTGGGGCTGGCGGCCACATTTGTCTATATTCTGCTGGGAGCCGTTGGCGCGCCGGTTTTTACAGGCTTTCAGGGCGGGCTTCCCGTGATTGCAGGCAAAACGGGCGGATTTATCTGGGGGTTCCTGTTTTTGGCCTTCCTGAGCGGGGCAGGTACATCCTCCTGCCGCAGAGCGCTGGGGTGGCTTCCCGGAATCGCAGGACTCCTAATCTGCCACATACTGGGAACCGTCCAGTTTGCCCTGCTTACCGGGATGGGGGCTGCCCAGTCCGCACTGCTGGTTTCCCTTCCCTATCTGGTGAAGGATGTGGTATCCGTCCTGTTGGCCTGGGTACTGGGACTCAAGATCCGGGCAAGGCTTGCAAGGGCAGCATACCTGCCGTAGAAGCTTGGCAGCGAGACTTCGGTGAAAACAAGGCAATGTTACTATTTTGAGCGCAGATGGAAAGCAGAGTTGATGGAAAAAGCTGGCTGAAAAACTGAACGTGTCCAGGCAGACCGTTTCCAAATGGGAGTCGGACAGCTCTGTCCCGGATCTGACGAGTATCGTTAAAATAGGCAGGCTTTTTCATGTGTCAATAGACGATCTGCTGACGGAAGAAGAAGCAGGTGAAGCAAATCGGGATGAGGGACAGATCACGTTGGAGGATTTGATGAAAATAAATCTTCATAACAGAAAAATGACGCTGCTGCTCATCGGCGGACTGATTTTTATTATGGCCGGCATCTTAAATTTTACTTATGTAACTGCCCTGCAGAGTACAACGCTTAGTACCCAGTACATGTTATATCGGTATATCGTTACCAAACAGTATGAAAACGCGCCTGTCGATTATATCCGGTTAATGATACCCTCCATCCTTTCCGGGGCGGTGGGGGTGATGTTGTTCGCAGGATATTTCATTGAAAGCAGAAAAAAAGGAAGATAAAGTTACAGATCCGGCAGGGACGCCGCATTCCTGCCGGATCTGTCTGCATGGACATTGCTGCTCCACAAAACGCCATGAAACTTTCCTTTATAATTCCCTCAAAAGATGATATACTGTCTCCTATACATGATGAATCAAAAAAGCCGGAGCAAAAAATGCTCCGGAATGGAGGAAAAATATGCGGATTGAGGATTTGACCAGTTATAAAATCATAGAAAGGAGGCGGATCGAGGATCTGGATTCGGAAAGCTGTCTCCTGGAGCACAGAAAGAGCGGCGCAAGAGTGGCACTTTTGTCCAACAGGGAGGAGAACAAGGTTTTCTATATCGGCTTCCGTACTCCGCCGGAGGACAGCACCGGAGTGGCTCACATCATCGAGCATTCCGTGCTGGAGGGAAGCCGGGATTTTCCGGTGAAGGATCCTTTCATTGAACTGGCAAAGGGGAGCCTGAATACCTTCCTGAACGCCATGACCTATCCGGACAAGACGGTGTATCCTATTGCCAGCTACAATGATACGGATTTTAAAAACCTGATGCATGTGTATCTGGACGCCGTTTTTTATCCCAATATTTATAAGGAAAAGAAGATTTTTCAGCAGGAGGGCTGGCATTACGAGCTGGAGGATCCGAAAGCCCCCCTCACCATCAACGGAGTGGTATACAATGAAATGAAGGGCGCTTTTTCCTCCCCCGACGATGTGCTGGAGCGGGAGATCGTGAATTCTCTTTTTCCCGACACCGTCTATGCCAGGGAGTCGGGGGGCGATCCTGAGGTGATCCCCCAGCTTACTTACCAGGGCTTTCTGGATTTTCACAGGAAGTTCTATCACCCCTCCAACAGCTATATCTACCTTTACGGCGATATGGACATGGCGGAGCGCCTGGACTATCTGGACAGGGAGTACCTTTCCCACTTTGACCGGATTCAGGTGGACTCCCGGATCCCCCTCCAGGCTCCTTTTCAGGAGATGAGGGAGGCAGAAAAGTACTATCCCATTACGGACAGCGAACCGGAGGAGGACAATACCTACCTGACCTACAATGTGGCAGTGGGCGGCAGTCTGGACACAGAGCGGTATATCGCCTTCCAGATCCTGGATTACTGCCTGTGCTCCGCCCCCGGCGCGCCGCTGAAGCAGGCTCTGCTGGACCGGAGGATCGGCAAGGATATTTACAGCTTCTACGATTCCGGCATCCTCCAGCCCTATTTTACGGTTGCAGCCAGGAACGCCAATGCAAAGGACAGGGAAGCCTTTGTGAATACCATAGAAGACGAGCTTTCCCGCCTGGCCGGGGAAGGGCTTGACCGCAAGGCGCTGCTGGCCGGGCTGAACTATTATGAATTCCGTTACCGGGAGGCGGATTTCGGTTCCTATCCCGCAGGGCTGATGTACGGCCTGCAGGTGCTGGACAGCTGGCTTTACGATGACACGAAGCCTTTTATCCATATCGAGGCGGGGGAGACCTTTAGGAGGCTTCGTGAGAAGGTGGAGAGTGGATATTATGAAGAGCTGATCCGTGAATGCCTGCTTGACAATCCCCATAAGAGCGTGCTCACCCTTGCGCCCAGAAAGGGCCTTCTTGAGGAAAAGGAAAAGGCTCTGGCCGAGAGGCTGGAGGCGTACAGGAGCAGCCTGACGGAGGAGGAGCTGGCACAGATCGCGGAGGAGACGAAAGCCCTGCGGGAATACCAGGAGACCCCGGATACGAAGGAGGCGCTTGCTGCTATTCCTCTGCTTCAAAGGGAGGATATTAGAAAAAAGGTGGAGCCTCTGGTGAATGACATCCGCAGAAGCGGGGATACCACGGTGATGTTCCACGAGCTTTTTACCAACCATATCAGCTACTTCCGCTTTCTGTTCGATGTAAACCGCGTGCCTGCGGAGCTGTTCCCTTACCTGGGAATCCTGAAGGCGGTGCTGGGATACGTGGACACGGACGGCTATACCTACGGGGAGCTGTTCCACCAGATCAATATGGAAACGGGCGGCATCACGGCAGTCACCAACTTTTTCACCAATGCAAAGGATCTCTCCCGGTGCAGGGTGACCTTTGAGATCAAGGGAAAAACGCTGGAGGGAAATCTGGAAAGGGCGGTGGGCCTGGCGGAGGAGATCATGCTCCGTTCCCGCTTCGAGGATGCGAAGCGGCTGTATGAGATCATTGCAGAGCTGAAATCCCATCTCCAGTCCGGCCTGATTTCCGCCGGGCATTCGGTGGCGGCAGCCAGGGCTATGTCCTATTTTTCCGTTCCTGCGGCCATCCAGGAGCAGGTGAACGGAATGCCCTTCTACCGTCTGGTGGATGAGCTGGAAAAGAATTTTGAGAGCCGCTGCGGTGAACTCCAGGAAAAGCTTTCCCGTCTGGTGCGTCTGGTTTTCCGCCCGGAAAACCTGCTTCTGGATTATATCGGCTCGGAGGAATATTTCCATGCCTTCCTTACCCTGGCAGAGGAAGTGAAGGGAAAACTGTATACGGGGCCCTTTGAGGGTACGCCGGTCAGCATCCTTCCTGAAAAGAAGAACGAGGGCTTCCTGTCCGCCTCACAGGTGCAGTATGTATGCCGCGCCGGCAATTTTCTCCGCAAAGGCCTTCCCTACACAGGGGCGCTCAGGGTACTGAAGGTGCTGATGAGCTATGAATACCTGTGGCAGGAGGTGCGCGTGAAGGGCGGCGCCTACGGCTGTATGTGCTCCTTCGGCAAAAGCGGTGACAGCTATTTTGTCTCCTACAGGGATCCCAACCTGAAAAATACGCTGGACGCCTACGAGAGGGCTGCGGATTTTGTGGAGCGCTTTGACGGGGACGAACGCACCATGACCCAGTATATCATCGGCGCCATCAGCGAGATGGACACGCCCCTGAACCCTGCCGCCAAGGGGCTTCGTTCCATGAGCGCTTATCTTACCTGCCAGTCGGAGGAGGATCTCCAGAGGGAAAGGGACGAGGTGCTGGGAGCGCAGTGCGGACAGATCAGGGCACTTAGCGCATATATCCGGGCCTTCCTGGAGCAGGACTGCCTGTGTGTGGTGGGAAATGAAAGCAGGCTGAAGGAAAACGAAGAGCTCTTTATGAACCTGGAGAGCTTGTATTGATCACGATCCGGTCACACCCGTTTGTACGGCTGAAGCGTGCCTGCATGGCTTTGGCAGTACCCGCTTCCGGGCGCGGCTGAACCGCTGTACGGGCAGCCGCAGATCCCGGGGAATGGAGGTTATATGGGCAGGAAATGGGAAAAGACGAGAAGGAATACAGCCTGGGCGGCAGCGCTTCTTGCGCTGGCCCTGTCCGGCTGCGGCGCATCTGCCTCAGACAGCAGGGAGGAAATTGCCGAACAGGATGTTTATGCAGAAAACGCATATGACACAGGGGATATTTATGAGAACGCAGTTCCCTCCGCAGGACAGAGCTCTGCACAGGCGGAGGAAGAAGGTGCTGTAGAGGGTACCTCCGCGCCGGATATTTCCGCTTCGGATACATCAGAGCAGGATGGTTCCGGGCAGAAAGACGGGGAGGAATCCCGTACCGGCAGGAAGCTGATCAAAAACGCATACTTAAGCGTGGAGACGGAGGATTATCCGTCCCTGATCGTAACGGTTACGGACAGGGTAGAGGAGCTGGGAGGCTACATAGAGCGTTACGAAGCCTACAATGAAGACCAGGCCGGAGCAAGGAGCGCCAGCCTGACCGTCCGCATCCCTGCAGAGAAGCTGGATTCCTTTATCGACCAGGTAGGTGAGGTTTCCAACATCACCTCCAGGGAGGAGAGCGTGGAGGACGTGACGCTCCAGTATGTAGACATGGAAAGCCACAAACGGATGCTGGAGGAGGAGCAGGAGCGTCTGCTTGCCCTTCTGGAACAGGCGGAGACGCTGGAGGACATCATTGCCATCGAAGGCCGCCTGACAGAGGTACGCTACCAGCTGGAAAGCATGG
The DNA here is from genome assembly GCA_963559585.1 of uncultured Eisenbergiella sp. Lineage (GTDB taxonomy): Bacteria > Bacillota > Clostridia > Lachnospirales > Lachnospiraceae > Eisenbergiella. The sequence goes on along the minus strand of CAUWLJ010000071.1, from coordinate 4,951 downwards.
AAGCCCAGCTTCGGACTATCGACAATCAGGTGGCCTACAGCACGGTAAATCTTTCCGTCACAGAGGTGGAGCGCTATACCCCTCCTGTGGAAAAGGGAACCTGGGAGAGGATCTCCACAGGCTTTACGGAGAACGTATTCCGGGTGGGACGGGGAATCCGGGAATTTTTCATCGGGTTCGTGATCTCCCTGCCCATCCTGCTGACGCTGGCGGCCGTCCTCCTGGTGATCCTTCTTGCCGTCAGGCTGTTCCTGCGCCAGGCGGAGAAAAGAAACGCGGCAAGGAGGCAGAAGGCCATGGAAGCCGGGCTGGCCCATAGGGCCGCAGACCGGGGCGCGCCGCCTTACGGCAGAGGCCTGCCGCCTGCACCTGGAGGGAATCCGCCGCCCAGGCAGGGAATGGATGGTCCTTCTGCTCAGGGACAAAATATCCCGTTTGTACAGAAGCCTTCACAGAGCGGAAACGTCAGCTGCACCCCCGGCGAAAATGTGCCGCCTGCACCAGACGCCGTTGAAACGCCTCAGCCCAGGCGGAAGTAGAAACAAAGGAGAATGAAGAATGGATTTAGACGCATATTTTGCCCGGGAAAAGGAGCTTCTGGGAGAGCAGAGAGGAAAACAGATAAGCGCTCAGTTCCGCTCCGGCTTTGTCACCCTGGTGGGCCGTCCCAACGTGGGCAAGTCCACCCTGATAAACAGGCTTGTGGGACAGAAGATTTCCATCACCTCCCATAAGCCCCAGACGACCCGGAACCGGATTCAGGCCGTATACACGTCTGAGGAGGGACAGATCGTATTCCTTGATACCCCAGGCATCAATAAAGCCAGAAACAAGCTGGGAAGCTACATGCTGCGCGCCGCGGAGAGCACCCTTGGAAGCGTGGACGTGATCCTGTGGCTGGTGGAGCCTGCCACCTTCATCGGGGCAGGGGAGCGCTATATCATCGAACAGCTCCGCCAGACCCGGACGCCCGTGATCCTGGTCATCAACAAAACGGATACAGTAAAAAAGGAGGAAATCCTGCCTGCCATCGACTTATACCGCAGAGAGCTGGATTTTGCGGAGATCATTCCCCTGTCTGCCCGCACAGGGGCAGGCACAAAGGAACTGATTTCCTGTATTTTCAAGTATCTTCCCTTCGGTATGCCCTTTTATGACGAGGATACCGTGACCGACCAGCCGGAGCGCCAGATCGTGGCCGAGCTGATCCGCGAGAAGGCCCTGCGCAGCTTAAGCGATGAGATCCCCCACGGGATTGCCGTTGCCATTGACCGGATGAAGGAGCGGGGAAGCATCGTGGATATTGACGCCACCATTATCTGCGAGAGGGATTCCCATAAGGGAATCATCATCGGAAAAGGCGGTTCCATGCTGAAAAACATCGGAACCAAAGCACGCCTTGATATTGAGAAGCTTCTGGACTGTAAGGTAAACCTTCAGCTTTGGGTTAAGGTAAAGAAGGACTGGCGCGACAGCGATTTCCTTCTCAAAAATTTTGGCTATAATCCCAAAGATACAGAATAGAAGACGGTCAAACGGCAGACCCTAACACCAGGCCATAAGGAAAGCTGCTCCGCAGGGGCAGGATTTCCTTATCTGCAAAATAACAGAAGAGGACTGGTGATGAAAATGGGAGAAATGAAGGACTGGAATGCCTTTGCACTGTCAGGAAAAGTGGAAGATTATCTCCGGTATGCCGCAGGAAGCAGTATTTCTGCTGAAAATGGGCTTTCTGCAGGGAATGGGTTTTCTGCTGAAAAACAGTTTTGTACACAAAAACAGTTTTGCACACAAAAACGGTTTTGTACACAAAACCTGGAGGACACAGGCAGCGCAGGGAAAAAGGACAAAGGACGGGAAACGGATACTTATGCAGGATTTGCTCACGGTGACAGGACTCATACTGAAGGCGGAACCCATAGGGGAATATGACCGCAGGATCGTCCTTCTCACAAGGGAACGGGGAAAAATCCCGGCTTTTGCAAGAGGGGCCAGGCGGCAGAACAGCCGCCTTATGGGCCCCACAAGCCCGTTAAGCTTCGGAGAATTCAAGCTGTACGCAGGCAGAAGCTCCTACACGGTGGGAGAGGCTTTCATATCCAACTATTTTGAGACGCTCCGTTCCGACTATGAGGGCTCCTGCTACGGCATGTATTTTCTGGAGATCTGCGACTACTGCACCAGGGAAAACAACGATGAAAGAGAGCAGCTGAAGCTCCTGTACCAGTCCCTGCGTGCCCTTGGCGCAGCAGGCATTCCCCGCCCTCTTGTCAGGTACATATTTGAGCTGAGAACCATCGTTACCGGCGGAGAATTTCCCGGCATTCCCACATACAGACAGTGGCAGGAATCCACGCGGTATGCGGTCTCCTTCATTGCGTCCGCCCCTGTGGAAAAGCTTTATACCTTTACGGTGAGCCCCCAGGTTCTGGCGGAGCTTGGAGAGATCGCCGGGCTTCTGGTCCGGCGGTTCCTGGACGGGAACTTTAAGAGCCTGGAGATTCTGGAACTTTTGGTTGAAAAACCCTAAAAGGTCGGCTATAATAGGAAAGACGTGCCAGTGCACGCAGATAGGAGCAGCCATGCGTAAATTATTAACGATTCTTCTGACGGTCTGCTTTGCTTTCCTTCTGCCGGGATGCGGGGAGAAGGAGGAGACCGAGGATGTGACCAGACTTCAGCTAAAGAAGAACGGAGAAGTGGTTCATACCATTGTGGAGGATTTTTCAGAAAGCTATTATGATCTGGAAGAACTGAAAAATGAGATTCAGACCCAGGCAGATGCTTACAATGCAGGAACTGAGAAGGTGAAGCTGAACTCGGCAGAGCTGGAGGACGGCAGAGTCCGGGTTGTGATGACGTTTCAGAAACCGGAGGATTATGCCGGTTTCTACCGGCAGGCCCTGTTCTGCGGAACGGTGAAGCAGGCTTTCGAGGCCGGATACGATCTGAATGTGGAGCTTGCCAGCGCGGATCCTGAGGGCGCAGGCATCACCAAGGCGGAAATCCTGGACATGGGAGAGCGGCACATCGTAATCTTCAGAGAGGCCGTGAAGGTGATCCCATACGGTGAGATCCTCTATGCCAGCAGCGATGTAACCGTATCCGATAACGGAAAAGAAGCGGTCTCCTCCAGCGGAGAGATGCTTTCCTATATTATATTTAAATAATTTAAGCTTCCTGCACGCAGGCCCGGCAAATCCGAATGGAAAGGCCGGTCTGCCAGGCAGGAACGGACAGGAGGAAAAAGATGGAAAAGACCATGGAAAAGATCGTGGCCCTTGCCAAGGCGAGAGGCTTTGTGTATCCCGGCTCTGAGATCTACGGGGGCCTTGCCAATACATGGGATTACGGAAATCTTGGAGTGGAACTGAAGAACAATGTGAAGAAGGCCTGGTGGCAGAAGTTCATTACCCAGAACCCCTACAATGTGGGTGTGGACTGCGCGATCCTGATGAATCCCCAGACCTGGGTGGCCAGCGGACATCTGGGCGGCTTCTCCGATCCCCTGATGGACTGTAAGGAGTGCCATGAGCGTTTCCGTGCCGACAAGCTCATTGAAGATTTTGCCCAGGAAAACGGCATTGAACTGGACGGTTCCATCGACGGCTGGAGTCAGGAGAAGATGATGGCCTTCATCGAAGAACATAACGTTCCCTGTCCCACCTGCGGGAAGCATAATTTTACCGATATCCGCCAGTTCAACCTGATGTTCAAGACCTTCCAGGGTGTGACAGAGGACGCCAAGAACACCGTGTATCTGCGTCCCGAGACCGCACAGGGTATTTTTGTCAACTTCAAGAACGTACAGCGTACCTCCAGGAAGAAGCTTCCCTTCGGTATCGGCCAGATCGGCAAATCCTTCCGTAACGAGATCACTCCCGGCAACTTTACCTTCCGTACCCGTGAGTTTGAGCAGATGGAGCTGGAATTTTTCTGCGAGCCCGACACGGATCTGGAATGGTTCGCCTACTGGAAACAGTTCTGCATCAACTGGCTTCAGACCCTTGGAATCAAGGAAGAGGAGATGCGGGTGAGAGACCACGATCAGGAGGAGCTTTCCTTCTATTCCAAGGCAACCACCGACATTGAGTTCCTGTTCCCCTTCGGCTGGGGTGAGCTGTGGGGCATTGCGGACAGGACCGACTACGATCTGACCCAGCATGCCAACGTGTCCGGCCAGGATATGACCTATTTTGACGACCAGAAGAATATTAAGTATGTGCCCTATGTGGTGGAGCCTTCCCTGGGAGCAGACCGTGTAGTGCTGGCCTTCCTGTGCGCCGCCTATGACGAGGAGGCGATCGGTGAGGGAGATGTGAGAACCGTCCTTCATTTCCATCCCGCCCTGGCTCCCGTGAAGATCGGTATCCTTCCCCTGTCCAAGAAGCTGAACGAGGGTGCGGAGAAGATCTACGAGAAGCTTTCCGCAAAATACAACTGCGAATTCGATGACCGCGGAAACATCGGCAAGCGCTACCGCCGCCAGGATGAGATCGGTACACCGTTCTGCATTACCTACGATTTTGATTCCGAGAATGACCAGTGCGTTACCGTCCGCTTCCGCGATTCCATGGAGCAGGAGAGGGTTGCAATCGCAGACCTGGAAGCCTATTTCTCAGATAAATTCGATTTTTAAATAACAGTTCAGCCATATCGGTTGGAATGGTCGAAACATGCCTGCATGATTTTGACCATTCATGCCGGTAAAGATGCCTGTCTTTTCTCCAAAACCCCGGATCCGGCCTGTGCCGGAGGCCGGGGTTTTGGCGTCTGGTAAGAGAATATGAAAAAACTGCTGTCTGTCAGAGCGCGGGGATGAATTTTCAAATACGCTCCAGTCTGCCATAACAATAAAAATGGTAACAGTTCAGCCCGCGCCCACGGAGCAGCAACAAGCTGCTCCGCAAAACGCCCCTACGGGGCTTTCCGCTGCTACGCAGCTCCTTTT
>CAUWLJ010000070.1:0-18242 GCA_963559585.1 uncultured Eisenbergiella sp. | reverse complement strand
TGGATATCTGAATCCGCTATGTTCAAATCCTCTGTCTGTCTCATCAGTAAAAAAGTGTGCGTCTTGACGCACACCCGCGCCGAGCGCGATTGCCGTCAGGCAATATCTGCCTCTCGCGCGAGTGCGCATCCACAGCGGAGCGTTCTTTTTCATACAATAGGAAAGGAACTTTCCTATTGTATGAAAAAGACGGTGCTCAGGCACCGTCCTCTTCTTTGCTCATCCGTATTTATGTTCCAACGCCAGTCCAATCAATCGATCTGTTTGATCTGCCATAAACAGAGGGATATTCAGCACATCGTCATCCAATTTCAAATTGTCCAGAGAGAAACGTACACTTAGTTTTACCATATCCGGAAACAGTTCCTTGAACTTCTTAAGACTTTTGCTGGATGTATTAGCTTCTGATTTAACCTCAACAGGGAAAATATCATTTTCTTTCTGGATCAGGAAATCAACTTCATACGGAGGATTAGTCTGTGTCCAGTAGCGGGGAATTACTTCAAACTGTGTAACCAAGGTCTGTAACACAAAGTTTTCGGTCAAAGCACCCTTGAACTCGGTAAACAGCCGGTTACCCTCACCAAAAGCAGTAGGTGCCAGCTGTGCCAGACGGCGAAGCAGACCCACATCTGCCAGATAAATCTTAAATGCTGACAAGTCATCGTAAGCAGCCACAGGAAGTCCGGGAGCGGAGCTGCGGTAGATTTTATGCACCAGGCGGGCATCTACCAGCCACTGGAGAGCATCTTCATATTCACGGGCTCTTGCTCCTTCTTTGACAACCTTGTAAATGAACTTCTTATTCTCTCTTGCAAGCTGAGAAGGTATGGACTTCCAGATCATAGAGATCTTCGGAAACTCGCTGATATTGGGATGCTTTGCAAAGTCACGCTCATAAGCGCCAATAATTCCAGACAGAGCTTCCTGCATAGCGGAAACATCACGGGCTTCCGTCCACATCAAAACGGATTCAGGCATACCACCGGTGACATAGTACATCTTCAATTTCTCATACAGAGGATTAAAGAACGCATCGGGGATCGGCTCAATGGTATCCACACTTTCCAAATATGCAGCAAGGTTTTCATCACCATTAGCAGCCAGAAATTCCGAAAAAATCATGGGATCAATCTGCATAAAGTTGACCTTGCCCACAGGGAAGGAAGAAGGCTTCGCCAAAGCGATACCCAGCAGAGAACCGGCACAGGCGATATGATACTGCGGAGTATTCTCGCAGAAATACTTCATGGAGTTGATAACTTTAGGGCAGTCCTGTACCTCATCGAAGATGATGAGGGTTTTTTCAGGCGCAATCTTCTGACCACTTGCCAGCATCAGGTTCTGCAGAATACGATCAACATCTTTGGTAGTCTCGAAGAACTGTTTGTATTCCTCGTTTTCATCAAAGTTAAAATATGCGGTGTTTTCGTAATAACGCCTTCCGAATTCTTTGAGAATCCAAGTTTTTCCTACCTGTCGAACACCTTTCAGGATCAAAGGTTTACGGTAAGGAGAATTTTTCCAATCCAGTAGATTTTTCAAAATAAATCGTTCCATAGATTCACTCCTCACACTTTTATTGTAGTTTTTGTGTTTTAAATCACATTTTTATTATATTCAGAAAGTCTCCTTATCCATCCAGCCTTTCACCTCTCCTATCTCTTATTCCTCATCCTGAGCCGGATCCTCCGCTCCGTCCACATAGCCCTTGATTTTCAGATAAGCAATAATCAGCTCCACGGCTCCGTCCACACCGGTCTCGGAGGTGTTGATCATCAGAGCCTTGTTTCTCTTATCCCCCCAGATCTCGTCCGTATAATACTGATAATAGTTTCTGCGGATTTTCTCCGTTTTGCGTATCAGCTTGGCCGCCTTCTGCCGGTCTCCCAGATGGTAAAGCCTGTTGATCCGTCTGATCTTGTCATCCCGGTTGGCATAGATGAAAACGTTCACCACATCCTCCTGATAGGCAAGCACCACATCCGCGCACCGCCCCACCACCACACAGGATTCCTCCTGGGATTTGTGCAGGATATAATCCGCCTGCATATCGAACAACTTCTCGCTGAGCGTCTCCGCGTCAAAATCATAGGGAATCAAAGATTCCCGTGAAATCAAAGATTCCCTGAAGGAAGATGTGGGCCTCTCGTCGTTTTCCATCAGAGTGTCCACGCTGATCCCGCTCTTCCTTGAGATCTCGTTGAGGATATTCCTGTCCAGAAAAAGGATGCCCAGCTTTTCCGCCAGCTTCTCTCCCACCTCGCGTCCGCCGCTCCCGTATTCGCGTCCAATGGTGACCGTCACTTTTTTCTTCATATGGTTTCCTCCTCCTCGCCGTCTCTGCCTCCCTCATGTCTTTCTGCTTCGTACAGCTTCAGTATAACACGAATATGGAATCAGCGCCATGGGCCGCGAAAGAAAAAACGCTCCGTCAGCCCTCTGTCTGCAGCAGTTCCGCCCGCGCTCCCAAAGCAGCAGCAAGCTGCTCGTTACTGTTCACAGCAGCCTCAAACGCCTGCCGTTTGAGGCGTAAGAATGTGATTCAGGAGTGAGCGGGCCTCTTTTGCGCAGCAAAAACTTTCAATAGGCCCGCGAAAGTTACTGTTTACTGGCTTGCCAGTGAACAGTAACAGCTGCTCCACAAAACGCCCCTCCTGGGCTTTCCGCCGCTTGAGCCAAACGCCCCGGCTGTGTTATAGTAAATGTTATGTTACAGGCGGATTTTGCGCCGCTGTTCACCGGCAGGCCGGTAAGCAGCGGCCTTCGCGGGCCTGTTCAAAGTCTTTGCTTCGCAAAAAAGACCGCTCACTGCCAAATCACGTTCTTACGCCTTAAACAACAGGCGTTTGAGGCTGCTGTGAACAGTAACGATTTTACTACCGCCATTTCATGACAGGAGGCCATTATGACAAGAACAGCCGGGAAATCACGCAAACCTTTTATTTTTCTTCTTCCTTTATCCATCATCCTGACCGCAGCGGGGATCTGGCTCTGGGAAGCATACAGTGAGACGTCCTATCTGCGGGCCTCGGAGCCGGTTGCGGACGGAGCGCTCTCCGGGCAGGCCAACCCTCATACGGGGCTGAGCGTTCCCACCTGCATTACCAAAATAGAAGACACCTATTTTATTGTGGACTGCTATCACGACCAGATCCTCTACAGTGATTCCCTTTCCGCTCCCATCCGGGACTGGAGGGTGATGACCGATCAGCTCAGCCGGGGACACACACTGGCCGGGGACGGCGTGGTTTATCTGGCTGACGATACGGAAAACCATTCCATTCTCGTCTTTGAAAAGGAGGGCGGCGGTTTCCGGCTCACCCAGAGCTTCCCTGAGATCGGCGTCCGTCCTCATTTTGTGGTATATGATGAAAAAACGGAGCTTTTCTATGCGTTAAGCTCCATGACAGGGGAAATTTTTGTATTTGACAGGCTGAAGGACAGCTCCCGGGTGGTGCTGCGCGATGTGCGCAGGATCGAGAAGTTAAGCGGCGTGTATGTGCGCTCCTTTACCATCCTGGAGGATGAGATCTATTTCGTTTCCGGCAATTCCTCCATCATCCGGGCCAGGCTGTCGGATCTGCAGATCCTGGAGGAATACCCGGTGGGGCCGGAAATCGCAGGTATGGTTCAGCTTGCACGGATCGGGGATTATTTTTATATCACCGTGTCCACCGACGCCGCAGGCAGCCAGGAGTATGCCACCATCCTCCGCACCCGGGATCTGCACGGCCTGGCAGAAGGCGGGTATGAGGATGTATACTCCACCTTCATAGGCGGCGGCACTCCCTACTATACAGGAAGCTTCGATGGTCATTACTACCTCACGGAGCACCGGCTTCCGGGACATTCCATATGGCAGTTTGACATTTCTGAGAATCAGATTGAAAATGTGAAGCTCCTCTATTGAGCCTGAAATGCGTTTGAAGCAGCCTACGCGTTCCCCTCCCGGCCCGCCCTGCCGCCTCCGCCGTTCACCACCAGGATCCCGGCGCACACCAGCACCAGCGCGGCCAGACCGGTCAGGCCGAAGGCCTGGCTGCTCTCCCCCAGAAGCAGGGCGGACAGAAGCACGCCGCACATGGGATTCATAAAACCGTAAACGGCTACACTTGCCACAGGATTGTATTTCAGCAGAAGCCCCCACAGGGTATAGGCCGCCGCCGAGATAAAGGCCAGATACACAAGCAGACCATAGCCGCCCAGGGAGGCGGCCGTCAGCTCCACTCTTCCGCCGCACAGAAGCCCTGCCGCCGTCAGGAGCAGGCCGCCGCACAGGAACTGATAGCCGCTGAGTGTCACTGTATCCTCCGCGGCGGAATACCTCTTGATCATCGCCGATGAAAAGGCGTAGCTGAGAGCGGAAAGGAATACGAAGCCCTCTCCCTGCAGGGAAAAATTCATGTCGATCCCGCCACCGCTCAGATTGATCAGCACCACTCCCGCAAAGCCAATCAGGCAGCCCGCCACCTTTTTCGCATTCAGCTTTTCCATACCAAAGCACACTGCTGCCACAAATATGGACAGGAACACGTTGGAGGCCACGATAATGGAGGATTTCACCCCGGAGGTATGGGCCACTCCTATGTAAAAGAAGATATACTGTGCCACCGTCTGCACCATAGCCAGCTTCAGCACCATAGGCCAGGAGGCCTTCGCCGGCTTCAGCGCTTTTTTCTGCAGCAGGCTGCCCAGCAGGATCACCAGCAGACCGGCCATGGTAAAACGGATCCCCGCAAATACGATCTGATCCATGCTGTCCTGCTCCCCGATACCGAAAATCCCGTATCCGATTTTAATACAGGGCGCCGCGCTTCCCCACAGGAAGCAGCAAAACAGCGCCGTAAAGAATACAACGCCCGCCCTGCTCATATTTTTCCTTAATTTTTCCTCATTCATTGTTCTGCTCCATTCCGCTCCCCCCTGAAGCCTGTTCTCACACCTCCGGCTGCACTGTTTGAGTCTGCTGCAGTCAGGAGCCTTATTCTCCTTTCAGATACAGGGCGCACAGCCGCTCTCTGGCCTTATCGTCCAGCCCCATCTCCTGCTCCAGGAAACGCTCCATGGAGCCGGACTCCTCTCTGATCTCGTTCAGGACGCCGTCCAGATAGCTCTCCCGCACCTGCATCAGCCCTCTCAGGCAGTCCTTCAGGGCAGGATCCCCGATCTGCCCGTCCAGCGCGGCAAGCTGCTTCTCCACCGCAGCGGCGGCAAACTCATTCACCTTCAGATAATCCGCCCGTATGGCCGGCTCCGGCACGCCCAGCGCCCACAGTACCAGCACACAGCCTATCCCGGCCCTGTCCTTTCCCGCGCTGCAGTGCCACAGGACGGCCCCCTCCTCCTGCTTCAGCAGGATCTGGAAAAAGCTCCGGTACTGTCCTCTGGCAAAAGGATTTTTCACGAAATCACGGTACAGTCCGGTCATATATTCCTCCACCGCGTCCGTCCCCTGCTCCAGCTGGCGGGACAAAAGAGAAAGCATGTCCGCAAACGCCCCCTTTTCCCTGGTCAGCCCCACTGCCAGCTCCTCCAGGATCGGGTTCTCGTAATAGGCCACTCCCTCCATTTCAGGATCGGGAAATTCCCTCCTCTCCCGCTCCGTCCGCAGATCCACCACGGTTCTCAGCTCATATTCGTTCAGAAGCTTCTCCCGGTCTGCCTCCGTCATATCCGCAAGCTGGCCGCTGCGCAGCAGCCTGTGCGGCCGTATCCGCCTGCCGTCCATGGTTTCAAATCCACCCAGGTCTCTGGTATTTGGAAGCCCCTGAAGAGGGATTCTGGTAATTTCTTTCAAATTCTTCTCCTTTTCTGCCGCGCACAGCGGCGCCCCATTCTCCTTCCGGAGCCGTTTCCACACCCGGAAGAAAATTTTTTATTTTTTATGTGCCTTTTCCGGCACATCCGGGGATATATATATATGCAGTTCTTCTGCACACACTATTTTCCCAGGAGGTATTTATGTATCAGACACATGCGAAAAACGATCAAACCCTTCCGGATCAACTGTCCCTGGTTCTTGCGGAACGGATTTCCGGACAGCTTGCCAGACACGGCTGGACAATGCGTACTCTTTCCGAACGCTCCGGTGTTCCCTACGAAACGCTGAAAAAAATCATGAACGCCAAGGTGCACAGTCCTTCCTTTAAAAATATTTACCTGATCGCCTCCGCGCTGGACTGCAGCATTGACGAGCTGTCCGGAAGATCTCCGGACGGCTGGGAAGCAAACAGTGCCGCCATATAATACGTATAGATCCTTCTGCTGGTATCCTCGTCAAAATGCAGCCCGTCCACCAGACGCATTCCGGTGGAGAGAAGGTAGTGGTAGCTGTCGATCCATTGAATGTAAGGCGCCAGTCCGGCCTGCAGCCTGGTGTTAAAGGCTTCCACCTGCTCCTTCGTCACATGGGGATTCGTCCAGACCGGATTCACCGACGCATAGTATACGACCGCGCCGCGCTGTACCCACTCTGCCGCCTTGACATTGATCAGGGCCAGGTACTTATCTGCGTTCCTCGTATCATTTACGCCCAGATTGATCAGTACCCTCGTGCCGCCCCCGATCAGCCTGTCCGCCCTGGCCAGGGCACTCTCCTCAAGCCATTTATAGCCCTGGCCGGAGGAAGCCACCCAGGCGCAGGGATTGGGGCCCACGGCCTCCTGCATCTGTACGAAACGGGAATCTCCGATCAGCACCACCGGCGCCGGTACAGGCGTCTGGTTCTCTGCGGCGGCCTCCAGCTGCTGCAGGGCAAGCTCCTGCAGCCGGCCCGCGATCTGCGCCTGAAGGGCCGCCTGGGCCTCCACCGCTGCCTGGGCTGCCGCATCCTTCTGAGCCTGCGCCGCTGCCTGAGCGGCCGCCTGCTGCTGCGCCTGAATGGCCGCCTGGGCTGCCGCCTGAGCCTGGGCCTGCATTTCCGCCTGGGCTGCCGCCTGAGCCTGCGCCTGCATTTCCGCCCGGGCCTGCGCCTGAAGGGCTGCCTGAGCAGCCGCCTGCAGCTGTGCCTGCAGTTCCGCCTGAGCGGCCGCCTGGGCCTGCACGGCTGCCTGCATTTCCGCCTGAGCCTGTGCCATAACCGTCTCCTGCCCTCCCGCTTCCATCGGGAGCGCCTCCGCTCCATGCACCGGCAGCTCTGCCAGGCTCAAAAACCACACTCCAGTCACAACCGCTCCCATCATTTTCAACCATTTTTTTCTCATATTGATCTCCATTCCATTTCACCGCTTCCTGCCCATCCGCATCAATCCGTTCCACGCCGCCCACAAAAGCCAGGATGCTCCCACCGTCACGGCCAGGGTCAGGGCAAACCGGGGCCCGGGCTTCATATCCAGACACCGGTTCAGCACCTGATAATAAAGAAACATATGGAACAGATACAGGTACAGGGATATTTTACCCAGAAACATCAGCACAAAAATAGGAATACGCATCAGAATACGCATCGCGTCTTTGTGCGTCACAGCTTTATGCGCCGCATCCTGCAGCCGGATTTTGCGGGGCCGCAGACAGCCCGACAGGCACACCACCCAGAGCGTCCACACCAGATTTGCGCCAAGGAGCGCCGGAATCCTGTATGCCTCAGCGATCCCGCCCCGCATCCCCGGATATGCCGCCCCGCAGAACAGCAGCCCGAATACAACGCAGCCTGCAGGCCTCCACCACCTCTCCCAATCCAGCAGCCGCCCCTCCCACAGGCCGCAGGATACCCCTGCTGCAAAGGCCAGATTGGACACATACCAGAATTCCTGCATCCCCCCTGCGTGCAAAAGCCAGCTGAGAAGGGCCGTCACCCCAGCCAGCAGACCGAACCCAAGCCATTTTCCCATGCCATTCCAGCCCTGTCCATCCGGATCCGCTCCGCCCGCCTTTTCCACCAGCATAAAAATCAGGAAAAAAGCCAGATACAGCATCATAATCAGGGAAATAAACCAGTAGTCCACCCCCAGCAGATACCGGACGATCCGCGCCCCCGTCACCTCCCCGCCTGCTGTGAGTTCAATGATCCCGGCAATGATCAGATACGGCAGGTATGTATTCTGCATCCGTTTCCAGATAAAACGAAGCTCCAGCCTTTTTCCCTCTGTGCTTTTCACCAGCCCATAGCCGGACATCAGGAAAAAAATATCCACGCCGTACTTTCCCAGCCTGGAGCCGAAAAGGGTAATCTGCGGGTTATTGATCCATTCTGCACAGCTGACCGCATAGTGGGAGGCCATCACCATAAGTATGGCAATCCCCCTGAGCGTATAGGAAGTTTTTCTGTCAAAAAGCGCTCTCTTTTCCATTCCTTCCTCCACGAAAAAGGGCTCCGGCAGGTCTGTGATACATGCCGCCCCGCAGGAAGCTGCCCGCCCGCAAATACCGCAGCCTTTCCATCAGAACCGAAACAGCTCCGCCGCCCCGTAGTACAGCCTCTGCCCATAATTCATCAGATTTACGCTGTCCCCACAGGCAAAAATCATCAGAAACGCATAGGCCGCATGAAACGCCAGCGCCGCCCTGATATAGACCGTCACATATCCCCAGCCCGCAGTCCCGCGGAAGGTCTGCGCCAGCAGGAACAGCATCAGCATGGAAGCAAACGCCACTCCAAACACCTGGTCCGACATATACCGCTGCAGCACGCCCGCCCCGTTGGCGTCAAAGCCGCCGATCAGCACCGCCGCCGCCAGGCTCACAATCACCACCGCCCCCAGCCGCTTCTCCTTTAACGCCCCTCTCATTTTCCCATAGAAAAGCAGGCTCCAGGTAAAGGCCTGGCTCACAAAAATACCGCCGAAGAGAAATTCCGACACCATTTTTCCCATGTAGCCATTTTCCAGGCCGCTGGAATACAGGAAGGGGAACGTGCCCTCCACCCGGCCCGGCTGAAAGAAAAAGCAGTAGATCCCATAGGCGATCCTGGACAGATTCGTCCCCCGCTTCGTCATGTCATTGTTGGTCAGGCTGTAGGCCGCGCCAAAATCGAAGGGTGAGCCAAACCGCAGGGCATTGTAATACATAATCCCCGCCGCCACAGCCGCATAGGGCAGTCCCAGCGCCAGAAGCTCCTTCCACCGCTTCCGAAGCGTTTTCCCCATGTGCCCGATCCGGCAGCCCGCCTCCTTTTCTCCGAAGATCTCACGCCACAACAGGGGAAATGCAAGCGCGGAAAAAAGAAGCAGCTGCGGCCTGCAGCCCGCCACCAGAGCCATGGACAGGGAGCCTGCGGCCCAAAGGAGGAGCCTTCCCTTTTTCCGGTTCAGCCCCCACAGCCACAGCCACAGTCCTGCGGCCGTGAACATATTTGCCCCCATCATGGGGATGTGGTACAGATCCGGCCTAACAACCAGATACACATAGCTGCCAAAGGTCACCGTCACCGCCCCGGCCAGCAGATAGAGCACGAACGGAATACCGGCAAACCATCTTTTCACCGCCTCCCGGTACAGGCCGAACACAGCGGTCACGAATCCTGCAAAGCACAGGTACACCGCCAGGTAATTGGGAAATCCCTTTCCCAGAAGCAGATATGCGGGCAGGAAAAAAAGCAGCTCCGGGACGATTCCGAAATACACATAATACCTTCCGTCCAGATAGGCATAGTCCGCCCAGTAGGGAATCTGGTTTGCCAGAAGATAGCTGGTGTCATAGGGATTCGCCACCCCCTCAAGGATCCGGGCCTGCTGCTCGTCCACCCATACATGCCCCTGGCTGATGGCCTCCGCCAGCAGGCGGTACTGCTGATGGTGGGGCCAGGGCGACTCCACGCACGCGCTGTTGGCACGCACCAGAAACCAGCCAAACGCCAGAAGCGCCAGCACCACTGCCGCCGTCACCGCCCTCTGCCTGCGGCTTTCCGGACGGAAGGTGATCTCATAGAGCCTGCTTTTCTCTCCAAAAACAAGCATCAGGCCGCCCAGCCCCAGAAGGAGCAGCAGACGGACAGGCTGGAGCCGAAAGGGCCTGCTCACATTGACCGCCAGCTTCTCCAGGGTAAAAGCCATGCCCGGGGTTCCCTCCACCCGGACGCTCAGACTGTGCACCCTTCCATATGGGTACAGATTGGTATAGCGCATGGAGGGAAGCCACTCCGCCATCCTTTGCGGCGGCAGACTGTAGGCATAATAATTTCCCTCGTCCGTCAGGCTCACCGTATAGGTTACCACCATTCCCTCCGGCAGCTCCAGTCCCAGATACAGATTGCCCATCTCACAATCCAGCCCCTCCGCCGTCAGGGTAAAGCTGCCCGTCCGGCTCACGTATCTGCCAGCTTCCTCCTGCCCTCCCTCATCCTCCGCAGGCACAGCCCCCTCCAGCCTCGTCCTCCCCGTCAGCTCCGTCTCCTGCCAGAGCATACTCCTTAATGCCGAATAGTTCCCCACCAGCAGCTCCGCAGCCAGAACCGCCGCCAGAAGCGCCAGCGCCTTTTTGATCCACAACGGCACCGCCGTTCTCTCCCTTCGTTCCTTCACATTTCTGCTCCTTATTGAAGCTGCTGCCTGCCGGCAGGCCAGTAAGCGGCAGCCTGTATATAGTTTTCAGCATATCAAAACAGAGATATGCTGTCAAACCTCTTTTTCCTATTTGAATTCGTGCCAATTTTATGTTAAGATTAAAGGAACTGAGTTACCAATGAAGGCGTTCGGCGACGCCCGGAAAGGAATCCACTACTTATGAGGAAAGCATTGATTATCGGCGGAGGCCCCGCAGGCCTTACAGCGGCCTACGAGCTGCTGAAGCAGTCGCAGGATATAAAGGTGACCGTTTTTGAGGAAAGCAGCCTTCTGGGCGGTATTTCCAAGACCGTGGAATACAACGGAAACCGTATGGATATGGGCGGCCACCGCTTTTTCTCCAAAGATCCGCACGTAAACGAATGGTGGAAAAACATGCTCCCTCCTCAGGGCGCGCCTGCCTATGACGATATTATACTTGGACGCACACCCGAGCTTGCCCCCGGCGGCCCCGACCCGGAGAAGGAGGATCGGGTGATGCTGAAGCGCAATCGCGTATCCCGCATCTATTTTGACAGGAAGTTTTTTGACTATCCCATCACATTAAAATGGGAAACCTTCAAAAACATGGGCCTGATCACCACCTTCCAGGCAGGCTTCAGCTATCTGGCCTCCGTGCTCCACAAGCGGAAGGAGAACTCTCTGGAGGATTTCTACATCAACCGCTTCGGCCGCAAGCTGTATTCCATGTTTTTTGAAAAATATACCGAAAATCTGTGGGGAAGAAGCCCCAGCGAGATCGACCCCTCCTGGGGGGCCCAGCGTGCCAAGGGGCTTTCCGTGATGGCAGTGATCGCCGATGTTGTCCGAAAACGCCTCCCCGGCAAGGGAAACGGCCACGTGGAGACCTCCCTCATTGAGGAATTTTCCTATCCCAAGCTTGGCCCCGGCCAGCTGTGGGATGTGACGGGCGCCGAGATCGAGAAGCTTGGCGGACGCATCCTGCGCGGCTGCAGGGTGACCCGGTTTCATAAGGATGAGAACAACCGCATCACCAGCCTGACCTACGAAAAGGACGGGCAGGAATATCAGGCGGAGGGCGATATTTTCATTTCCTCCATGCCCATTAAGGATCTGGTAGGAGGCATGAACGACGTGCCCAGGCGGGAAGCCGAGATTGCCGCCGGCCTTCCCTATCGGGACTACATGACCCTGGGCGTTCTGGTTCCCAGGCTGAACCTGGTCAATAAAACCAAGATCTCCACTGTGGGCAATATCGTGCCTGACGACTGGATCTATGTGCATGACCGCACGGTACAGATGGGCCGTTTCCAGATCTACAACAACTGGTCGCCCTACATGGTGAAGGATCTGCAGAACACCGTCTGGGTGGGGCTGGAATATTTCTGCACCGAAAACGACAGCATGTGGAACATGACGGAGCAGGAATTTTCCGATTTTGCCACAAAGGAAATGGTACAGATGGGCCTGATCGACAGCACCGATGTGGTTCTGGACACCCATATGGAGAAGGTGAAAAAGGCCTATCCCGCCTATTTCGATACCTACAAGGATATGGACGTCCTGCGCGATTACCTGAATACCATCGATAATCTCTACTGCGTGGGCCGCAACGGCCAGCACCGCTACAACAACATCGACCACTCCATGGTGACCTCCTTTGAGGCCGTGAAGAACATCCTGGGAAATGTACGCTCCAGGGACAATATCTGGAACGTGAATACGGAGCAGGAGTATCATGAGGGGAAGTAACGAAAACCTCTTTGAGAGGAAGCGTTCTGCATCACAATAAAAAGCAGCAAGGATAAAAGCCGGAGCCTGTGCCAGGCTTCCGGCTTACGTTTTTGTCTCTGTGGATATGCGGGCGGAAAAACAAGGGGTTCTGTTGCTGTCCGCTGAATATTTCTGGACATGCACCTGCTTAAAGCACATGATTTGCCGCATTAGATTTTCCTGTACCAATTTCAGTGTCATGTTCTGACTTTTTCCCTCCACCGCTATGATTGCCTGGTTGAGAACTTCCGGCTGCGCTGCCCGAAAAACCGCCTGCTGGATATACAGGAGCATAAGAAATAAAATCTTGATTATTCTCTACTATTTCACGTGCCCACAGTTCAACAGCTTTATGCTCCTCAAACACAAATTCCTGCCCCCTGTATGCCGACTGAAAATAATCCTCTTTCCATGATGTATTTTTATGATATGTTATAGAAATATCTTTAAAATCTTCTGGCAAATTCCATTTACTTCTACTATAGCCTCTCTTTGTCAGAATTAGAGCATCACTCGCCTTTGAAAAAATACCATACCCTTTCATTCCAGAATTCCATGACAAACGCTCTCTTCCAGTATATATACAATTACTCAGCCTGTTAAGCCGCCTTTGCAGGGCATGTGGGTGATATTCCAGCCATTCAGGAACTGGCCTTTCGTGCGTATAGATTACCTCCTCAATCTGCAGCCATCCAAATATCATATGTATTCCTTGACCCTTACAAAATTTCAATCTTCCATTTTCATCATAGAAAGTTCGATTAAACCAGCCAAAAAAGAGAAATATAGGAAATTGTCTCAAAATCATCTCCTGGAATGGGAATATATACAATCCTGTTGTCAGGCATAATAATCCCCGGCATGCCCCCGAAATCAGAATCGCAGCCTTTTCTACTTAAAATAACTTTCATCATTACCTCCATGCCGGAGCGCTTTTTGCTCCGGCCGCGGCAAGGAAACACGCATGTGGTTTCTCACCTGCGATACTCACAGTTTTGTGACGCTCCGGCACAAAACTGTTGATTGAAAATCAGCCATCAGGCTTATTTTCAATCTTCATCCACTTTTAAAAAACTGTGCTTTAATATTATCAGCCCTATCACTTCTGCCCGGTATCGGATTGATATTCACACCCCTGCCAAGTCTCTGTCGCTGTAATATACACATGCTCTGTAACTACCATACTCATAAAACCGTATTTACTTTTTTCCTCATTATAAGCACGAATCACATCTCTTACTTTATCATTTTTCCAATAATCCCTCTGATACAATTCATTCGTAAACTGCTCAGAGCTGATCATAACCCTCCCTTCCACAACTCCTTTGCAAAATTCCTGATGCTGCCTGGAAATCTCCGTACAATACAACATTACTGCTGATAATCCCGAAAACAGACACGCAGCAGTTGTTCCCTTAGCAATATATTTCCATCTCTTTCTTCTCTGGAAACGAAACAACTCCGCAAATTCTTCTTTTATTTCTTCTATTGCACCCATATCTGCCAATGTGGATTCTGCCGCTCTTGTTTCCTCATATCCCCACAGCAGATATTCTTCCTGAATTTCTTCCAGATGCCCTCTTAATTCCTCTGCTACTTCCTTTCTTTTCCTTTTAGGGCAATCCGATTCTTTTAAAATTTCTTCTATATATTCCTCAAATAGTTTATTCATAGGCATTTTCCCAATCCAAAATCATTCCAATGCTTTTGGAGTATGTCTCCCACTCTGCAATCAGACAGTCAAAACGTTCTTTTCCTTTTGCAGTAATATGGTAATACTTCTTTTTCCTGTCAGACTTCGTTTCTTCCCAATAAGAGGTAACGTATCCATCTTCCTCCAGAGAATGCAGAATAGGATATAGGGACCCCTGCTTCAAATGAAATGTATCTTTCGATAAAAGTTCAAGTATTTTGATCATTTCATACCCGTACATATCCCGGCGGGAAAGAAGCTTCATTAAAAGAAGCGGCGTACTGCCTTTCATTAATTCGCTGTTTATTTTCACAGTTCTCCTCCTATATATCTTAACGCAATGCATCGTCATATGATGTATATATTGTACTACTCTTCTCTTCTCTTTGTCAATCTACCTTTTACTATTTTTCACATACACAGTAACAGTTCGTTACTGTTCACAGCAGCCTCAAACGCCTGCCGTTTGAGGCGTAAGAATGTGATTCAGGAGTGAGCGGGCCTCTTTTGCGCAGCAAAAACTTTCAATAGGCCCGCGAAAGTTACTGTTTACGGGCCTGCCGTGAACAGTAACAACAGTTCAGCCGCGCTCCACACACCAAAAAAAGGCTCCCACCACCATGCCCGTCAAGCACAGCTCGGAAGCCCTTCTCTCTATCCTCTATTCTTTCATCTGAATCATCAGTAACCAATTCAGGCCCTGGAGCGTGTTTGAAAATTCATTCCCGCCAGTCCTGAAATGTTACCATCATTTCTTCTTATTCTTCTTCAAAATATCGTTCACAATATCCATGCGCAGTCCCGCGTCAATAAAATCGCAGTGCTTGCAGAATGGATAATTCTGCCGTCCATCCTTCACCGCATTTCTCAGCTTCTGGTATTCCGGGCTGTTCCAGGCGTCCTTCAGCGGAGTCTTGGTCAGGTCGCCCATATCCGTCACCTCAAAGTTGTCACAGCAGCAGATACCCAGTTTTCCGGTGGGGGTGATCCACATATCCGTATAAGGCATGAGGCAGGTCTCCTTGATCACCTTCTCGGTAGCCGCCTTGTTGGGCGCGCTTCCCGCGCGGTTGGTGAGCACCTCCTTCAGGTATCTCATCTGGATCAAAATATCCACATCCCGGAACTCCTCCGGATGGGCCTTCACGTATTCATAGATCTCCCGGATGTTGTCGTGGAACTTCATATCCAGGCAGTAGTTGTTAATAATAAGCTGGTTCACATAGGGAACGATGGATTTCACCTTTTCAATATCCAGAAGCAGACCGTTTGTAGACATAAAAATAAACACGTCGGGAAGCTGCTCCCTGGCATACTTATGAAATTCCACAATTCTGGTGTCCAGCCAGGGCTCGTTGTTGCCGTACAGGGTCAGGTGGCCCTTGTAGCCCCAGTCACGAAGCTGGTCGATAATGCTGTAGTACAGGCTGTCCTCCATCCTTGCGTAGGGACGCTTCTCCGCATTCTTGTTTGCAGTACAGAATTCACAGGTGCTGTTACAGCGGTTGATGGTTTCCAGATTCACCACATTCGGATAGGGAATCGGATCGCTGTTTAAAAAATAGTCAATATATTCCTTCTGGGATTTTCCGCGGGTCATAAACTGCAGGGTCAGATACCCCTCGCTGGCAAGCTTGGGAAAGTATTTTCTCATATTCCAGCCGAATTTTCCGGCATAGTTATGAACTCTGATGGGCATTTTCCTGTTCTCCTTTATCCTCAAAGTCTCTCGTTACATAGCTTTTTTTATCATACCACCGAAATACGGCGCTGTCAAACCACCGGAGGCTGAGAATCAGACCAACCACCGGCAGTTGAGAATCAGACGTTCAGTCGGTTACTGCTCATACACATAGATCGTATACGGCGAGCCGTCCCCGGAATACGCGCCAAGCAGATGGAAGCCAAGCTCCTCCGCATTGCTGATCGAAATTCTGGAAAACAGGTATTTCCCGCCCAGCCTCCGAAACATATCCCCGTCGATATAGAGGCGGTCGTCCGCCACCTGCATGGTACGCACCGCATTCCAGGTGTTCTCGCCTGAGCCTGAGAAAATATATGCCCTTGCGCCCCAGTCCCAGAAATAAGTATCCCACTCCTGCACACGGCTGGTGGCGGGAGCGATCATCGCGCCGAAATCCTCCTTGTACTGCTGGGAATAGAAGCCCAGATACCCGTCCAGGGTGGCGATCCCGTTGTAGGAAAGCACCGCCGGGTGCATCCCGTAGGCAATGCTGTAGGAGCCGTCGTACCCAATCTCCTCCTTGATCCGGTCAAACAGTTCCTCCGAATAGAATTCCCTGTAATTCAGATTCTCCACCTGGGTGTGCTTCAGGATCCGGTACGCGTTGTAATAACAGGTGGAATAAAAATCATTGTACACAGCAGGCGTAAGCACCACCACCGCAAGCGCGGCCAGAAGCGCCAGATTGCCCAGCCATTTTTTCCGGCGGTCGTACAGCTCCTTCACGATCAGAAACAGGGCAGCATACCACAGGAACGGATTAAAAAACACCGTCCGGTTGAACTGGAAGCCCTTCATGGGCGGCAGGATCGTCTCGAACAGCTTTCGGAAGCCCTCCCAGTAGTAGAACCCATAGATCAGGCAGTTTCCCAGGATAAAGAAGAGCACCAGACAGAAGCTGTCCGTAAAGATCTTTTTCCACTCTCCCTTCCTGATAAAGGAAACGATACGCCAGGCCAGAAAAAGCAGGCACAGCGGCAGAACGAACCCGGTATGGGAGGGCTGCGCATGAAAGATCGCCTGTGTAAACACATCCCACACCGTGGACAGGATCTGCGCCGCCGTAAAATTGTCGTCCGCCATGGTAGTGCGCATGGAAATCGTGTCCGAAAACAGCATTTCCCTGAAAAGCCGGTATTCAAACAGGATATACCCCAGTGAGAGAACGACCAGCGCCGCCAGCAGACGCAGACTGAGAAATCTCCATACAGAAGCCCTGCCCGGCTTTTCAGCAGACGTTTTTTCACCCCTCTGGCCAGAATCCCGCCAGGGCTTATCAGCAGATACCTGGCAAGACCTCTCAGCGGGTATCCGACAGGACATCTCAGCAGGTATCCGGCAGGACATCTCAGCAGATGTTCTCCTGAACATCTGCGTATCTCTCACCCACAAAATCAGGATAGCCAGCGCCAGATAACCCAGGATGAAGAAGCCGAAGTAGGAAAAATAGGACAGGAGGGGATAAAGGAACAGCCACAGATAATCTAAGCGGCTCTCTCCCCGGTAAATCCTGCGCAGCAGGCAGATCACGAGAGGGATCGACGCAAAAGCGGTTCCGTAAGCCGGAAACAGGGGAAGCAGGCCGTAAATCAGCCCGCAGAGCACCACCGCAGGACGGTATCTGCAATACAGCTCACCGCCATCCTTTCCATAAATATCCTTCGCCAGCAGGATCACCGAACCGAGCGCCACCCCGATCTTCAAGAAATACCCGCACATATAGGCGGGAAACGGCGGAAGAAGCCAGAACAGGATGTTGTACAGGGAAAATTCCGAGCTCAAATAATCCCTGGTGATCCCCCCAAGGATGGGAACCGTGCCCTCCTGAGCCCAAAAGGTGCCGGAATGCTTCATGGCCTGGAAATGTCCCATAAACAGATCCAGATTATCGTGCACCGCAATATAGCTTCCCTCTCCGAAGAAAAGAAACACTGCAGCCTCCCCCAGCACAACGGCAGCGGCCAGCCACCAGTACCATTTTTTCAGAACCGTTCTCATCCTTCCTCCCTCTCCTCTTTCTTTCCGGGCGATGTCAGATCTGCCAGCGTCACATGATCCACCACGCTGCTGATGGCGTCGGACAGGCGCCGCCACACCTCCGCCGTCTCGCAGGTATCGATCCTGCCGCACTCCCGCTCGCTGTCGCAGGTTTCCAGACAGGGAACCGGGGTCAGAGGCCCCTCGGTAAGACGCAGGATCTGGCCCACCGTGTACTCCTCAGGGGAGCCGGCCAGACGATACCCTCCCTGCGCGCCCCTGGTGCTTTTCACAAAACCGGCCCGGTTCAGCACGGCGATGATCTGCTCCAGATATTTCTCGGAGATTCCCTGCCGTTCCGCGATCTCCTTCACCTTGATGGTCTCTCCCGTATTGTTCTGCGCCAGATCCACCATGACCCGCACCGCATATCTTCCTTTTGTTGAAATCCGCATTGCACCCATGCGCCGTCCGCCTCCTGTCTGTCAAAATACTGTCCCTTCCGCTCCATTAGTCTCCATTCCGGAGCGTAAGCAGCGGGAGCATCAGGGCTATTTGTGACGCTCCGGCACAAATAGCCGTGTGAAAAATA
>CAUWLJ010000069.1:0-19382 GCA_963559585.1 uncultured Eisenbergiella sp. | reverse complement strand
GGCAAAAGTCAGTAAAATCAAGTGTTTTCAGTTTGCTCAGCAGACACTAATTATAAATCTGATCATCTGCCATTGCTCCGATCACAATATCGTATTCATGGATTTTGCCGCTCCTGCAATCAATAATAAAATCCAGCCATTCATCTGTCATTTCCTTAAATTCTTTTATCTTCAGACCAGAATTTATCCGGACCTCATAAATCGATACATTTTTTGTATCATATCGCTTCGCCCATCTTTGCGCCTGTTCTTTAATTACCGTACAATAAAAACCTGTTCCAAAGTCTTTTGTGTTTCTTCCCACGATAATTTCAGGCACTTTTACCGGCATATAACCGCCATGATATACTGTCATTTTTGCCATGGACAATTCTCCCTATCCAAAATATTCCTGCATCGGGCTGTCAAACAATAACTGCGTTTCATCGAGAGACTTCTGGATTGCAGATTTTCGATTTGTTGTCATCTTCATTATACTTCACTGCCTATCGAAAAGATAGCATATTTTATGAAACTTGTCGGCTGGGAACATCCTGCAGCGCAAGGTGTCCCAGATGGCAAGTCCACAAAAGGGCAGCTGGCGGCAGCCAGCGCAGAGGATACAAAACGTCCGGTGGACGTTTGCCCTGCATCGACCGAAGCGGAGCGGAGACGGCGCAGCGTCCCCCTTTCCCGGTATCAGCACATAAATCCGGTTCGGTTCTCCCACGCCCTGACGCACACGCATGCTTTGTGGTGCTGCTGACCGGAAAACCTGTCAACGCTCTTGGAAATGGCATACAGGGCGGCAAGGGTGTGTCTATCGTCATAGCTTGCATTTGCCATGATAAAAGCGGTGTTGGAGTATAAGGAGCAGCAGAACAGCCAGCCGGTTCCGGCTGGCTGAATCCCTTTCATGGATGAGTTTATCTGTCCGACAAAACAATGTTTGCGAATGCCGTAGATATAGTTTTTTAATTCGCCATCGAAAATAATCTGTCGTGATGAACTCGTTTCTCAAAATCTTGTTTCCGATTTGCCACACCAATTCCGCACCAATTTATCATGAAGCTATATGTAAATACATGAATTTATATAACAGAAAAGTACGAAAATATGGGATTTATCGAGGTTTATAAAGGAATATTGAGATATGAAACAGGCATTTAGCTAACGATTCCTAATTTCATTATAAAATACCTCATGCTTTCTTCTTCCTTTCTTATGCTTTGCCTTGCTGATGGTATTTTTATCTTCATCCTATTCAAATTTCATGAATTGCTTCTACCTTTCCCTTCCATTTTGTCAGCCCGGCAGGTGTTTGTAAATGGGCTTATTTGCCTTGCCAGGGTAAACGCAAAAGCCTTGACAGATTATGTATATGCCGCTATACTGAACATTGTTCAATATGAATAAAAGTAGATGTGATGTATATGATGGCAGGCGGGAGGCTGCGTTTGCAGTTTTTTATTGACCCGGCACTTTCGCTCTGAAAGGGGGGATTCACATGAATACGGTCATTACCTCCAGGGAGGCCATTCTGGAAACCAGCCGGCGGCTGATCCGGGAGCAGGGCTGGGGGGCTGTCAGTATCCGCAGTGTTGCGCAGGCCTGCAGCATTTCCATTGGTTCCGTCTACAATTATTTTGACGGGAAATCCGACCTGATTGCGGCAACGGTGGAAAGCGTCTGGTGCGATATTTTCCATCTGCCTGAAGGGCAGGCCTCCTTCAATCGGTTCACGGACTGCATCGAATGGGCCTATGAAAGTATGCGGCGTGGAAATGAAGCCTATCCCGGTTTTTTCTCCATGCACTCCATGAGCTTTGTGGGAGCAGACAGGAAAAATGGCCAGGAGCTGATGGCTAAATCCTGGGCGCACATTCAAGACGGCTTTTACAGCGTTCTGATGCGGGATGAAGGAGTGAATACAGCGGTTTTTGATGGCGTCTTTACTCCCCGGAAATTTGTTGAAATCATCTTCTCCCTGATCCTCTCCTCTTTGCTGCGGCATGACTATGATTGTGCCGGCATCGTAAGGATGGCGGAGCGGATCCTTTATCGCTAAAAACCGTTCCTCCGGGAGTTTTTCCAAGGTTAACCCCGCAGCAGGCCTGCTGCTGTCCGGCTCTGCTGCGTGCGGAAATAAAATAAACACAGTTTACAACAAACAAGAAAGTGAGGAATATCCATGCAGGCTATTGGTGAAACCCTGTTTGATGTGGTCTATTTGATCTCTGTCATTACCATTGGTATCTTCATGATTGTAAAGAGTAATGGCAATAAGGAATATCGGCTGTTCGGTATTATGGCCGTTGTACTTGGCGCCGGCGACTCCTTCCATCTGGTTCCCCGGGCGCTGGCCCTGTGCACCACCGGACTGGAAAACTTTACCGTTCCTCTGGGGGTGGGCAAGCTTATTACTTCCATCAGCATGACGGTCTTTTACATCCTCCTCTATTATGTATGGAGGATCCGGTACAGGGTCAGGGGGCAGGGCGGTGTGACTGCCGCCGTGTATCTGCTGTCCGCCCTTCGTATCATACTCTGTCTCTTCCCCCAGAACGAATGGCTTAGCGCCAGCTCCCCTCTGTCCTGGGGCATTTACCGGAATATTCCCTTTGCTCTTCTGGGGCTGCTTATTATTATCCTGTTCTACAGAAGCTCCCGCCAGGCAGGGGACGCCCAATTCCGTAATATGTGGCTGACCATCGTGCTCAGCTTTGGCTTCTACATTCCGGTTGTCCTCTGGGCGGATACCATCCCCATGATTGGAATGCTGATGATCCCCAAGACCTGCGCCTATGTCTGGACGGTCCTGATTGGCTGCAGGGCCATGGTGAACGAGGCTAAGGCCGGCTGATTGAAGCCCACTTTGTCAGCGCAGGGCCGGCTGGGGGCAGAACCCTCCGGCCGCTTTGAAAGAAATCTACCATAAAAAATATACCGGGAGGAATACAAATGAAACGTTATATGAACACAGCTTTTCTGTACGCTGTCCTTGCAATGGCAGGAGGTGTATTTTATCGGGAATTTACGAAATTCAACGGGTTTTCCGGAAGAACCGCTCTGGGAGTGGTGCACACCCATTATTTTCTACTGGGTATGGTATTTTTCCTGCTGCTTCTTCTGCTGGAGAAAAATTTTTCCTTCACCAATGCGAAAACCGGACGTATCCTGGCGGTTTATCATGTTGGCCTGAATCTGACCACTGTGATGCTCGTGGTTCGCGGTGTCGCCCAGGTGCTGGAAGTTCCCCTTTCCTCCGGTATGGATGCGGCCATTTCCGGCATTGCCGGGATCGGCCATATCCTGCTGGGCGTTGATCTGGTGCTTCTGCTGTTACAGCTTAAGCGCAGTGTGGCTGCGGCAGGGTAATCCTGCCGGGCACACTTTCCCCGGATGCTGGGAGCGCGGCATACGCGGATCATGCTGTCATATGTCAGGAAGAGAGGAAACGGGCGTACTGCAGCTGGTACGCCCGTTTCCTCTCTTCCTGTTTCTTTTTTAATAAGCTGTTCCTTTTTTAATAAGCTGTTCCTTTTCCCTTCGCCCGGCGCGCGTCCGCCGGACGTTCGTTCTATCTTCTTCTGCGCCTTCTGGTTCTGGCGGCCTTTTTACGCCACAGCAGGTATCCTCCCGCCGCTCCGGCCGCACATGCCGCTGTCACAGTACCCACAATCAGGGGCGCATTGCTTTTTTTATCATCCTGCTGCAGAGCGCCGCCGTTTACCTGATCCAGCGCTATCTCATTTTTGCCGTTCGCAGAGGATTCCTCTCCCTGGGAAGCGTCCGTGCCGTCCGGCTTCTGTCCGTCCTGTGCCGCCAGCTCCTTTTCCTCCTCCACCACAATGGATGCGGGGCCTTCCTCAGGCTTCACTACCGTCACCTTATCCCTGCCTCCCGGCGCTTTTACCGCTTCTGTCTCCGGCTTCTCCGTCTGAGACAGATCAGGCAGCGGCGCGTTTCCCTGCGGAAGGATTACGGCCGCCGGAAGCTTCACCGCCTCATTGGGATTCGTCACCTGCTGGGTAGTCGTATCATTCAGGCCCTGCTGTATATTCTCCGAGCCGTCTGTTCCTCCGGCAGAATCGGAGCTTCCATTATGCTCCTGGCCTGAGCCGCTGTCCGGCGGCGTACCGCCCTCCGGTGTATCCGGATCCGGCGTGCTGCCGCTTCCCGCATAGAGGGTTACGCTCTCCGGGATCCCGGACACGATATGATTCTGCTTCCCATACAGGCTGTTCGTCGTCTGAAACAGGTATTCTTCTCCTTCCAGGGCGGCTCCCACCTCCACCCTTGTGTCTGCTGTCGTCTCCGTCATAACGACCCTTCCCAGGGAAAGTGAGCCGTCCTGAAACAGCCTTTCATCTCCTGACGCCGCGTAAATGTGCAGTATACCGTCAGAATACCGGCTTCCTGCCGCGTCCGCCGGGATTCCGTCTGCAAATTCAAATGCAACGTCCGCCTGTCCCTCCGTCACCGTCACCTTTAGCTGAAGCGATATTGCCGTAGTCTCCTCTGCGGCTGTCTGGTCTGTACCGATTGTAACCGCAACGCTCCAATTTCCTGTCTGTTCAAGGGTTACACTGTCCTTCCCGGCTGCCAGAATCGGCATGGGAAGGGAAAGCCCCAGCGCGCAGAGCGCTGTGGCCGTTCTCTTTATCCATTTCTTCACTTTCATTCTCCTGCACCGGTTTTATCCTGTCCAATTATCTCGATGTCTCCCAGTTCATCCGGAAGAAGCATTTTGAGCGTATCGCTCACAAGGCGCTGTCCTTCATTTGTCAGGGCGTTGTCCACCCGGTACAGCTCCGCTCTCACATTTCCGGAAAGGCTGGGGATTTCGCCGTTTTGCTCCGGCTCAATCCAGTAGATCCAGATACCGTCGCTCACCTCTCCCAGCAGGCCGTTTTCCGGCACATCCGCCAGAATGATCTGCTGGGCGTTTACCGCGCCTTCCTCATCCAGGCCGCCCACTATTTTCCCGTTCTCGTCATAGACAAGAACCACATTGTAGGCCGGATTTCCTTTGTAGCGTCCCATGAATACCAGGGAGCCCGCCGGAATTACCTGCTGATCGGCATATTCATATTCCTTTGACAGAATGCCCACAGCGCTGTTTCTGCCATCCTCCTGTACGCCGAACCAGATGCTGTCCCCGGAAGGGCCCAGAATATCCAGCTCTGTGATGGAGATTTCTTTTCCGGCGCTCTCTTTTGCGCAAAGACGCAGGTATGCGGCATCATAGGTCGCCACCCAGGGATCCTTTTCTTCGTTCTGGAAGTAAACGGTCTGGGTCTTTTTACCCGGATCGAATTCATCCTCCACAATCTTCGTCCAGTTTTTTCCGTCCGTACTGATTTCTACCGTATATGCGCCGATCCCGTTTCCGCCTGCCGTCGTTATTTTCAGCCCTGATACCTCAAGCACTTCATGGAACCGAAGCAGCACCGCTGCATCTGCCGTACTGTTCACTCCCGTATAAGTGTTTTTCTGATAGTCGTTGTCAATGATCCGGCTGATTGCAGATTCCGTCTGCGGCGTACAGGGCGTGTTCTCATCCGCATCCGGTGTCTCGTCCTGCTTCGACGTCATATTGGTTGTGACCGTCCACATGGATTTGTCATGGCTTCCGTCGTGGGAAATCCTTACCGTTCCGATCTGTCTGGGCGCGGAATAATATCCGAAGCGGTCTACTGCCGTCACCTCATAGGTAACAGCCCTGTTGTTCAGATCCGTTACGTGATCCTTCCACTGGCCGTCCGTGGTAAAGCCCACCACCTTTCGCTCTGCCTTTCCGCCCTCGTAGGTGTATCTTGCCACCTCGTAGCCCAGCAGCACATCAGGATCCACAGAGCTTTCAATGGTAACAGTCACCTCATTGGCTATACTCTCGTTCACAGCAGCACTGCTGGAGGAATTAATCACATCCCTGCCCTTGATCGTTCCTCCCGTTCCATGCTCGATCTCATAAACTCTTGCTTCGTCATTCAGATAATAAATGGCGCGCGGTTCCGCATCAAACTGAGAGGCGTATGCCCTTGTGCCTGCATCCGGAAGCATTCCCCAGCGGGTAAAATATTCCATCAGGTCGGCTTCGGCCGCCGCACATGCAAGGCGCATGAAGTTCTGCTCCTCATCTCCCTCCAGCACAAGCCTTACCCCGCCGGGCGCAGGCGCTCTGGAGGTGTCTCTGGCGTAGGCGTCCACTCTTGCGTAGAACAGATTATCGAACTGTTCTTCATAGCTGTCGTAGGTTTCAAAATTGTAGCCCCTGTCGTAGGCCAGGTGCAGCTGCCAGTACATCGCCAGCGCAACCGCCCCGTTTTCCGATCTTCCCACCGTGCCGGAGGTCACTTTCTCATATACGTCCTCATATTGGAAGCGGACGGACTCATTGGTATCTCTGGCTGCGGTAAGCTGTGCAAAGTAGTTGTTGGTGATTTCCGCAATCGCATAAGCGCCCTGGTTAATGTTATGGCCGATCTCGTGGGCGATTCCCCAGCCAAACAGGCTTCCGCTCACATATTTTCCGTTTTCATCCAGCTCCACCGGCCTGCTTCCTGCCAGGGCCGGAACGGAATCCCACTCGATGCCGATATGGTTGCCTCCCGCGTACATGAAGGCGCCTTTAAACATGCGCATGTAGCGGATATTCAAATGCTGCGCGGGCAGACGGTCGGAGGCCGGTGTGGATTCCCCGTCATTTAAGCCCTTATGCTGGTAAAACAGGTGCATCATCTGCTCCATTGCCCTGAGGGAGGCATCCAGTCTGTCTGCCTTCTCCTGCGCGCTTCCGCTTCCCAGCGTCTTTAAGATCTGCTCGCCGGAAACGGAATACATAATCGGCTCCAGCACGATCTCCGTCGCGCCAAGGATACAGTTTTGCGGGTCGTATTTCCGGTTTACACTGCTGTTTTCTCCTGCTTCGGCCTCGTGAAGCTGCTCATGCAGCTTCTCCTGCTGCCCCACATGCTCCTCCAGCTCCTCCACATAAGAAAGGATTCTCTCCCGGCGCTCCTTTTCATCCGTCACACCGTACAGGTTCAATATAGGCTCCTTTGCCCCTCCGCTGACGCGGACTGCATAACGGTCGTCCGGATTATTTCCGGTATATTGGATATAGAGTGCTCCTCCATGCTCCTCTGCAAGGCTGTGCAGTCCCGGCACGGTCACCTCATTGCGTCCCACCTTCAGGGTGGCTGCCTCCGCAGCCAGGGATCTGGATTCTGCATGGTGCTGGGTGGCAATCAGCTTCAGGGAAGTGTCCTGACCGGTTTTGAGCGTATTGTGCCCCACATAGATTACAAGCTGTTCTCCCTCATAGGCGGTCACGCCAAGGGGCTGCCATGCGTTCAGGCCGCCGAAGCCCAGATGGCCGTCCTTCCGGGCTGTAATAAGAGGCGTAATCTCTATTGCAGCTCCCAGTGCGGAATCAAGGAGCCCTCTTGCATTATTCAGCTCCTTCTGCAGCGCTTCTCTCTCCGGATGGTATTCTCCGCTCTTTTCATCCGGCGTGTCCAGGCGCTTCTGAAGCTTTTCAATATCAGCCTCCGTCACCCCGTCCTTCAGCGCCGTGTGAAGATCATCCGCATACAGGGCCAGAATATCGTCCTCCAGGCTGTCATAATGGTAAAAATTCACCTCTGCAACCACAATATTCCGATAGCCGCCGCTTCTTGTGAAGCCAAGGCGGATTTTCTGAGTCTTCACCGGCTCCGCCAGCTTGATCACATAGTAGCTTCTTCCATTCTCGTCCTTCTTCTTCAAAAAGGATCTCACCGGAGCCTGTTGTCCCTCCGGATGCTCCTCATCATACCAGTATACGGAGGCGTTGCTGTAGCTGCCAAGCTCGTCTGCCTCAGCAAAAGCGATATAGTTCATTTCATAGGGCTGGTCAAAGGTGAAGGTCAGTCCCTTCCCCTCTCCCGGGTAGCTTACTCCGTCATCCCAGTCCTCCATCTGATAATAGGAGCCGTAATCATTGTCTGCCGCACCCAGCGCGCTTCCGGCGCCGCCCTCGTCCAGGGGGCTGTCTACCATCTGCCCGCGGCCATGGGTCACCGTCTTAATGTGGGAGGTGAGCTCGCCCTGCCTGCCCGGCGCATTTAACAGCCTGTACTTTGGCATCTGCGCAGGCGTTACCGTCACGGTCTCCGCCTCTGAGATCAGGGAAGGGCCGCTTTCGCCCAGCTCATTTACGCCCGTCACATAGACCTCATACCGGGTTTTGTCCTTCAGTCCGGTGATCACATAGCTGTTTGACTCCACAGCCTCCACCTTATTGTATGTATTCTGTCCCTTTTCCCGGTAATAGACGCAATAGCTGTCCGTATCGTCCATCTTCTTCCAGCTCACACTGATCTGACGGAAACCTCCGGCCGCCTTCACATAATCCGGCGCATCCGGTCTGCTGTTTGCTTTGGGAACCACGTCGATCCAATCGGAAAATCCGCTCTCCCACGCTCCGTTCACCGACTGCACGCGCACTCTGTAGACTTCACCGTTTACCAGCTTCTTTTTCTGGAAGGACTGCACTTTGACTCTGTCTGCCGAGGTTCTGAGCTGTTCCGTCACTCCCTCGTGCTCGATCTCCACCTCATAGCCGGCAACGTTTGGCTGCTTATCCCACAAAACGGTAAAAGCCCGGCTCTCCGCTTCAGCCCGAAGGTTTTCCGGAATATTCATATCCGGTTCGGGAATCCGTTCTTCCGTACCGTTTAAGAATTCCACTTGGGAAATTTCCACCAGATGATTGCTTCCCGACTGTGCCGCCGTCACACGGATGATAACCCGCTTTACCGCTGTCTGACCACCCAGGTCAATCTTCAGCGCGCCTTCTTTGGCGCTTCGGCTTCTTCCTGCGGGCTCTGCCGTCTGCCCGTCCGCGATCCGGCCGTCTCTGACCTCCCAGGTCTCCTCGCCGTTCCCGGTATCCACCGTGATTGTTCCCGCCTCAATTCCCTCTGAACGGATCACGATCTGTGTCATATCAACGCCCCTGTCATCCGCGTCTGCAAACGCGATACCGATTTCCACAGGCGTTTCCTCCGAAATTGTCTCTCCATCCCCGGCTGACAGTACCACCGCTTTTCCATCGGAGGATAAAATATCTTCCAGATCACCCTCCACATGGGTGCCTTTGCCGGCTCCCACGCCGGCCGCGTCCTCCCGAATCCGCGCGGACAGCACCGCGTTTACCGGAACCTTATTTCGGAGCCTGTTCAGGGTCACCGCATAATACTGCAGATCCAGAAGATCCACTGCCTGATCCCCGTTCAGATCCGCCATTCTGCGCTCCTTTGGTGTGTAGGCTTCCGCTGTACTTTCGCTCCGGCTGGCTGACATCATGTCCATCAGGACTTCCCCGTCCGCTTCGTTCACAGCACCGTCTCCGTTCACGTCTCCGATCAGGAGCGCCCCGGGATGATACTGGCCGTCCTTGTATTCCATATCCAGAAAGCCTGTGTAGATCTCGGCCGTCTGAATATTTCTGTCCACCTGAAGCTCCTGTTCATAATCCGCGAACCCCTCTGCCTCCACGGACAGCTTATAGCTTCCTGCATCCAGTCCGTCCAGAACGAGCTCCTCCGTTCCCGGTCTTGAACTCAGTTCAACCCGTTCCTCCCGAACCGTCTCCGAATCCTTCTTCAAGGAAAGCTTCAGCTCCACATCCTTCTCCAGGGGAATTCCTCTGCCCAGGATAACTCTCACCGTTCCCTTCCCATCGGCCGGAACGGCAATCTGATCCCAGTCAATCCCGCTTTCAGACGCTTTTTCATCGAAAACGGTCTCCGTTTCGGTTTCGGTTTCCGTCTCAGTCTCGATTTCCGTCTCGGTCTCCGTTTCGGTTTCTATCTCCGTCTGGGTCTCTGTTTCCAGCTCGGTTTCAGACGGAAGCCCGGTTTCGCTTTCAGGCTCGGTTTCATGTTCCGTCTCCGTCACGCTTTCAGATTCCGTTTCCGGCTCTGATTCGCTCCCGGCCTCCGTCTCTGTCATGCTTTCCGTATTTTCCTCTGTTGCTTCTGTTTCCCCATGGCCTCCGCTATCGGCCGTTCCGGCTTCTTCCGTAGAAGCGTCTCCTGCTTCCTCACGGTTCTGCATATCCACGCTTTCCGTTTCCTTCTCCCGTTCTCCGGAATCATTCGTTTCTCTCGACAAAAGCTCATAGCGGTCTGCCGGCGCCGCATACACGGTCATACTGCCAAGTGACAGTACTGCGGCCAACAGCCAAGCCGTTATTTTTTTCATACAGCATCTCCTTTTCTTTTGATTTCAGGGAATGGGCTTCTTTTGCTTTCATTCCCGCAGAGCAGCCTGTCTGCTGACTTTTGGACAGAAAAAATGCACGCAGCAAATATTGATGCAGTTTGGCTGCGCCCATTTTTCACGTTTTTTTGACTGACACAGTATATCATCAGTTTTTTTTATTTTCAAGATTTATTTCAAAACTCAATACCGATAACAGTTCAGCCATATCGGGGCTGAGCTTATCAATACCTTCTTCTGTCCTTCAGCTCCTCATAGAGCTGGCAGTAGTTGTCGTACCGGCTCCTGCTGATCCGGCCTGCCTCCAGAGCTTCCTTCACGCCGCAGCCGGGTTCGCTTCTGTGGGCGCAGCCTGTGAAACGGCACTTTGGCTCCCACTGGGTAAATTCAGGGAAAAAACCGGCCAGCTCCTCCTTTTCCATGCCGTACAGCTCGATGGAGCTGAAGCCAGGCGTATCCACGATGTAGGTTCCTTCGCTGATGCGGATCAGCTCGGAATGTCTGGTGGTATGTCTGCCCCTCTCAATCTTCGTACTGATCTCCCCTGTTTCCATACGGACGGAGGGCTGCAGACGATTGATCAGGGAGGATTTCCCCACGCCGCTGGGCCCTGCCACTGTGGTGGTTCTGCCCTCCAGGAGGTGCCTGAGCTCTTCCACTCCCTCCCCTGTGGCTGCGCTGGCAAAAAGGAGGGGATAGCCGGTGGCCAGGCAGCTTCTCCGCAGCCCTTCCAGCGTCTCCGCATCTGCCAGATCCTTTTTATTGAAGCAGATGCAGGCCGGCACCCCCTGCTGCTCCATGGTAACCAGAAAACGGTCCAGCAGATTCAGGCTGGGCGGAGGGCTGGCTGCCGCCATGATGACAAGAGCCTGATCCACGTTGGCCACAGCCGGACGGACCAGCTCGTTGGTGCGGGGAAGGATGGCGCAGATATTTCCCACAGCCTCCTCCTCATCGAGCACATCCAGCTCCACGCGGTCCCCCGGCAGGGGTTTTTTCTTATCCTTGCGGAAAATGCCCTTGGCCTTGCATTCGTATATTTTTCCGGGCGCATCCGGCCCGGGTCCGTCTTCCGTCTGCACGTAATAGAAGCCGGCGATTCCTCTGATGATTCGTCCCCTCATGCTATGATTCTTTCCTGATAAACTCAACAGGCCGGTTCACCGTCCTGGTTTCAGTGGTTCCGGGCACAGTCGTCACCTCTCCCGTGACGGGATCTGTTGTGGTGGCGGATTCTGTGGTCACATTGTAGATCAGGGACAGTACGCCCGTGGGTTCGTTAATGTCAAGCAGGTTGACAGGCCAGGGGAAGGTGGCGGTAGCGGTGCGTACCAGCTCCTTGCCGTTGGCCGTGGTGAGGACGATCACGCACTGGGTTCCCTCTACATAGGCCGGATCCTCCAGGGCGGGACTTTCTATATTGGCCATATACATGTAAGTGACCTCGGGTCCGATGCTCACGCCGATGTCGATGCTGGTTCCCGGTTCCACCTCCGTGCCGACGGAATAGCTCTGTTCCGCCACACGGCCGATCAGCGCCTCATCGTCATGGTTGATCTCCTTCACATTTCCCACGGTCAGTCCGTTGCTCTCTATGGTGGTCTTAGCATCCTCCGGCAGAAGCCCTCTCAGATCCGGCACCTTCACCTTGCTCTCCTGGGCCCCCAGGCTGACCGTGATGGTCACGGTGCTTCCTCTCTCTGCGCTGGAGCCGGCCTCCGGGCTTTGAGCCATTACGCTTCCCTCCGGCACGTCAGCGGAGTACCCTTCCCTTTTCTCCACCAAGAAGCCCTCCTCCTCCAGCCGGGAAACCGCCTCCGCCAGGGATTTGGCCCGTATATCCGGCACCTTCACCCCTGCGTCCTCTCCGCTTACGGTAAGCGTCACCTTAGAGCCCGGCTCCAGCCTGGTTCCTTCCTGAATGTCAGCCCGGATCACATCTCCCGCTTCCACCTGGTCGGAATCCTCGTAAACCACAGCGCTGTCCAGCCCAAGCTCCGTCAGAGCCTTTTTGGCCTCCTCCTCCGTCATGCCCTCCACCTGGATCATTTCAATCGTCCTTCCGTTGGAAGCTTCTCCAAAGCGGAACAGCCCCATGGCCCTTCCCACGAGAAAAATCACGATACAGCCGATGAGTACGGCCCCGATCACTGCCAGGATCGTGGTGATCTTCTCCATCCTGGAATCATACTCCTCCGGCTCCGGTTCCGGTTCATAGCCGCCGGTACGCCTTTTCTCGTTCCTTGCGTTCTGGGCGGAGGCTCTGGGAGGATTCTTTTTCAGACGGATCTCCTCCGTGTGGGAGGCGGGCTTCTTCGTCTGCCTTTTGATCTGCTCCATATCGTCTCTGGTGACCTTGCGCGTGGCTGCGCTGGCTTCCGTATCGATCACCCGCACGAAATCCTCATCCGGCGTGATCAGTGATTTTTTCAAATCCTCAATCAGAGCGCCCACCGTCTGATAGCGGCGGTCAGGGCTTTTCTGCGTGCATTTTTGCACAATGGATTCCACGCTCACCGGAATCTCCGGCACAAATTCCCTGGGGGAAGGCATGGGCTCCTGAATATGTTTGATGGCAATGGCAACGGTGGTGTCCCCGTTGAAGGGCACACGTCCGGTGAGCATCTCGAACAGGGTGATGCCCATGGAATAAATGTCGCTTTTCTCGTCACTGTAGCCGCCTCTCGCCTGCTCCGGCGAGGTATAGTGGACGCTGCCCATCACGTTGGAGGTGATGGTATTGCTGGTGGCAGCCTTGGCAATGCCGAAATCCGTTACTTTTACCTTTCCTTCTTTGGAAATAATGATGTTCTGAGGCTTGATGTCGCGATGAATGATATGGTTGTTGTGGGCCGCCTCAATGCCCATGCAGGCCTGAATGGCGATACTGACCGCCTCCTTCACGGAAAGACGGGCTTTTTTCTCTATATATTTTTTCAGGGTGATGCCTTCCACCAGCTCCATCACGATATAATGGATACCGTTGTCCTCACCCACATCGTATACGTTCACAATGTTCGGGTGCATCAGGCTGGCCGCCGCCTGCGCCTCCACCCGGAATTTGGATACAAAGCTGGAATTCTCGGAAAATTCCTGCTTCAAAACCTTCACTGCCACGAAGCGGTTCAGCTTGTGGCATTTCGCCTTATATACATCCGACATACCGCCGGTGCCTATCTTTTCCAGGATCTCATATCTGTCTCCCAGAATCATTCCTATCTTTATCATTCCATTCCTCCTGCCTGCCATATCTGCCAGGACAAAGACTTTCTATAAGTTTATGCGAAGGGATCCACCACAACGACTGCAATATTGTCTCTGCCGCCATGATCGTTCGCCGCCGCAACCAGCGCCTCCGCGCCGTCCCGGACGTCCTTCTCCCTGGTAAGTATCCGATAGATTTCTTCATCCTCCAGCATATCTGTCAGGCCATCGGAACACAAAAGTACGATGTTGCCGGGCTTAAGAGGCCTTCTGAAGCAGTCCACCGCCAGCCTTCTTTCCAGCCCCACCGCCCGTGTAATGATGTTTTTATTTGGATGGTTTCTTGCCTCTTCCCTGTTGATGCCGCCTTTCTTCACCATCTCCCAGACCAGGGAATGATCCTCCGTCACCTGTTCGATCCCATCGCCGATCACATAAAGCCTGCTGTCGCCCACGTTGGCCGCCACGAGCTGGTTCTCCTCCACACAGGCTGCCACCACCGTGGTTCCCATGCCGGAAAGGCGGTCGTCCTCCCCGGCCTGCTTTTCAATCACGGCATTGGCATAGCGGATGGCATCCGTAAAAATCTCCTCACAGCCGCTTTCCGGTGATTCCCCGACCCGGGCCAGGATCGTCTCCACCGCACAGCGGGAGGCTGTGCCCCCCGCCTTGTGTCCGCCCATGCCGTCCGCAACCAGAAACAGGTTGGGCAGCTCTCCCACCGGAGAGACAGACGCGTATAGGTGATCCTGATTCATTTGTCTCTTCTTTCCTATATCTGTTATGGCAAACGCCTTCAATGATACGTACCGAACCTTTCTTTAGGAAGATGACCGCAATGTAAACGGGTCAAATTTGTCAAACACACTCCGGGCAGGACAGTCCCCGCCCACTATAGTCTTTGCACATTGTAGCACAATAATCGGAAAAGAACAACTTTCCGGTATTCTTTTTTCACACTCAGGCCTGTTCCAGTTACTGTTCACAGCAGCCTCAAACGCCTGCCGTTTGAGGCGTAAGAACGTGATTCGGGAGTGAGCGGGCCTCTTTTGCAACGCAAAACTTTCAATAGGCCCGCGAATGTTACTGTTTACTGGCTTGCCGGTGAACAGTAACCTGTTCCATATGCTTTCGTCTCAGCTGTCCGCAGGCTCCGTCGATGTCCCGTCCCATTTCCCGTCTCACG
Organism: uncultured Eisenbergiella sp.; assembly: GCA_963559585.1. Classification (GTDB taxonomy): domain Bacteria; phylum Bacillota; class Clostridia; order Lachnospirales; family Lachnospiraceae; genus Eisenbergiella. Next base: position 4,741 of record CAUWLJ010000069.1, on the reverse strand, counting down.
GTGACGGCGATCCTGTTTTTCTCCAGTCTGTCTTTGAAAGCAAGGATCTGTCGCTGTCCTGACTGGCGGTAATCCCGCTCCTTGATGGGATTGACCGGAATCAGGTTCACATGGGCGGAAAGGGGGGCCGCAAGGGCGGAAAGTTCTCTGGCGTCCTGCTCTGTATCGTTCACCCCGGCCACCAGGGAATATTCAAAGGTAATCCGTCTGCCGGTCTGCTGAAAATAATAGGCGCAGGCCTCCATCAGATCGTCCAGATGGTAGGTATTGGCGATAGGCATAAGGCTGCGGCGCTTCTCATCAGTAGTGGCATGCAGGGAGAGGGCCAGGGTGATCTGCAGCTTTTCATCGGCAAGGCGGCGCATTTCGGGCACAATGCCGCAGGTGGATACGGTCACGTTCCGCTGGCTGATGTGAAGGCCGTGCTCGTCCGTCAGAAGGCGGATGAAGCGCAGAAGGTTGTCGTAATTGTCCATGGGCTCTCCGGTTCCCATCACCACCACGTTGGACACACGCTCCCCGGTGTGACGGCTGATCGCATAGATCTGATCCAGCATCTCGGAGGGCAGAAGGTTACGCTCCCAGCCGTCCAGGGTGGAGGCGCAGAAGCGGCAGCCCATTTTGCAGCCCACCTGGGAGGAAATACACACGGAATTGCCGTGCCTGTACTTCATCCAGACGCTCTCCACCATGTTTCCGTCTGCCAGGGCGAACAGGTACTTCCTTGTGCCGTCCAGGCGGGATTCCTGCATGTCTGCCATCCGCAGGCTGGTGAGGGGATAGCGCTCCTGCAGCTTTTCCCGAAGCGGCCGGGAGAGATTGCTCATTTCCTCATAGCCCGCCGCCAGCTTTACGTGCATCCAGTCGTAGAGCTGGGAGGCCCGGAAGGGCTTTTCGCCCAGCTCTATAAGGAGGCTTTTCAGTTCTTCTATGGTGAGTGATTTGATGTCGTATGTCATATCGTTCTCTTTCTTCTGAAACAGGAAATGAAAAATCCGTCCGTGGGATGGACGCCGGGCAGAAGCTGGCAGTAATAAGGGCAGACGGCTTCCCCGCTGGGAAGCTCAGCTTTTCCGGCGCATCTGCCCTCTCCGTCAGTGCCGCCGGACGTCTCCGGGCCGCTGCAGCATGCGGCAAAGGGCCGGGCAGGCAGGGGAACCGGCTCAAAGGGAAGGTTTGTAAGGATCCAGTCTGCCATATCCTCATTTTCTTCCGGGGTAACGGTGCAGGTGCTGTACACCAGCAGGCCGCCAGGCTTCACGTACTGCCAGACCGTGGAAAGGATCTTCCTCTGGAGCATTGCAACCTGGGCGATGCTCTCCGGACTCACCCGGTATTTAATGTCCGGCTTGCGTCCGATCACACCCAGGCCGGAGCAGGGAAGATCTGCCAGCACCACGTCCGCTCTTTCTTTCAGGGGCTCATCCAGGACGGAGGCGTCCCGGACACGCACCGTCAGGTTGGAAAGCCTCATGCGGCGGGCGTTGTCCCGTATGTAGTCCGCTTTATACTCGGACAGATCCGATGCCAGCACGCTTCCCCGCTCCCCAAGGCACTGGGCGGCATGAACCGCCTTGCCGCCGGGGGCCGCGCACACGTCCATGACGAAGCTGTCCTCCTGATTCCGGGCGAGCTCCCGGAATGAGGCCGCCTCCGCCACCAGCATACTGCTCACATCCTGCACGGTGAAAAACCCCTCCGCAAAGCCGGGCAGCCTGGCTATACCGTCGCTTTTCTCCAGGGTGTAAGCATAGGGAAGGAGGGGGTGGGCCTTGGGCTTTGCTCCACGCTCTGCAAGGGCGGAAAGCAGTTTTTCCTTCTCCCCCTCGTCCAGGCTTTCGGACAGCCGGATGGTCACCGGGCGTTTCTCCAGCAGGGCGGACAGCATTTTTTCCGTGGTCTGCGCCCCGTAATGCTCCAGCCACCGCTCCACGATCCACTCCGGCATGGAATAGAGCACGGACAGGCGGCGGATGGGTTCTTTCACCGGATCCGGCCACTTAATCCTCTCTTTTTCACGGGAAACGGTGCGCAGGACGCCGTTTACGAATCCCCGAAGCTGTCCGAAATGCCGTTTTGCCGCCAGCTTCACCGTCTCATTGCAGGCGGCGGCATCGGGCACGCTCTCCATGAAAAGGATCTGATAGACGCCCATTCGCAGCAGAATGCGGATCACCGGCTTCATTTTGGGCACAGGGGTTTTGGAAAAAAGCTCCAGCACATAGTCCAGCTGAATGCGCCTTTCCGTCACCCCTTCCGTAAGCCGTTTCAAAAAGGCTTTGTCTCTCTGCTCCATGTAATCGTACTTGTCCAGCACGCTCCGAAGCAGCACACTGCCCTGCACATTCCCGAACGGGCCGCCGCTTTTTTCCATTTCAAGAAGCAGCTCCAGCGCCAGTTCGCGCACGGACATTCCTGTTCTTTCGCTCATTCGTCTCTCCTCTTTCCCTCTGCCGCAGGCTGTTCTATCATGCCGCATTTCTTTCAGGCCAAGCGCAGGCCGGAAGGGCGGATTCTCCGGGGCTTCTCTCCTATTCCCCGGCTCTGTCAGCCTGCCCTTCCAGCCTGCCCTTCCAGCCTGCCCTGTCAGTCGTCGTTCCTTCTCCCGCCTGTCAGCAGATACAGGCGCAGGAGCTGTAAGACCGCGGTGGCAGCACCCGCCACATAGGTGAGGGCCGCTGCGCTCAGCACCTTCCTGCAGCAGCCGTTTTCCTCCGGCGTCAGGATCCGATAGTCCTCCAGCATCTTAAGAGCGCGCCCGGAGGCATTGAATTCCACGGGCAGGGTCACAACCTGAAACAGGACGGACAGGGAAAAGACCCACACCCCCACCGTAGCCAGTGTGCTGTTCATACCCAGAAGCAGTCCCAAAAATACCAGCGGCAGGCCGATACGGGAGCCGATATTGGCTGCAGGCACCAGGGCGCTTCTCAGCTTCAGAGGGCCGTAGTTTTCCATATCCTGCACCGCATGGCCGCACTCATGGGCCGCCACACCGATGGCAGCCACACTTCCCGATGAAAACGTGGCGTCCGATAAGCGCAGAACCTTGGAGGAGGGATCGTAATGATCCGTCAGATTTCCGCGCACATGCTCGATCCGCACGTTGGACAGTCCGTTGTAGTCCAGGATCCTCCTGGCCGCCTGCGCTCCCGTCATGCCGGTCATGCTGCGGATCCCCGAATATTTACGGAAGGTGCCGTTCACGCGCACACTGGCCCATATGGACAGGATCGCCCCGATAATCACAAGAATATAAGTAGGATCATAATAATATCTGTAGCCTAACATCCAAGCATTTCTCCTTTCTCCATCCGGCAGCCCAGCAGGAAGTCCTTCACCTGCATCCGTTTTTTCCCTTCCAGCTGGAGCTGGGTCACCCTCAGCACTCCTCTGCCGGTGTTGATGTAAACTGCATCTTTGTCCACGCGGCTGATGCTTCCGGGCCTGCCGTCCTCTTCATCTCCGGAAGGAGACGCCTCCCAGATTTTCAGAGTTTTTCCTTTGTAGGAAGTATACGCACTGGGCCAGGGATTTAATCCCCTCACCTGTCTCCAGATCTCCAGCACAGGGCGGGAAAAATCAATTTCCCCCATGCTTTTGTCGATCATGGAGGCGTAGCAGCTCTCCCCGTCCTGCTGCTTTTCAGGATGAACCGTACCCTTTTCGATGGCGTCAAGAGCCGGAAGGATCAGATCCGCTCCTGCTTTTGCCAGCTTATCATGCAGGCTCGCGCTGGTATCCGTATCCTCGATCTCCACTTCCCTTTTAAAAAGCATATCCCCCGTGTCCAGCCCGGCGTCCATCTGCATGATGGTCACGCCCGTCACGTCTTCCCCGTTGAGGATGGCCCACTGGATCGGGGCCGCTCCCCGGTATCTGGGAAGCAGGGAGGCGTGGATGTTCACGCAGCCGTATCTGGGCAGATCCAGAATTTCCTGGGAAAGGATCTGGCCAAAGGCGGCAACCACAAAAATATCCGCACCGAACTCCCGAAGCCTTTCCACCTCCTCCGGCCGCTTGATCCGTACCGGCTGCAGGACGGGGATTCCCTTTTCCAATGCAAACTCCTTCACAGGGCTCATCTGAAGCTGGCCGCTCCTGCCCTTTGCCTTGTCCGGCTGGGTCACCACGGCGCAGACCTCATGCCCGGCTTCCCAGATCGACCGCAGCGCTCCCACCGCAAACTCCGGCGTTCCCATAAATATTACTTTCATCACAGTCCCTCCTGATCTCCATTTTTTCCCCGCTCATCCCGATATTCAGTCATCCTCGCCGGAAACGTCCTCCAGCTCACCCTCTACCTTTTCCACGTACATATGTCCGTCCAGATGATCCAGCTCATGGCAGAAGGCTCTGGCCAGAAGCTCAGTGCCCTCCATCTCAAAGGGCTTCATATTCCTGTCATAAGCCATGATCTTCACATAATTCGGCCTGGTCACGGTTCCGCTTTTGCCCGGAAGGCTTAAACACCCTTCTCCTCCGGTCTGCTCCCCGCTGGTTTCCAGGATACGGGGGTTCACCAGGACGATGGGATCCTCCCCTGTCACATCGATCACCACAATACGTTTCAGCACCCCAACCTGGGGGGCTGCCAGTCCCACGCCGTTGGCGTCATACATGGTCTCCAGCATGTCGTCAACCAGTTCCTGCATTCTCGGAGTCATTTCCTTCACTTCCTTACAAACCTTGCCAAGGATCGGATCTCCCATTATTCTGATGTTTCTGATAGCCATTTTAA
>CAUWLJ010000068.1:0-20115 GCA_963559585.1 uncultured Eisenbergiella sp. | reverse complement strand
AAATCACCCCTGAATCGAATTCCGCCTCTCCAACCTTTACCCAGCCATCCACGCCCTCTAATGCCCAGACTACAGCATTTTGAATCCCCACTCCCTCTCCCAACGCGAACTCACTTATTATGCAATCGTCTAATTTATAATTTAGACAATATATATTTCTATAACGTCCATCCTCATATTCCAGACCTAACCGTGAGGATAAATAAGCGTAATCAACAGGAAAGTCCTCACCTTTTAATTTCGTCAAACTTCTATCCTCATATCCCCTTCCGTCTAGAATGTCATGCAGTCTGTCTGCTGAATAAATAATGGATTGTTTGTAGTTCAGTTTTTTTAGTATAAGATATAAATGTTTTTCAAATATCTCGTTCGCAGATGGACCGCTCATCCTCCAAAGCCAATACGTTTCATCAAACATATATGCGTCAGGAATAAAATAACAAAATATAATAAAATTCAAGTCTTTTTGGTTTAACGGCCGATCTTCAGTTAAATTATCTGGAAATAGAAAAGAATACGGCAATGCCTGACTAAAAATGCAGGCTGTTCGTTTCCATAAAGCCGCCTTCATTATGATCTGTGACTGAACCGCAGCTACCCGTTTGTAGCTTAAAATAAATGCTGCCGGATCATTTTTCATATGTTCACGCCCAATGCCAACCTGATCAAGCATCATTGGATGAAGCCTTGAAATAACCTGATTCTTTTCATAGTGCTGGAATGCCTCATAATAAATATCATCATCCGTCACATAATTTACATCATAGGACTGAGGTGTTATTCTAAAGCCTTCAGCTGCCACTCCTAATTCATATATGCCAGGTCTATCCATTAATGATAGTAACGGTAGATTTCTTTCCTTTCCCAACAAAGCCAATATTTCTTTATTTGAAAATAATGGAAAGTCAAATTTTTCTGGTTGAAAATCAGCATACAAACCTTTTATTTCATTATTATTCATTAAATCCGCTGACATGTTTGCCATATATAAAGTCTGCCTGTATCCATGCACCTTACGTAAAGCAGAAAATACATACGGTATAACCGGACATTCATACTTTTCTGCCAAATCAACTATACTCTTAAAACAATGCAGACAATTAAAAATCCCCTCTACCTTCTCCCCCGGTCTTTTTCTCAGTTCGTTGCTGATAGCTTCATCTACATATCCCATTAGATCCGGAAAATTTTTATTTGTCAATTCTACAATCATTTTTGATCTGGAAAAATACCTTCTTTTAAGCTGGTCAAAAAAATCATCCGGAATAAAACAAATATTCATATCCAGCATCTCTGTCTCTGATATTCGTTCCATCTCAAACTCATCATAAAATCTGTCGGCACAGTTTTGAATCAGTTCTGTAAAGTGCGCCTTAAGATATTCATGTGTTACAATAAGCCATCCTTTTCTTCTGGCATAGGATAGATTCTTTATAAACCATTTGATTCTCTCTCCCATTCCCATATATTCACTATCCAAAATTACAGATACAAACATAGTTTTCCCCTAAACCCTTTCTTTAACAGGCAAACATAATAAGCCGAGCTGGCATTGCAGCAGCGTACCTTAAATATATTTTATACTGCGGATTTATTTTTTTTACCAACTGAGGAATTTTTATAATTCCCCATTCATCAAATCCCACTGTTATAATCAATTTAGGCTGTTGATTTTTCAACAGATGTTCTGCGCCCTCAAGGCATTCCACAACACCCTCCAGATAATTGATCTTTAGTATAGTTACCCCTCGATTTTCCAAAATCTCATCTAATGGAACGGCGGAAACTTTTATCCCCATCCCACTTGTAATACTGGAGCTTTCGTCACTCTCCTGAAAAGTTAAAACCGTTTTACTGTTCCAACATCCAACCCGATATGTGTGAATATTATTCACATTATTTTCCTTAATATAGTTTTCCAGTTCTAAATAATTCTTTTCTTCCGGCTCAACAGCATAAATAGTTTTATAATGATTATTAACAGCCTGCAAAAATTCCTTTATTGTATCACCATTATAAGCACCAATATCCGCATATTCCTCCGTGTCCCCCACAATCCAGAACGGATTATTGAAATAGGATACCCTTTCGTCTAAAAGAGGCAAAATATATCTGAAATCCTCTGTCATTTTGCAATTTAGATACGCCAAAACACATTCTCTGGATTTAGTATCCCCTACTAAATTCACAGTTCTTACATAGTCCTCCACATGAGATCTTACAAAATCTGCATCTATCCCCTTCCATCGTCCATAACAAACATTTACCAGACAAAATACATTCTTTATAAAAGAGTATGTTTTCTTTATATTGTCTGAAAGTTCGTATTTTGAATGCCCTAAAACCACATTGACGTCTCCATATTGCTCATGAATCTGCTCTATCTTCAATACAGGAAGGCCTTCCTTCATTTCATTCTGCTCTGCTCCATCTACCCAATATGCAGTAATTTTTATATTTTCTTTTTCAAGCAGTCTCCTCACGCTTACCGATAAACTTCCGCCCCCATAAATAATCAACGGTAAAGTCTGCTCTTTTAATTTCTCTATAATGGATTTATGCAAATCTGTTGGCCAAGCCAATTTATTGACAAAATCGATTGAGGTCATTTTAAATTATCCTCCTATCTCTCTTCATTAAATAAAGTCTGTTCTTTTAAATATTTCTTCTCGCATACAATTTCAAACGTATTCTCATGCTTTCTGTCCAACCTGTCAAACCAGATATCTTCCTGTTCCTCTATCGCAACCAACTTTTCCATAAAGTCCTCATTATGAAGCTCTTTAGGAATGATCACCACACCACAGTCATCGCAGACTGCTATAGATTCATTAAAATATGCCCGCGCCTTCTCTACTTCTTCCTGATTTTTACCATCTTCCGGTCTCGTATTGAAACATCCTACCGGAGATACCCCCCTTGACCAGACCGCATAATTCTCTCTGATAATCGCCCCTGCATCTCTGACCGGCGCATTTGAAATGATCGCCCCTGCCTGCCTGTACAACAAAGTATATTTACATACCAGTTCGCCAATAATTGATCTGTTGCCACAGTCAAAGCTGTCTATAAACACAATATCATCTCTCTGAACATCTATAATATCTTTATGCACCCACCAATTTGATTCTTGTACCGCACAGGTCCATCTAACCGTCCCAACACAGAAGTGCCCTCTGTTTATGGGAAGAACACCTTCTATCGCTCCGGATTTTCCCATACAGTCTGCCACCTCTGTTGTGGTTACTCTGTTTCTTCTAATATAATCTATAATCCTCTCTTTCATATTCTTTATGCCTCCACGATTAATTCAAATGTATCTTCTATCTGCTGCATCAGCTGGTCCAGTTCTTCCCGGCTCTCGCCATACGCGATATAATAGCCTATCCTTTTGCTGTCATCCTCCGCCGGCACTATCTTATCGCCAACTTGACAATTAATATTGTACGATATTACTTTTTCATTCTCTTTCAGAAAATCCTCTCCAATAATTTTCCTGAGAATCCCGCTTTGATCAGGCGAATCAAAAAACTTTAACACCGCACACCTGGATTTCATTTTCTCATCTATATAAATCTTCTCGTCACACTTTTCTCCAACCGTCTTATCTATTAAATAACCATAATTATCCACTCCTGAGATCAGCGGAACAATCTCGGCTGATATGAGGTTTCCTCCTCCTCTCGCCCCTATCTCAATCAAGTAAAACTGGCCATCCTTATATTTATACTCAGCATGTGTAAGACCATAAGGAAGTCCAGATAGATTAACAAATCGATCATTTATATCCCTTAGTTTTTCATAATCAAACCGATCATTTGTATACGAAAAATAAAGGGAACAGGCAATATTTTCATTAAAGGAATAATGTTTTTTTTCAGATACTGCCAGGGAAACATGTCCCAAATCGGTCTTTATTCCATCCACTGTAAACTCCGTTCCATCAATGTATTCCTCCAGGAGAATCTTCTTCTCTCCTTTGGAATACATCATTGAATTTTGAAAGTTCCTCCTTATATCTTTTTCATCATAAATCGTATACACTCCTCTGCTGCTGTTGCTGTCGATCGGTTTCATAATCATTTTTGTATGCAGCATATGAAATGCCTGTACTGCCTGCTCAGCAGTGCCGCATTCAAAGTAACGTGGCGTAGCAAATCCGTTTTTTTCTCCAAATTTACGCATCAAAGCCTTATTGGTATAAAGCTCCGCCATATCTGAACCGATGGATTTTAACCCCAATCGTTCTGACACATGTGTAACAGAAGGTGTTGCAATATCACATTCATCCGACAAAACCGCTTTGGGAGCAATTTCTTCAGCATATCGTGAGCAGGCCTCATAATCCAGTATATCTACAATACGAAAATCATCTGCATACTGGAAAGCCGGGGAATCAGGATACAAATTAAAGTCTACAACAAAATATCCCTTTTCTTTTAATCTTTTTATCAAAGGAATCTGCCATACAGTACCTGCTATGACAACAATCTTCTCTTTTTCCATTGCTCCTTCTCCTTCCGTACTAATCATCTCTTTACCATCCTCAGACTTTTCGTATTATTTTCCGCAGTTTCAAAAAAAGCCATCTGCAATGACTCTGCATAAAAATGCTGACTGCCAGTTTTATATTTCCTGAATGTGCAATTCTGACGCTGCCCATCTTTTTTAACTGTTCCAGATCATTCTCTCTATAGTATATCCCTATATTTAACTCATCTTCTTTTCTCTGGATCAGCCTGCGATATTTTCCCGCAGATAAGTTATCAAATTCTTCTAAAATTTCAATCATCGTATAGGCATTTCTGTTCCTGTCGGAATTTCGCATCGACCAGGAGCCTTCCACATTCACTCTGTAGACCGACATTGGCTCTTTCATATAATAAATCTTACCACACTCCCCCAACTGCAATGCAAAGGAGTAGTCTCCCATCCCATTAATGCTTCTCAACTGCGGTATCTCTCGCATTCTACGTCTGTATACCAATGACGCCGACTGAAAGATACATTTCCAGTCTATGATCTCACGCATACTTACCTGACCGCTTTTCTTTCTGCTGGAAAACAAAATCTTGTCATCTTTTCTATGATCTAAAATAATCGAATCATGTGCACAGGCCACATAATCCTCATTTCTTTCAAGAAAGTCTATCTGCTTCTGTAACTTATCACGTTCGCACCAGTAATCATCACCTTCACATGCCGCAATATATTTTCCCGACATCCGTGGAAAAATATAATTATAAAAAATGCTGATTCCCTGGGAATACTTATTTTCTGTCTGAATAATTGGTTTGATGATATCAGGATATTTTCTGGCATACTCCAATATCACTTCTGCAGTATTGTCTGTAGAAGCGTCATCATGGACAAAAACTTCATACTCAAAGTCCGTAATCTGATTCACAAATCCCTCCAAAGCATCTTTGATATATTTTCCATGATTATATGCCAGACAATATACGCTTACCATCACTGCCATTCTATTTTCCTCCACTATATAAGACTTTTCGTTCGCTTTCTTATTTTCCACACCATTAAAAATAAGGGTGTAAAGTATCTAGCCGCAAAATAACGCCCAAATGTTCTCATTCCACACGTATCGTATTGCTGTTTATAAAGTCTTATATATTCATCTTTTATTTCTTTGCTGCAGTTCTCCAAAAATAAAGCATTGTACAACTGCATCGCACAGAACTCAGCATCTCTGCACAAAAAATCACCTGACAGTTCCTTCTTTTCAAAAAACAAATGACGTTCTAAAAGTGCATCCCAGTAATCCGTTTCTTTTTTTACATTTCTCTGATGAAGAATACTTCCCTCCCTCTGATAATAAAAATACATCTTCCGTTCCGTATAGTACACCTGCTCTACCTTAAACCAGAATTTGTAAGTACTGAATTCATCCTCCCTGTATCTTCCTGTAGGAAACTGAAACCCCTGAAACAATTCTTTATGAAATAATTTGCAGCAAGAAATAATGGCATCTGTACGGTCGGGAGACAGGAGCAGCTCCAATACTTCCTGCCTTTTCAGTATCCTATCAGTTCCCGCTTCGGCCTTTTTTAAGTCCAGCTCAGCCTCATGGTAAAATGTTTGAAAAGAACACATTCCGATTTTCAGACCGCTTTCAAATACTCCTCCTGCAAGAACCTGATACATATCACCATACACAAAATCGTCGCCGTCTACAAACGTAATCCAACTTCCGGACGCCTTCGCAATTCCATAATTTCTTGCATCCGAAAGCCCACCATTCTCTTTATAAAAGTATTTTATTCTCTCATCCTTTTCAGCGTATTCACGACATATTTCTCCCGAGCTGTCATCAGAGCCATCATCGATTAAGAGAACCTCTATATTCGTGTACGACTGCTTCAACAGCGATTGAATACATCTCCCAATATAATTCTCTATATTATAGACTGCTACTATGATGCTGATCTTTTCATCCATTCCTAAAACTCCAATTTCACTTCTTTTATCTTGCAGTCTTTTACCTCATATACAATATCACAGTTTTTGATCGTTGTCAGTCTATGGGCTATAATGATCATTGTTTTTCTTCCTGCAAGGGAATCAATGGCATCCATGACCGCCTTTTCTGTTTCATTGTCAAGTGCTGAGGTTGCCTCATCCAATACCAGAACTTCAGGATCCGAATATAGAGCCCTGGCTATGCCGATTCTCTGGCGTTGTCCGCCGGAAAGCCGTACACCACTCTCACCAATCACCGTCTCCACGCCATCCTTCAATCCTGCAATAAAATCTTTCAGCTGCGCCCGCTCTATGGCTTTCTCCAAAAGTTCCTCATTAATATCCTTCAGAGGAATTCCAAAAGCTATGTTCTCCTTTATAGAAGAGTCCATAAGATAAATGGACTGTGGAATATATCCTATATTTCTGTGCCATCCGCTCATATTCGTCTTTATATCAATATCATCTACATAAATTGCCCCTTGTGTGGGTTCCAAAACACCCAGAATAACGTCGGCCAACGTAGTTTTTCCTGCACCGGACGGCCCGATTAAAGCGATTGACTGATTTTTCTTTATCTCAAAATTGATACCTGTCAGAACGTCACTGTCTGCATCCGGATAGCGGAAGGAAAGGTCTTTTATGCAAACGAACTCTCTGATTTTTAAAGTTTTATCGGATTTTTCCTCAGCCTTCTTCTGCTCCAGTTCTTCTATCTCTTTCAAATCATGATATACCGAATGAATGGACGGTTTCGTAAACATAAGTACACTTAAATAATTTGCCATTCTATTTACAGATGGCAGCAAACGAAATGCTGCAATAGCAAAAACAGACAATGTTGAAATAAAGTACGCGCTGCTTGTGCCGTTGGCAAGCTTAAAAATAATAACGATCATCAAAGCACATATACACACCATCTCCATAATTGGCCTGGGAAGAACCTGAAGAAAGCGATATTCTCTGTCATATTCTGCACTTTTCTTATAATTATTATCATACTTCTGTAAAAAATATTCTTCGCGCTCCAATATCTTGGTTTCCTTAATTCCACCAAAGGACTGTTGGAGCCATTTTGTTAAACGGGCCGCATACTTCCGATTTTCCTCTCCAATATAAGTCAGGTAGTTTTTGAATCCCTTAGCAAACACAACAAAGAAAAGAGCCAGTACAATTCCCACTCCAACTGTAATGGTCTTATCAATCACAAACAGATAAATTCCCAGTACCATACAGACACAAATCTCTGTTATCAACTGAAGAATGGACAGCACACCCTGAAACATTCTCTCAGTATCGCTCCCAATATTCCTCATCAACTCTGAACTGGAATGCACTCTGTGAAAAGAATAAGGCTGCTTTAAGTATACCTGCAGCATCCTCGTTGCAACCTTCCTCTGATTTTCATAGGTGAACTTATACTGCATATTGTACATAAAACAAAGATATACATTTTTAAGTATATAAATAATCATCAGTATAGCCGCCACAAAAATAATAAAGGCTGTATCAGACTGGAAATTTCCCATATCAAAGGCAAGCTTCAGATACCACTTCCTGTGAATAGAGGCAGGATTCATAACAACATCTATAAAAGGCATAATCACAGTGACTCCTGCCAGCTCCAAAAATGTTCCAATCACAATCCCAATAAGAAGAAATACCAGACCAATCTTCTGTTTTCTGTCAAATATATATCTAAATTCTTTCAGCATATTACGCATCTGAACCTGTCTCCTTATCTCTTTCCGTCCCGTCAGCTTCTTCTATCTTCTTAGTACACTCCTAAATCATATACAAATTCATACTCATATCCTTCGCTCATCAAATATGCCCCGTATGTCCCGCCAACTGCACCTGCCACCAGGCAGCTGCACTTTGACAAAAGGATCATATTAATTAAGTATTCCTTTCCCTTTAAATATCTGCCACCTTCCCTTTGACAGGATACTTCATTGATATTGGCAGTTCCCGTATCCTGATACCTTCTGGCTTCTGTCACCTTAAGTCTGTCACCAAACGTTTTTCTGAACTGTGCATAGATGTCCTCATCCTCCGTTGCCAGATACAGATAATCACATTCAAACTCTTTCATAACCTGTCCGGCTTTTTCTATCACAGCCTGCGGTTCTGGCTGAACCGGATGGTTTTTGGGATGGTTGTTCAGATAATCTGTCCCTCTGCACAATACTCCCAGAACTTTCTTCCCCTCAAACAAACTGTCAAACAACAGGTCCGCCTCCTGCCTGATCTCCCTATTCGGCCGCAGGTAACAGTGGAACAATTCCCTCCATTCCTTTCCTGTATCCTCGGCAAATATGGTTTCCCTCACAGGATAAACGGTACCCTCTGTGATCAGCCCGCTGCTGTAAATCACATTTCTGCTTTCTGCGATATCCGTAAGACCATATCCGCAGGGCTGTTCAAAGTAGAATTCCCAGGCATTCTTTTTTCCTACCTCATCCGCCTCCAAATAGGTATTCCCATTTTCCTGCATATCAATAACAGGAATATATCCTCGTTCCAACGCATACTTTACAAGCCCCATATTCGTCATCACATAGGAAAAAAGGCCAACTTTACAAGTGGCCCTGCGTATTACATAAAAAATCTTGTCCGGATTTTCATTCCCCAGCTTTCTTCTCTTTTCCCGCCATTTGATTCTGATATACAATTCATCCAGTCCCGGAATCCTTTTTATCAGTTCTTTCATTCCCATCGTCAGTTTGTCTCTCCTCGCTTCCCCAATAGCAGCCAGCTTCTACGCTGTCGGCTCCCTGCGGCGTTTCCTCTTTATCAGGATAGATCCAGTCTGCATTCATTGGGATCTTTCTGTCAATAGAGCTTTCCACCCATCGGCGTCCTTTAATCCCAAACAGGATCTGAGTCACCCCTCCCAGATGAATCACCTTCTTGCCAGCCTGTTTCAACATGGCCGCCAAAGGCATCCCGTAGGCACCGCACCCGATGATCGCCACATCAAAATCCCTTTTCACTGCTTCCTGATACATATAGTCCAGCGCTTCAAACCAGTCCTTAAATCTGTTGTCCTCACTTCCGGCACTGGTCTGCACTGCCTTCAGGACTTCCAGATCAAATTCAGGAAGTATGTCCGTCCCGGGGAACAGCTTTTCCCTCCTGGCATACTGCTTCCTGATCGATTTCTCAAAGGGATGGATCACCAGAACCTTCTTTCCCTTTAAAGCAGCTGTCCATGGCGTCTCGGCATACCAGGGTTCCAGCCATCGCAGATACGTTATCTGGGTTTCCTTCATATAAGATCTGAGCAGATAGTCTTCCATCGGCCTGTGCCACATTCCTAAAAGATCAACCTGTTGACAGGCCTGCAGCATCACCTGAGTATAATATTCCAGAAGCTGTTTGTCTACAGGAAAGAACCCGGCGCCATTACATAACCGGCCGAACCACTTATCCAGTTCTTCCTGTGAGGATTGATCTTTGCCAAGCAGTTTCCTCCGCATTACGCCAGCCATAACATGAATCTCTGTATTGCCAAAGCGAGAAGCCATAAACGGTTCATCAGAAAGAATTCCTTCTGCCAGTATGCGATTGGAAGCTTCCGGCCTATGGAGTCTTTTCCCTCCATACAGATATATCTTAGGTTCAAAACCGAGATATTTCTCAAAGATATGTCGGCGGAGGATACGGTCAAAATATTGCTCCCGCACCTTCCACCTGGCCTCGTACAGCCTCCACTTCGTCTGCTCATTCATCACCAGTGCCATTTTCACCGTCGCTTTCCTTATCCCTCGCCGTCCTGCTTGAAGTCAATAAACCGATTCTCCTTCAGACTGTACTTTCCTCCCTTCAGGAACTTATGCTTTACCACCCACCAGCCAGGCACCCAGATATATCTGTGCATAGCCGGAGATGCACTTCCGATCATCCAGCAGTTCCGGTCACATTTGCGGGTGCACACGCGCACCTGCTTTGCCTGATCAGAATTCCATAATTCTTCCCAGCTCTGCTCCTTCAGATTGCCCATAACGGCCTTTTTCTCCATCCCGTTGCAGGGGATCACATCACAAAACGGGTCAATGAAGAAAGCGTTTCTGGACATATCACAGGGGAGCAGGCGCTTGTTTCCGTAAATGTAATTGATCAGCCCGTGATTAAAATAGGCACGGAACCACTTCTTAGGCGAATTGCTTTTGAGAAGCTCATTAATCAGCTTCTCAAAATTCTGCGCTACTTTCAGTTTATCATCTATCTTATTATCGGTCTTTCTGAAATAAAAGGAGTTATGCAGTGTCGCAGTAGCAAACTCCATCCCAAGCTCGCTGGCAATATCATACAGAGGAACCAGATCCTCACAGTTCATATCCTGTACAGTCATTCCGAATCCCACATCAGGATGTCCCATTTCCACCAGCTTCTTTAAGGTTCCATACCCCCTGTTGAATCCGTCCGGAATCCCTCTGATGGCATCATTGGTCTTCTGCAGGCCCTCAATGCTGATCCGGATCCCTACCTTGGGGAATTCCTCACACAGAGCGATGATCCTGTCGGTAAAATAACCGTTTGTGGAAATCACAATTCTATCAGACTTTTTATATAATTCTCTGACAATTTCAGGGATATCCTTTCTGATAAACGGCTCTCCGCCTGTTATATTGGTAAATGCCATTTCCGGCAGCTTCTTTATCACGTCAAGAGTAATTTCTTCTTCCGGCCTGGTGGGATCGCGGAAGCAGTCACACATATTACAATGGGCATTACAGCGATAAGTTACGATCACTGTCCCATACAGCGTTCTTTTTGCCATATATTCTGTCCTTTCTTTCCTGCAGCCTCAGTGTCTTTAAGTATAACACCTGCACCCATAGATTGACAATCTTTTTACCGGATATTCAGGCTCAAAAAGAATGTGTAGCCAGGATCAGCGGGTCAGGTGCACAGGTTATTTTTTCCGGATTTCTGTTCAGATAGGCCCCCCAGAATCCAAATGTGCTCTCTGTAAAAATATTGTGCTTACACTCTGCCATAAGCTGCATATCCCGGAAACTGTTTTCTCCCTTATTCCAATCCACAAAACAGACTTTGTCCTTCTTAAAATCCAGCCCAAACACCTTTTCGTTTTCCTCACACCAGCCCACACTGTTTTCATCCGTAAAGAAAACAAAAACCGGATCCTTCACATGCTTTTTCATATATTTTACCGATCGTTTGAAAAAGCCGAACTTGTAGCAATACCCGTTCAGAAACAGCAGATCGCTCCTTCTTGCGTGGATGGAAACCGAATTACAGCTTTGGATCATCTGCAGCATCTTCCGGTTTTTATCATCCGTTATCTCTGGAAAGCGAAAGGCTTCCCGAATCTGCTCATCCATCCTTTCAATACCAAATCCTTTATATTTGAAGGCAAAGGAATGGCCTATATAAACATCTGACGGATACGTTCTGTAAACGTCATAGGCCCCATTGGCCTGTGCAATCAGTTTTGGCGCTAGAAGCCTGCGCATATGCCTTTTGATATGGTACCCCATTCTGGTATTAAAAAAACGGGTCAGATGAAGCCTGAGCCTTTTCTTTATACTGACAGGTTCTTCCCCCGATATATTGGGTCTCTTTCGCAGATTGGTCAGATGCAGTCCTTCTTCATTGAGCGCCTGCGTAATATAAGGAGCATAGTTCCAGTTTTCCTTCCAGAATTCACTCTGCTCCACCTTTTCAAGAATACGTTTCCATGCTGCGTCATCAAACAGGCTTTTCACATTAGGCGGGTTGATACCAAAAATACGTTCCAGTTCATAGCCATTCCATATGGAAAACATTCCCTCCTTCTGCGGCAGCTCATAGATCAAATTTTCCAGATAGCAGTCTTCATCCGGATTTTGCCAGCATATCGCCATATATTCTGCATAGTCCAGCATCTGATTTCCAAGACCGGAATCCATATGCACTACTCTCATCTCTACCTCCATGCCGAAGCGTTCTGGTTCCGGCCGTCCCATCTCAATGTTTTATGATACGCATGGGATTTCCCACCACAGTACAGTCATCCGGTACGTCCTTGTTTACCACCGCCCCGGCTCCTATTTTCACATTGTTTCCGATATGGATTCCTCCAAAAATAACTGCGTTTGCATAAATATCCACATTATCGCCAAAAACCGGCTGAATCAGGCTGGCATCCTCCGATGAGGGCCGCCCCTTTCCAATCGTCACTCCATTACGGACCGTCAGATTCCGTCCCGCTGCATGAGGCCGGATCACACAATATCCATGATCCACCCTGAGACCGCCCTCAATCCTGCCGCCGATCAGCTCCACAGCAGAAAGGGGCGGTAGAAAAATACGGCAGATCACCTTTCCCATTTTTCTCTCCCTGATCCTGTAATAAAAAATATTCCGAAAAGATTTAAAGTAAAGCAGGCAGTAATTCAATGCCTTCTTCCCAGGTTCCTGATAGGGGATCTCCTCCAGATACCGTTCTACATCTGCATCTATTTCACCCCTGTGCAGATCATGGGCGTAAATAAGATCTGCTGCCAGTGTTCTCCATCCCATCAGTCTCTGCATTAAAACTTTTCTGTTCATTTCTTTTTCTCCTGATACCGCATGACCGCTTCCTCGTATCCTTCTATAAATCGATCTGCCAGCCTGTCCCACAGAAAATGCTCCTCCACCAGCTTATGGGCATTTTCCCGCATTTTCTCATACTTTTTCGGATCCGACAACAGACTCTGAATACGCCGGATCCAACACTCCGCCTGAAATTCCGGCATCACATAGCCGTCATAATCGTCTCTGATCAGCACACTCGCACCTCCATTCGGTGTGCTGATCACCGGCAGGCCAAAATAGAGTGCTTCCAGCAGAACCATGCCAAAAATCTCATAATTACTGGTGAAAACGAATAAGTTCGACCTCTGATAAATCAATGCCAGTTCCTTCTGCGTCGCTTTCTGGCAGTAGAGAACGGCCTCCTTCTCTACCAGGCCGCAGATCCGCTCTCTGAATCGATCTGCATATTCCTTCTCCCCATCTCCCACGATGATCAGTTGTACCCGGTCATCACAGCGGTGCAGCTTCTCAAACATATCTATCAGAAAATAAACATTCCTGCGCTCCTCTATTTTCCCCACGTAAAGCAGACGAAATTTCTCTGTGTCCGTCTCTATGGGGCAGACCACTTCCTCCTCTATCCCTATCTTGAACTTATCTTCATCCACCCCCACGCCCACCGTGTGTACATGCACAAAACCTTTTTCTCTCAGAAAATCGGATGCAAGCTCACTTTTCGTCATTGCCACCACATCATCGTGTTTTCTCCAGCGTAGAAAACAGGCATCGAAAACGCGGCATTTGAGATTATATCCTCTGGCATATTCGTGATAATAGGGGCCGTGATAAATCACCGTGGGCTTTTTCATTCTTGTATACATCATCCAACTGAATATTTGATCATATTCATGAACTTGTATCACATCGTATTCTTTTCTGAGCCTGTACACCTCCGGCATAAAGCCATTTTTATAAAAACCAAAGCCCCGCAGCCAATATATGGGGAAGCTGTAACTGACTCCTTCTTTTTCAAAGGAAAACTGCTCTGTCCGGCTTCGTTCCTTTCCATTATAAAAAACAACTCCGCACTCCACTCCCTTTCGCACCAGAGCCTTAGCCAGGCCGATTTCCTGTACATTGTAAGCGCTTATATTCAAAATATCCGGAAAAGTCCTTACGATCAGTACCTTCATTTTATTACCCCTTTATCCGCAGAAGCTTATGCTTGACCCGTCTCATAAATCTGAAAAATTCCACTCCAAACAGCTTCAGCAGCAGTTTCTTGGTTTTTACGGGAATCTCCTCCCGTATAGTTCGCCATGAAGCAGTGTAATGATGAACCAGAACTGTATTTTCTGTAATCGTATACACCATATCATAGACGTTGTATCCCCCAAAGATCTCATTGGGGAAAATCCTCATTCCATCCCCTATTTCCTGATACTTCCCATTAAACTCCAGTCCAAACTTAGCCGTCTCCCTTGCAAAAATAAGAGGATTCGGGGTCAGTCTCATTTCTCCTTTTTCATTATAAAAATGAAGTCCCTGATAATAATCCAGAATCTCCTTCACAGCTTTATTGCCCTTCTCCGCCGCAAAAAAACCTGTCATCAACGTCTGCGGAAGTTCAAAGGCAATCACAAATCTGGCTCCCCGCAGCTTATCGGAAAAATCTTCCCGCACTTCAATATCCGTATCGAAATAAATGCCTCCATAATGGTATATGGTGTAAACTCTCACATAATCGCTTACAAACGCATATTTTCCGGCTTCATAAGCCTCTCTGGCAAACGGATGGTTTTCCAGATCAAAATTATCTTCATTCCATTCTATAATTTCATAATCAGGCAGATATTTTTTCCATGTAGCTATACATCTACATATAAATTTTGACTTTTCTTTTCTGCCGAACCAGCCGTAATGTATGATTTTGGGGATATAGTCTTCCATACTTCTCCTCTGCCTGGATGCCTATGCTTACATACGTTTCATTTCAGAAACGACATCATTCAAATAACACCTAATTCTCGCTGTCTTCATATATTTGTTCCAGTTTTTCACAATATTCTTCTATTGTGTCAAAATTTTTCTCGTTGCAGTTTTGTGTATATTCTTCCACTCTTTTCCTGTCATTCCATAGATCCCAGATCCGTTCTGTCAGCTCATCCACATCCCCGGCAGAAAACAGCCCGCCTGTTTTTCCTTCCCGGATCAGTTCCGGAATCCCTCCAATGTCAGCTCCGATCACAGGAGTTTTGTACATGATAGACTCAATAACTGAAAAAGGACTGTTTTCATAGCATACAGAAGGGCAGACGCTGAACAAGGCTCCGGAAATCAGTCCGCTCAGTTCCTCCCCTTTTTGAAAACCCACATTCTCTACATTCTCCACCCGGTTCACCTCATCCTCCAAAGGGCCGCTCCCAGCAAAAACAAACGCCACCTCAGGCAGGGCTTTACAGGCATTCAACAATAATCGGATTCCCTTCTCCTCTGAATACCTTCCGAAATAAAGCACATATTCCTTCTTATCCGTCTGTATCCTCTTGGGGGGAATGATAAAATTATGCATAGTAACCGTTTTCTCTCTCAGGATCGGATCACTGTCCAGCTTACTTTTCATAAACTCAGACGGACAAATGATCCGGTCGATCATCCTGTAAGCTTTCATCCCCCTGTACAGCCATCCCTCCATGCTTCCCAGAATACTCTTTACTCTGGAATCATGAATGCACTTATGCCTGATACATTGTCCCAGTCCCTTTGTCAAGCATCTGTCGCAGTTCTCTCCCGTTGAGGGTATTCTCATCAAATGATTGGGGCAGACCAGCTGGCTGTCGTGTGCCGTGTAAATAATTCTGGTACGCTTTTGATTCTGTTTATCATACTTTCTGATTTCATAGAGGATTGAGGGTGTCAACTGAAAGTTAAAATTGTTCAAATGCACCACATCCGGCTGAAAATCATCCAACACCCTGCGGATCTTTTTTCTCGCCTCAGCTGAATAGATGATTTTAAACGGATACAGGATTTTTGTCAGTTTCCCCGTGTGAAAATCCATATCGGACGTATAACTTTCCACACGGTTTCCCACAATACGCCCCTTATGCTCCATGCCGAAATACTGCACCTGATGGCCATTTCTTTGTAACTGTTTCCCAACCTCAAAAATATACGTTTCAGACCCGCCGTTTGGATATAGGAATTTATTCACCATCAAAATCTTCATTTCTGCCCTTCTGCCTTTCTATGCTTTCTGATGCCGCCCATTCTTTCCATACTGTCTGACCGTTTCTTCTGTAACCCTGTCCCAGTCATACTTCTCACAGATGAAATCTTGTGCCGTTTTCCTGTACTCCTCCACCTTTTCCGGATGCTCCAGCAGATCCTGAAGCACCCGTTCCAGATCCTTCACGTCCCCCTTTCTGAAGGATACTGCATGGTTTTCCACCACTTCCAGATTCTCCTCAATATCGCTTACCACACAGCAGTTTCCGTAGCTCATGGCCTCCAGCAGGCTCAGCGCCATACCCTCCACATCACTGGGGAGCACGAACACATACGCATTGGAATACAACTCCTCCAAGCATTGTCCATGAACAAAATCAGTCATGATAATTCTTGAATCCTTTTCTGCCATCCCTTTGATCTCGTCCACATATTCGTGGCTATGGCTGCTTCCACCGGCAATTACCAGCTTCTTATCCGTTTCCAGATTTCCAAAAGCTTCTATCAAATAGTGAAGGCCCTTTTCCGGTACGATCCTGGCCAGGAATAGGATATATCCCTCTTTCTTCAGCCCATACTGCCTGCAGATTAGATCCGCCTCTTTTCTTTGGGGTCTGTTGATCCCATTTGGGACAAAAAGAGTCCTCCTCCCGTAAACCTCTTCAAAGTAATCCTGCATATTCTTTGACAGAACGATCACCTCGTCAGCATATTTAGCTGCTGTCTTTTCACCAAATTTCAGCACTCTCGACGCAAAGTTTCCCCACTTGGCTCTTTGCCAGTCCAGTCCGTGAATGGTTGCAATCGTCCGTATCCCAAAAAGCTTTGGTATCCAGAGCATTGTGCATGGTCCCTCTGCGTGGAAATGAATGACGTCATATCCGCCAAACAGAGCGCGGATAGCTGCCAGGAACGAATACACAATAGCATTCAACGCACTGCTTTTGGGAGTTGGAATTGTAATCAGGCGGATTCCGTTGTAATACTTTCCTCTCCTCTGATCAAACTTCTTCCCGGCCGTATGCCTCCCATACCGATTATAAGCCTCCACCCGATACCCCAGCCTCACCATCCTGGTAGCCAGCTCGTCCACCACAATCTCCACGCCGCCTTCGCGGGAAGGGATGCGCTTATGACCGATCATGGCAATCTTCAACGGTTTGCCCTTCTTATTACGAAAAACTGCTGTTTTACTCTGTCCATCTCCTGCCGGGCTGGCAGCCTCTGCTCTGCATCTGCCGCTTTCACACCCCTGTCCCTTCATTCCCCTGTCCCCTGCAATCCTTTCCTTAATCAGATAATAAAGAAAAGAAAAATTAGTATCCAGATACCTCCACAACAGCCTCTTAGGATCCTGTCCGATACGGTACAGCCACTCCATGCAGACCTCCTGCATCCACTTGGGCGCCCGCTTGATCGTCCCTGCGTGGAAGTCGAAGCCGGCGCCTACTCCAAGCATCACGCCGCAGACCCTTCCATCATGCTCCGCCATCCATCTTTCCTGCTTGGGAGCGCCCAGGCCTACCCATATGAAATCCGGCTTTGCCGCATTGATGGCATCCACCGCTGCCTGATCCTCCGCCTCCGTCAGGGGACGGAAGGGCGGGGAGTACATACCTGCAATCTGAAGGGATGGGTATTTCTCCGTCAGCTTCTTTTTCAGCATATCCAGAGTTTCCTGCCTGCTTCCGTAAAAGTAGTGGCGGTAGCCTTTTCTTTCGGACAGAGCAAAGATCTCCGGCATCAGATCCGGGCCGGGTACCCGTCTGGCCCCGCTGCAGCCGGCTTTTTGCTGCACGATGGACAGAGGCTTTCCATCCGGCAGGTTCAGCGCCGCGCCGTTCTGCACCTTTCCGTACTCCTTATCCCTGTATGCGGTCACCGTGGTGTGTACGTTAGAGACGCACACGTAGCGGCCGCGCAGCTCTTCCAGATGCTCGTCCAGATATTGCACCGTTTTTCCCATATCGGTCACGTTGATTCTGGTGCCAAGTATATTGTAATATTCCAATTCTTCTGCCATGTCATTCCTCATTCCGGAGCGTAAGCGGCGGGGCATCCTGCCAGTCCCGCCCCGGTTCAGCCCTTATCTGAATTTCTTCTTTAAAATCCCGTACAGATACCGGAATTCCCCGCTCCTCCCGAAGAAAAGAAGGAACAGCCCGTTATATACCAGTGTAACCACAACCGCCATCATTATCATACGAAACAGCGTGACGCTTTCCAGAACCGCCCTTCCCGCCAGCATACAGAGGGCCAGGGCCAGGAGGGAGGTTCCAATGTAGCGGAAAGCGTCATAAAAATAGGAATCCGCACGGCGTCCGAAGCATACCCGGTAGATGATGACGGGGCGGATTACATTGGCAATCAGGCCGGAGACGATGGTTCCGATATAGACGCCCACCAGCCCGATCCTTCTCACCAGCGCCACCGATACCACCAGGTTCACCGCGCCCTGTACCAGGGGGAGGAACTTATCCTGTTCAAAAACGCCTGCTGCGGTTTTGTAATTGGAGAGCACCACCCGCTCTCCCTTGAAATAATAGTCGATCAGGATCGCGCCAATCACCGCGCCGGGCAGGGCGAACCGCTCTCCAAATAAGAATGTGATCAGCGGAGTGAGCAGGATGTAGAAGCCCACCGCGGAAAACCCATAGATCCAGGAGGCAAAAAAGCGGTATACCAGAAACATTTCGTACTGCCTGTCCTTGGATTCCGTTGCGATCAGGTTTCCGAAGCCTGAGATCACGGAGTTGAAGATCACGTTCACAAAATTAGCTGCCAGGTTGATCACCTTGTTATAGTTGTCCACGAAGCCGGACATGGTGACATTGATAAAACCGGAAATGATGATGGAATCCGTCTGCAGCCTTGCCGCGTCGCCCACCTTATGGCAGACCAGCGCCCCTGTTTTCTTTTTAATATCGGCCAGCTCCTCACCGGTCAGCTTTCTGGCGTCCTTTTCCTTCAGATAGGGATATTTTCTGTTCAGGTAGCTGTTTGCAGCTATTTTCTGCAGAAGCTCCACCACCGATGCGGACAGCAGGTAGAGGTAAAAATTGGGGACTGCCAGCAGGATCAGGAGCTGGATCAGCACCGTGGCGGTCTTGGTGATCGTCAGTACATTGGCCTGAATATAGTTCTTCTGCTCCGCGTTGGGCAGGCTGTATTTGTAGGCCACAAAGTAGGAGATTACGGTATTGAACAGGAAGATCAGATAGAAGCCGATCAGCTGTCCCTCGCTCTCTATTCCCACCGGATCCTTGATGATGTATTTTAAAAAGGGTACCAAAAGCAGTCCCACAGCGGCCACCACCAGGGCAATCGCCCGGTAGGCCCGTTTGTAGAACTGCATATACGCTTTTATGGTTTCCTTGTCCCCCCGCGCCACCGGGGCGTACAGGCTGAAGTTGATGGCTGTGCCCAGCCCCAGCTCCGCAAGGGACAGCACCGACAGAATGCTGGTATAGGTGCTGTTTACACCAAGCAGGGTGGTTCCCAGCCTGATAATGAATATTTTCTGTAAAGCAATACCAAGAATACCCGTGACGGCGTTGCCAAGGTAGCCGAAGAAAATATTCCTGGCGGCGTATTTTACTCTTCCCATATACCGCTTCTTTCCTGTTTCCGCCATATTGCGGCTTGTCAGGGGTATCTTACCATAAACAGGGGTATACTTCAACTGTAACACTTCGTAACCGTTACTGTTCTCTGGCAGGCCATTGCTGTTCTCTGGCAGGCGTTTGAGACTGCTGCGGCTGGCAGACGTAACGGTTCAGCCCGCGCCCATTCGCAAAACTCACCATGAAATCTCCCTCAAAATATGTTATGACCCGAGTTTGCCACTTGCAGATACAAAATGGAGCCTTTTTTGGCTCCATT
>CAUWLJ010000067.1:0-20146 GCA_963559585.1 uncultured Eisenbergiella sp. | reverse complement strand
CCTATTTGTTATCTCAATTTGCAACAATTGTGGATTATAAAAAAAGCCATTTTCCTTATAAAATTCTATTTCTTTTTTATTCATCCCTAATTACCCTCTCCAGTACTCTGCCAAAATCCAGTTCCATCATTCGTATAAATTGTATTCTGATTGTACTTAGAAACATATTGTCTCATCCATTCCTTCATTTTGTCTTTTTCTAGTTCATACCTCCGTTCAAAATATTTTTTGGCTTCAAAGCCTATTGGAGACAAATTTATTCTATACTGTTCTTTTCGCTCAAACATGTTGAATCCGTTATAGCAAAACGAATTAAAATGAAACAAATAACGGCAAAGTAAAAAATGATAAAACGACTTAGTAACTTCCGCTTGTATATGCATATCAAATTTCATTCCCTTTGCGAGCATATCTCTTATTTCTTGTATAGATAAAAGTATTCCATCTTTCTTGCAATACGCCCCCCATGAGGGATCAAGCATTACCCATTTTTTCGAACTAACACTGTACCAGAGAACTAACCAATGCGAATCAAGTATTTCCGGATCAAAAGGACAACCTTGTACCACCCTTGCATCATAACCGTATGCCTCCAAAAGATCTCTTAAACAAAAGGCTAACATCATACAACTGGCACCAATCCCATTTTCTAAATGACTTTTAAAAATATCCAATACATTATAAGATATCTCTATATCATTATAACCATAGTGCGTAATATTTTTTAACAACCACTCAAGTATAGCTTCAATATGTAATAATTCATTTTCAAAAAGTGCTTTTTCCAGCTCAGGTGTCAACATCCGTATTTTTGTATTATCAAAATATCTATAATATTTATAATCAAAATCAGAATCAGCATTATTGCCATAACTATTATATTTTTTTATCATTTTCAAATATTGTGTATATTCTTTATCTACATACATAAATTTCCTCCCACATAATCCCTTTTATTAAGTTTAACCACACAAACTCAAAATAGTACATAACTTTTCAAATACACATTTGTTATGTATCTATCGCAAAATAACAAACTCTCGTTTTTTCCACAGTTCTCAAATTTCACTCCATCATTATTTTTATGCTAATCCTTTATTTCTTTAACTTTAGGTGAAGTTCATGACCATATATTTTCATAAATCCACAAAAATCTCAATGCCACTTACACCAAACGACATAAAACATCATGTTTTGGGCATTTTGAACAGGTACAGATACCTTTTTATAATAACGGGCCACTGTAATCCTGCCGTCAACAAGATTCCAAGCGATATACAAACCGCAAACACACCCTGATCCAGCAGGTACAACGCCACTGCTACACACCAGCTGATACTCGTTATCATAACGGTTATCTTTTTATACAATTTCCTTTCGTCCTCATTCAGCTTCTTATTCTCATGTTCAATCGGACTGAAATATCCCAGCAATACAACAGCCGCCGCTGTTATCAAGGCCATTTTCCAACCGTATACCAGATAACCTGAAAGATATGTACAGATCCCAAGCAGTGTGCATGAACAGATAAAACACACCCATGGATATTTCGCATGAACACCTCCGCTGAATTTTCGAGTCATCATAAAAGGAACTACAACAGCAATGCTCTGTCCTACTTTACCCAAACACACTCCTGTTATTACCGCAAAAAATAATGGAACTACCCACAAAAACAAACTGTAAACAGCATATTCATACAGTTCTCTATCTTCATTTTTTATAGCATTACAGCCTATCAGCCATCCCACTATTTTCTCGGCACAATACTGCATCATCTATTTTTTTTGAAATTTTCCAGTTTTTTCGGCGCTTTGGGCTCATAAATCGCATAGCACGAAGTCGAATTTGCCTCCATGCATAAAACTCCTCTCAAAACTTTCGCTACCTTTTCAGATGTCAGTTTTGATAATTCTTTTTTCATCACAATCTCCTCCTGCATTTTTATTGCCAATCCCTTCACCTTTATAAAATTATTTTGGCATATTTTCCCCCTTTCCGTAAGTATTTGTGCACCATCAAAACATTTTTCATCCCATTTGGTAAAAATCATATGTTTTTAGTCCAAAACATAATGTATAACATGAATTTTCTGTTTTTCATTCTCTAAAATAAATGTATATCAGTATTTTACTGTATTACATTCTTCTTAATCAGTCCTTCCATTGTTAAAATACTATTACAAAGGAGATGATTTATCATGATTTTTGAATATAAAGAAATGGGAAATCGGATTAAACTCCGTCGTAAAGAATTAAAGATGAAACAGCTTGAATTGGCGGAATGCCTCAATATTTCTGTTAACCACATGTCCTCCATCGAACGCGGATGTGAGAAGCCCAGTTTAGATAAATTTATTGCCATTTGCACACATTTAAACGTAACCCCAGATTATCTCCTGCTTGGGAAAATGCATCCTTATAATATACCTCAGAATATTCTGGACAAACTGCGCCTATGCAGTCCGGAAGATGTAAAACTCGCACGGGATATCGTAGAGCTTCTGGTTGAAAGAAACCCTCAGAATTCTTCCCTGAACAAGCAAAAATAACTTCCAGTTTTACTGGTTCTTTCTTTTACGCCACTTTAGTCTATATTGCTTGCATTTTTTCATTCTCATATTATAATGAGAAAGAATTTACTCATGCGGGGGATGCAGAACAATGCAGATTCTGATTTGTGATGATGACGAATTATTGATACAACAGTTACGCGGTTATATCACTCTCTTTTTTAAAAAGCAGCACTTATCCTGCCCTGATATCCTTTCCTTTACAAGCGGAGAGGATTTGCTGTCCTATTCCGGGGCAATTGATATCCTCTTTCTGGACATCGAAATGCCTGGAATGAACGGTATCTACATTGGAAACACTTTAAAACAGCGCAATGATAAAACGATCATCTTTGTAGTAACCTCCTATTCCGAGTATCTGGATGAAGCCATGCGTTTTCATGTGTTCCGCTATCTCTCCAAGCCATTGGAGAAGCAGCGTCTTTTTCGTAATCTCAAAGATGCTATCAGCCTCTATCATTCCCTCTCTGCAATGGTCGCCATAGAAACTCGCCATGAGGTTGTGACGCTTCCCATTGCTGAAATCATCGCGGTTGAATCATCAGGCAGGAGCGTAATTGTCCACACCACACGCGGGGACTATGGCTCTATTCATAGTATGCAGCATTGGATAGAAAAACTGCCGAAAAACTGCTTTGTTCAGTCTCACCGTAGCTTTGTGGTCAACCTCCAGCATGTCTGCCATTTTAACCATGATACCATCCATCTGGCAAACGGACATCTGATCGCTTATCTGACAAAGAGAAAATATACAGAATTTAAAAACGCTTATTTATTGTACTTGGAAAGCCAGGAATAATTTATGAACAACTCTTTTTCTTTTTTTATTGCCTATTTTATAGAAGCAGCCGCATTTTTAACCTATGCAGACGGCTTTTTTGTATCCAAATATGCAACTGCAAAGCGGGTTGCATGGGTCAGCGGTGCATATGCCGGACTCTTTTTGCTCTCCTCTATCAACCTGCGGGAATGGAACCTTATCGCATATTCTCTCGTTAATTTCATCCTACTGTATTCCCTGTACAGGTTAAAATGGCACGCTGTGTTCTTCCATGCCGTCATGCTTTCTGCCCTCATGGCCGCTTCGGAACTCCTTTTCAGCGGTCTGCTCAGTATAGTTGCACCCACATTTTTGCAGCAATACAATCAATTTCCCTATTCACTCCTTTTTGCCCTTTTCAGCAAAGGATTCTTTCTAACTGCCGTCTATCTCCTTGTCTTTTTCCTGAAAAAGGAGGTGGAAGGCCCACAGAAGGACTGGCGCACCTTGTCGCTCCTCTTTCTGCCCGCTGCAACAATCTTTACCCTGATCACACAGTTCCATATTGGGGAATCTATTTCCTTCTCCCCCGCCATGTATACCCTGATCTCCGTGAGCGCGGTGCTCCTTCTGCTCGGCAACATCTTCGCATTCGCCGTCAATCAATATATCCAGAAAAAGGGGGCACAATATGCCGCTCTGCAGCTGCAGGTTCAAAAAGAAGCTGACAATGCGGCATATTATGAAATGCTATTGTCCCAGCATGAAAACCAGCGAATCCTGATTCATGACATGAAAAAGCATCTACAGTCCATCGAGATTCTAAACGCCTCCAGGGAACATGAAAAAATCGATGCTTACATCCATTCACTCTTACAGTCCTCCGAGCTGTCTGACAGCGTCCGTGTCTGCAACCATCACATGCTGAACGTGATCCTGTCTCGTTACCAGTATCAGTGCAGGGAAAAGCATATCCTGCTGCACACCGATATTCGCAGCAACAGCCTGACGTGGCTCCCGGATACGGATATTACCGCCGTATTCTGTAATCTTTTAGACAACGCTGTGGAAGCCGCTGAGAAGACTCCCGATTCTTTCATCGAGTTAAATGTCCGCCCAAAAGAACATACCCCTTATGTGGTCATAACTATGATTAATTCCTGTCAAATCAACCCATTTTCACCCCAAACCGGAGAGTTGCATTCCACCAAAAAGAATCCGTCCCAACATGGTTTCGGGACAAAAAGTATCCAGCGGATTGTCAACCGCTATCATGGCAGTATGAATATGTACTATGATGAGAAGGAACGGCTTTTCCACACGGTACTGTTGCTGCAGATCCCAGCTCAAAATACAGAATAAGAAAATCTCAAGGATTCAGAATTGCTGAAATTGTACCAAGCTTACCGTAATGCCAAAGACCTGCCCTTTCAGTAAAATGATCGGCGGTCATAATGACCGCCGACAAAATCAAGCACTTATACACTTTACCCGGTAAACCCATTAGCCTCCAAAAAGTCTGCCATCCAGCTTCTTTCTTCCGAAACCAATTCTCTGAATTTTTCTACTACCCGTATTTTCGTCCTCTCTCTTAAATCCTCTTTTACCAGATTCTGCTTGACTCCCACATTCACCAACAAAAGTGCGTCCTGAGCACTTCTCCGATAAAATTCAATCAGATCTTCTTCGATCACAATTCCTTCGTATCCCTCCTGCTTGATGAATTCCAGTTTTCTCTTCATCCCATCAAAATGCTCAAACACCATCCGCAGGACACGATAATCAACCCATTCCTGACTTTCAAGCAGTTCTCCTATTCTCTCATAAGCCTGAAAACCAAAATCCTTATTCCATGTGTCAAAATCATTTCCATATAATCCTCCAACCTGTTGATAAGGATTAACGCTCTCGTAAAAGTCCTTGATCTGGATCATGAACATTTCAGGATAGAAGAAAAAGTTGTTGTTCTTCTTTTTATAAACCTTCATTGCAACTCCATCCCCATAGTACACACCGTTTTCAAAGGGAATGACCTCTTCCCAGCCAACCTCCTCTTCCTGGAATACATGATTAATATACTGCCTGACCAGGAAACTCTTTTTATCATCGTCATATCCCAAAATCAAAATTTCGTGCATAAAGTGTTCTTTCTGATACGCGGCACTCATAGAGAGGTAGAATTCGTCTGCAATCACCTCTACCAGATTACCTCTATCAATCAGAAATTTTATAATCTGCGGAAAAGAAAATTCAGAAAGAAGTCCTTCCAGTTCATCACCGCACATATTGCTTTTCTGCAGGAATGGAACGTTATTATAATTTACCATAAAGCTGTAAAACTGATCTTCCAGAGTATGCCCCGCCATCAGGTAATTGTAATTCACACAATACCATTTCATAATTTCCTTGTCGTTTTCGTCCCAAAAGACTCCTAATGCCAAGGCATGGTGCAGAAAACACCTGACCGGAGGAACTGTGTAGTTTAATTTAACCCTCATCCTTTCCCATCCCTTCCCTAATAGGCTGCCCCACTGTCTCAACGGGAATCTATCAACAAGTCACCTTGAGACAAAATATGAGGCAGATTTTACTGTATTTATCCTCTTTCATCTTATCTCACTTTTCAGGCTTCGTCCATATCTGTCTTATTCTTTTGTTTCCTCCTCTTCCGATTGTTCTTTGGTTTCCCCTTCTTCCGTTTCCCCAGCCTCTCCAACATCATCTTCCTTTTCTCCTTCCGTACCAGATTCACTCTCCTCTACTGCCCCAGTGTCCCCTTCCGTCTCCTGCACAGCTTCAGATTCCGCTTCTCCCTCTGTTGAAGTCTCGCCTTCTGTCACAGTTTCGTCCTCTACCACAGTCTCATCCTCTGTCAAAGCCTCCTCTTCTGTTTCCTCCACCTGAGTTTCCACTTCCGTTTCCGTCTGGGATTCCGTCTCCTTTTCCACCTGCTCTGTCACCCCGCTGTCTTTTTCCGGAACAGACGTCCCGCCGACCGCATTCCCCTGTTCCAGGGCCTCCAGCAGTTCTTCCAGCTTTTCCATCGCTGCGGCGTTTTCATCCGCGGCTTCTTTCCGGTATTCTGCCGCTGCAGCCGATACCGCATCCGCATCATATATGATATGGGCTCCGGTGATCTGCCCGTCCTGAAGGCCGCAGCCCGTTTTCCACCCATAGCTCTGGCCTGCATTTTTCCCACAGACCGTCACCAGATGCTCGCTGTGTCTGTTCCCATCCACATGGCTGTTCCCGTCGTCGGGATGTACCCACTCGCTCCATCTCGTTTCTCCGTTCCAACAGTAGCTATGGCTGACCGTTTTGGGACAGTGCATCATCCCGTTCACATTATAATTCCCATCGCTGTGGCAGCCGCTTTCATCTACCCGGCACACCACATAGCAGCTTCCCACATGTTGATGGACATCCTCAACGGTATAGCAGCCTCCTCCGTTCTTGGAATCGCCTGTGTGGTGATGGTATTCGTATTCGATGATCCCGGGAAGCTTGTCCACGCCGATTACAATCTCCTGTTTAATCCCTAAAATCGCGTCATGAATTTCTTGAAATGTTGCATCCTCGTCGATTACAGCGTCTTTTGTGAGCAATGCGGATGCAAGGAGCGCTTTGCCATTACTCACACGCTGAAAAACCGACTGAATATCGCCGGAAATCCCGGACAGGTGGTTGTTTGTATTCTCCTCCAGCTGGCCGATCCTTTTCAGGATCGCTTCCTGGCTGACGCCGGTTCCGGTGCTGATGCCCTGAAGGGTGCTGCTGATGCTGCTTTCCATGGACACCAGCTTATTTAAAACTTCCGTTTTATTATTTTCCGCAGTCTGGTTGATCGTGGAAGTGTTCGCCGTCATGGAGCTGTTCAATGCATCAAACTGGTTCTGCATGTTTTCCGCCTGCACCTGAAGGGAATCTAACAGGCCCTGAAATCCTTCTGAATTGGCCTGTTCAAAAGAATGATCCATTTCGGTCAGCGCGCCCAGCAGCTCTGACTGGTTGGCGTCTGCTTCTTTCTTCAGATTGGCTTCCACTTCCGTGATAAGGGTCTTGATCTCTCCATGGGCAGTGTCCATGCTGGTATGAATGGCCGCCAGATCCGCCGTGATCCCGCGGAATTCCTCCAAGATCTCACTCATACGCTGCGTATCTGCAGTCTGGATGTCCTCCAGGATCTGCCGGATCTCCTGCTGGGTGGATGTAATGTAAGTATGGATTCCATTCAGATTATTCATCAGTTCAGCGGCTTTGGTGTTGATGTTGAAATTCGTCTCCCTGTGCCATTCCTCGCCGGACTGCTCCAGCATTTCCAGCACAGAACGGATTCCATCGGCGGAGCTTAGGATCAATTCCTGCTGGGCGGTATTCTGCTCCGCGCTTTCCGTTTTCATGGCCTCCAGCGTACTGTTCAGTCCGCTGTGCAGCTTTGTAAGCCTTTCCGTCAGGCTGGTATAATATCCTTCATTGTCCGCACTGATCTGCCCTAGCACCGCATCCAGCTCTGCCTGCATCCTCTGAAGCTGTTCCACAAGTACTGTATTCTGCGTATTGTCTTCTGTCCTCATTTCCTCCAGGGCGGCGGTAATAGAGCGGTATGTCTCTGTAAGTTTCTGGATCAGAGCCTCATGGCGGGCCCTACTGTTTTCTTCCATCTGAGTAAACTGAAGAGCATTTTCCTGTGCAGATTCCTCCAGCAGAGCTGTCACCTGCTCCTGCATAGCCTGCAGCTTCTGGATCAATTCTCTGCTCTGCTCGTCATGATCTGCCATCAGATCATCCAGGACACCTGACAGATGATCGTCGAGCTCCTCCAGGTTCTGATTGATGGAAACTGTCAGATCCCCCAGACGGGCCTGGATTTCCTCATACTTTTCATTGGTGTTCAAACTGGAATCCACCAGCTTTACCAGAATTTCATTCTGCGTATCCGCAATATTCTCATACAGGGTTCCAAGAAGTAAACTGATGCTGTTTATCCCGGTATTGACTGTTTCCTCCAGGCTGCCGGTATTTTCACAGCCGGATAATTCTTCCTTCAGGACGGATATTTCCTCTTTCAGATGATCGAGATATTTCTGGATCGTCTCCAGGCTGCCTCCCTGAACCGTAATCAGATTCTGAAGTTCCTCCCTGTTGTATGTTACCGACACGTCCAGCTTCTCCAGATACTCCGCCATCGCCTGAAGATCCGTCTGGAGCTGCTCAAAGGAAGAAGAATCCTCTCCTGCCGTGGTCTGGCTGCTGTTCTGAATCGTTTCCTGTTTCTTCAGGTAATAATCCACCAGCCATTGGGACAGCTCCTGCGCTTCTTCTTCCGTAATCCCATATCCCAGACCGAGAATCGTATCCCTCAAAGTCTGAATCACGGTTTCTCTGTCGCTTCCCGCTTCGGACAGCTCTGACAGGATACCGGATGCCATATCCGCGACAGCCTGTATCTGTTCAGGATCTTCTGGCAGAAACTCCAGCCCGGATTTCCTCAGTTCTTCTGCCGAAATCCATACTTCGCTATTCACATTTTCCGCCGAATGAGCCCTGTCTCTCAACACGCCCCAGATGCACAGAAGCAAAATCAAAACCACTGCCCCGCCGACAACCGCCAGAAGCAGGAGCTTCTTCTCTTTCGCAAACGTTCTTATTTTCTCTTTATCCATTGTTCCCTCTCATTCTGCCGCATATGGCATCATTTCCGTTTATAAAGGGAGAAGACCACCGCTTTCTTCTCCCTGTCCGCATTCATCCGGCTTTTCCCGTTGATCAGGAAAAAAGCCCCTCTATCTCCGCTGTGATGCGGGGAAGGACGGTGTCATTAAAAAGTCCGGTCAGCGCAAGCAGAAGCAGCGAGCCAAGCACCACCGCGATGATCACCTTAACCGCATCGGAAATATAAAAATCACCCCGTTCATTGCGTACTGCGGCCAGCACCACATTCCTTTTTTTCTCTGTTTTTCTCTCTGTTTTATTCATATGTCCTCCTAAAAAAGCGTAAAAAACGGCCTGTGTATCAGGCCGGAAGCTGCATTGTTTCCTATTCTTCTTTCTATGGAAATCCGCTTCGGTACACCTGCCGCCTCCTATCCAAAAAATACACCCAGCGAGTCGAAAGCCTCCACACACAATACGACCAGATAGATCATGATGATACATACGAGCATCATCATGGAATAGCGCTGGATCAGCCTGGGACGCCTGGCAGCCTCCTTTTTCAGTTCATTCTGTTCGATCTGCCTCATATCAAACGTAATCATCTGAAAATACATGCGCTGGTCATCCCCTCTCAGCACACCGATCAGCCCTCTTGTCACTTCGGAGAGCATGGGGCTGTCTACCCGCGCTTCAAAATGAAGAAGAGCCTGCTCATAGTTGCCCGTTTTCATATCTGCGATAGTCTGGTCGATCTCAGCTCCAAATTCCTTC
Organism: uncultured Eisenbergiella sp.; assembly: GCA_963559585.1. Taxonomy (GTDB): domain Bacteria; phylum Bacillota; class Clostridia; order Lachnospirales; family Lachnospiraceae; genus Eisenbergiella. The sequence goes on along the minus strand of CAUWLJ010000067.1, from coordinate 10,388 downwards.
CCGGCAATCCGTTTGTAAGCAGTCAGGATCTTTAACACGTCCCTGTCATTTTCCAGGCTCTGCCCTATAGAAAGGGCAAAACGGGGAATCTCTTTTTCCATCCGTTTCCGTCTCTTTTTTACATAGTCAAAGGCGGTATAATAGGAGGAAAACCAGAGAGCCACAGCCAGCCCGGCCAGAACCGGAACCATTAAGGGAAAAAGGAACGACATGGGAATGGCGCACAGGGCTGCCGTTCCCGCCATCACCCACGCCTTTGCCACATAGCATTCCGGCGTCAGGCTGATCCCTGCGATTTTCAGTGTGCGCTCCAGGGAGGCCCGCCTGATCCGGTCCAGCTTTATGAAGGGCGCGGCCCTGCCGGCAGCCTTCACCGCATACACATCCCAGATCTTTTCCCGGCGTCTTCCCTGGTGCTGCACCAGCAGCATCATCCGTGACGTCTTTCTGGTCGGCACATCCGAAAAAGCGCAGAGCAGATAGTAAACGGCGGTTCCAAACAGGCAGACCGCCAAAAGTACAGCCAGAGTCATATCCACCTCCTATTCTCCGTACTCAATGGGCCTGCCAAGCTGCAGGATCCTGGCGGCCGCATACAGGATAATGGCAGCGCAGACTGCAAGGGTAATCTTGCCCGGTACGGTAAACAGGAGCACTGAAAACCAGTCCCTGTTCAGAAAATACAGCAGAGGGACATTGGCAATAACAAGGATCACCATGGTAACTGCCTCCCTTCTGGGCTCCTGCATTATGGCGTCAAGCTCCGACTGGACAATGCGCACATCGGAAAATTTCTGCACAACCGCCGGCAGGGTATGCTTCATATCCCGGCTGGCCTGGCACTGGATCAGCATATCGCACCACTCATGAAAAACCCTGTTTTTCACACGCAGCTTCATCATATTGACTGCATTGGGGATGTTGGCATTGATCATTTCCGTTTCATACAGAAAGGATTCAAAGGCTGCTTTTACAGGCTGCCCCATGCCGGGCAGGTTTTCCTTTACTGCCCGGATAATGTCCTCCGTCCGCAGATAGGAGGTCGTGACCACTGATATGGCCGTTTCCAGCTCCTCATTCAGATGCCGCTTATAGGCCGCCGCCGTGCTGCGCAGATACCAGAGGGGGATCAGGGCAAACCCGGTCCCCAGAACCGGCACCAGAAAGGTATTTCTAAGAAGCAGGGCTGACACAGCGCCTGCCGCAAACAGCACCAGAGACAGATATTTCACCGTCTCGTACCGGCCTTCCCTTCCTGTACTTTTTAACATCTCTTTTAATTCATAATCCTGCCGGAAAAACCCTTTTGCCGGCGTCCCTGTCAGGATATTCAGATCATCCTGCAGGGTGGACGTTCTTCCGAACCGCATCAGCGCTTCCACAAGCTCCCCGGCCCGGAAATCCGCTGTCATCCAGCCGCCTGTACACAGCAGCAGAAAACAGATCAGGCAGACCCACCACATATCCGATTCATCCCCTTTCTTCCTCCTCCCGGTGCATGGCAAATTCGTCCAACTCTTTCCGGGAGATCCCGTTATCCAGCATCCGCTCTCTCAGTGCATGGGAGATCTGCTCCGCTTTTTTGTGCTTCCCGCTGATCCGTATCTGTCCGCACCTGTCCCGGCTGTTATCCGTGATTTCATATTTGTAGAGAGTGCGGGCGGCCAGCTCTCCATCCTGAAAGGCTTCCCCTTCCATGATCTCCATGATCCGGCGGCTTCCATCCTCCAGCTGTTTGGTAAATACTACGATGGGATAGGCCTCCACCATGATCTGCATCAGCACCTCGTCATCCAGCGGGTATTTCCTTTTGGCAAGGGTCATCATCCGTCTGTAGGTGCTGCGGCAGGAATTGGAATGGATGGTGGTACAGACCGTATGCCCGGTCCGGGAGCTTTCGGCGGCCGCCAGGCTTTCCGCCGCAGAGCGCATTTCTCCGATGCCGATCACATCCGGATGCTTCCTCAGAACCCGTTCCAGCAGAAAATCCTGGTTGATGTTGAGAGCCGGGTTTTCACTGGGCCTTGTCAGCAGGTGCACCACAGAATTCAGAATATTCCCGTTTTCGTCCTTTTTTACCAGATTAAACTCGCGGCTGCCTTCTTCTATGGTAATCAGCCGTCTGTCGTCTGGTACCTGGGAAAGAAGCCAGGCCATTACCGTTGTTTTTCCGGAGCCGGTAGCCCCTGCAATACAGACGCTGACTCCATGCCGGATACAAGCTACGAGGAAATGAAGCATTTCCGGCACTGCGCTCCCGGAATCCAGAAGCTTCTGCTCTGTTACCGTCTGCTGGTTCACAATACGGATCGAAGCGTTGATCCCCACATCCGCATCCACCAGGGGCGTTTTGTCTGCGGAGATCCTGATATTTTTATCCAGATATCCGATCACGCTGGGCATGGTATCGTCAATAATCATCCCACAGGCAGACAGCATACGCCGGACCACATCAACCGCGTGCTGCGGCGAGTTGAATTTATCTGGAATCTTCCGGCTCCTTCCCCCCGCTTCGATCACCTCGATATCGTTATAGGCATTGATATTCACCTCCTCGATTCCGGGCTTATAAATCCACTTCTGCAGGAAAGAATATCCCGCCATATCCTCATACAGCCGGTCCCGCAGCATCTGCGTCGTCAGCCCTTCCACGGCGTATCTGCGTTTGGCCAGATACTGCTCCATCAGACCCTTTAAGACTTCCGCCGCCCGGTCTGCGTTTTCCTCTCCCGCTTCCGCCACAGCAGAGGCATGGTTCTGTGTAAAATACCGCTGCACATCCTCCAGGATCTGTTCATAGGTCAGTTCCTGTCCGGCAGAAGGGGCAAAGAAGATATCATTCAGGTTATTCATCCGTTTCTTCCTCCTCCGTCTCCGCTTCTCCGTCTTCTTCCTGCTCTGCTTCCGCCTCCGCTTCCTCCAGCTTATCCAGTTCCTCCAGAATCCGGTTCAGGGAGGCCAGATACCGGGAATTACAGTATTTTACCGCGCCAAACATGCCTCCCTCCGCCGCGCATCGGTCAATCTCCTTGCTGTATGGAAGAAGCCCGTCCCATTCTCCGGACAGATGGGCCATTTCATCCACTGCATGGAAGGGGCGGGCCAGCCCCGCAAAAACCAGGTGCTCCTGCAGACGGAAACGCCCGTCTGCCAGAAGGGGCTGGCTGGCCCTCAGATAGTGGATCCCTTTTAAGTCCGGCGTCAGTATCCGCAGGATCAGATCACCGGATTCCATTGCCGCAGGGGTAAACACGTTGGTCATCTGGGAACTGCAGTCCAGGATCACATAATCCACAATGGTTTCCATCACCCGGATCAGCTCCAGGGCCATCTCATATTTTATTTCCGGGTAGCTGAGGGGATTTTCTCCTGACGCATATCCCATGACTCCCACATAGGGCCAGGATTCCAGCACTGCCACATGGGATGCGGCCAGAGCCGCGTCGATCTCCAGGCTGCTTAACACCTGCCCAATGGATACATTCTCAGGAAGGGTCTGGCCCGGCAGCCATACCGGAAGCATCGGGACACAGGTATCCGCGTTGATGATCACAGTTTTGCTTTTATCCCTGGTTAAAACCCTGGCAAGCATACAGCAGAACACGGATTTTCCGCTGCCAGGGCTGCCCCAGACGGTTATCACTCTGCCCACTTATTCCACCTCCTCCCCGATATCTTCCGTTTCGGCAGTTTCTTCTGTTTCTGTTTTTTCTGTTTCAATTTTTTCAGCCTTGGTTTCTTCCGTTTTCCTTTCTTCTGTTTCCGTTTCCTCCGGAAGGATTCCGTAATAGAGCTCCTGTATCTGCGCATCCTGTCTCTGAAGCAGTTCTTCCGCAAGCGCCTTATTGTTCCGGCAGATCAGGGCGGCATGGGCTGTGCCGTCATTTTCAATTCCCGTGATCACCTCAGCCTGCTCCGGGCTGGCCAGGACGGTGATGGTGGCGGACTGCTGTTTTTCTTCCCCTTCTCCCGGCTCTGCCGTATTGTCCACGTTATTCCCACTGGAGTCCGTGACGGAAAGCACCTGCACATAGCGCAGCTCCGGAACCTCCCGCGCCGTATCCAGGTAGTGGTAGATCCGGATAATATCTCCCGGCTGCAGCTTATCGGACAGGCCGGCGGCCAGGCTCTTGACCGTCAGGGAAATGGCCGCCTTCCCGGATGGGATATGGTTGAGCGCCGCATCGGATGTGACCGGGATCAAGCTGACTTTAGAAGCCAGGATGTAGTCTCCCGGTGCAAAATCGGCGGCCGCATATCTGCCGATCACATCCTGCATGGAACGCGCTGCCTGCTCCGGCAGGTTATAGCTTCCAACCTCCGCCATCTCTACCGCCTCCGGTGTGATTTCTTCCCCCTTCGCAATCGGGGACGTTACCCGGATAATTTCAGTTTTTCCGTTGGTCTGGCCTGCTATAGTCGGCAGCGCCACAAAGGCAATGACCGCAGAAAGCAGCAGGCTCAGGATACCGAACAGAAAACGGTTATTCAGTTTCATTCTATTTTTCCTTTCTAAGTTGATACACACATCACAAAAAAGCTTCCCGCCGCCAGAAACGGCACAAAGGGAATCGTTTTCTGTTTCCGAAACAAAAACGCCCACAGGGCCGCGGAAAGGGCCGCTGCCAGAAGAAGCCCTGCCAGACGGTATGGACCATACACATATCCCAGTACGGCGGTCAGCTTGATATCCCCGCCCCCGATCCCGGTTCCGTCTTTTGAAAGCAGAGCCGCAGAAAGCATCAGCAAAAATCCGGCCGCCGCTCCCATAAGGGCGCTTCCGAATGCCCATACAGCCTCAATTTCAGCCTCTAGCAGCCCTGGGAGCCTGAAAAACGGCGCCCAGAATGCGTATGCGCAGAAAACAAAAAGGGCCCTGTCAGGAACCCTTCTTGTCTTAACGTCATACCAGGCAAATCCGGCCGTCCAGCCCCAGGCGAGCCAGAAGTATACAGTTGAAATCAGATCATTCACGGTTGGTATACCAGTCATCGTACAAGTTTTGGTTTATAGTTACATAGTCATTCAGATTCACCGACAGCATTCCATCCGGCGTCCAGGCATCCCACACCCGTGTATATGCCGTATAATCTGCAGCATCCGGGAACCAGACCGGGGTGAAATGCACGGCTCTCTGGTAAGTGGAATATTCATTCAGCTGAAATTCAAAGGCTGTGCTCCGGCCGTTTACAGTCCCCTCCAGCAGACGCCAGTATGTGTCGTAATCAAATTCCGGAAAAACCGTAAAAGCGGTCTGGGGGCCGGCAACATCCCTGTCCGGGGCGTCTGTGGATAACGCAGCTTCCACTCTCGTTTTTACACCATATCCGCTTTTCATCACTTTCCCGTCAGCGGCCGGCACCGTATCATCCGGCTCCAGCGTCATATGGCCGGAAAGGGATGCGGAATATTCCGTGTGCTCATATTTCCAGTCTCCTTCATCCACCCACTTTCCCATATCCTCCCAGTGGCCATGGCCGCCGGAACAGTTTTCCGGGCAGGTGCTTGTACAGGCGTCTGCCTGCCACTGCCAGTCTTCCTGCCATACCCACTTTGGCTCCCAGTAACAGCTCCACAGGCCCCAGGCGGCCTCCGTCTTTTGTTCTTCTGCCGGAAGCGGCGGAACGGTATAGCCGGGGCTGGTATCCGTTGCCAGTGGATCCGGAGGCGGATTTTCATTCAGATCCACAATTTTGGCCGTAAAGATGTCCTTTGCTGTAAACCCTTCATCCACCGTTACCGTGATGGTAAAGTCCTGTGGTTCGGACGGTGTGTGCCATTTTACCCAGACCAGCTGGGATTCATTGGCCGGAGCCACCACATTTTCCACCCGGTAGTCTGTGCCCAGGATATGGAAAACCACTGTTGCCGGATTATCCGGCGTCAGCCGTTCTTTCGTTTCCAGCTTAATGGCAGTGATCACATCCGTGTCCACCCGGTATTCCACATCAGGGGCCTCTATCTCGCCTTCCGGCTCCCTTTTCTTGTCAAACCAGACAATACCGGCTCCCAGGTACGCAATAATATCTTCATTGCTCTGTTTTCCGGAAACGCTTCCGCTCCATGCGCCAATCCCCAGGTCACTCTCCTCCAGGAACATGGACAGGGGCAGGTTTTTGTGCGTCAGGGACGGCATGGCACGTCTTAATGCCCCGCCGGACTGCTGATCGTACAACGCGGCTTCCGTTGCGGTCATGGCGTAGTATTTTCCGTTGTGGGTGAAGTAGGCAATCGGTTCAATCAAAAGCTTATATGCGCCGCTGAGCATGGCATCATAGTCTGCCCCTGCATACCGGGCCACCATCCTGCAGGCATATTCACTACAGAAATACCGCTTCACCGCTTCGATTTGATTCCGCCCCATGCTGCTCACAATGGCAGGCATGGAATTTTCCGGCTTGATACAGGAATAGCCTCCTGACTGCATAGATAATCCGGTTCCTCCCCGGTACTGGAGTTTATTCACTTTTCCAAAATGCAGGATACGCCCGCTTTGTTCCCGGTTGGAAAAATCAATCGGGGCTGATACCGCCGCACCGCTGTCCGCATCCACCACTGTAATCCGTACCCCGTCGTTTCCAGGCGACCATTTATTCTGTACCGTCCCCTGGCCCATTCCTCCTCCACCGCCATCCATGTTTCCGTTTCCGTCTGCCCAAATCGTCACAGGCCGCATGACAAGGAAAACCGCAAAACAGCACAGCACAAGCACAAGTCTTTTCAAATTGTCTCCTCTTCGTGCACGAAAAAACCGCCTCTTTCCAGAGACGGCCTTTCTCTTATCCTTCATTCTGTTATCAGTCCATATGTCCCACCATCTTGTTGGGATCTCCATCGCTGTGTCCTTCTATCTGGATAATTTCACTTGGAATCACCCATCCAAACACCGGATCATACACAGCGCCGTCCTCCCTGACGCCATCCATCTGCGGCGTATTTTCCGATGGGCTGGGAGTTTCCGGTTTTGGAGATTCAGGTTCCGGTATCTCCGATTCCTGTACTTCCGGTTTCTGCTCAGCGGGCGTTTGTTCTTCCGGCATCCTTCCGGTTTCCTCCGGCAGACTTTCCTCCGGCAGATTTTCCTCCGGTACTGTCTCCGCTTCCTTCTCATAAGACGGCGGTGCGGATGGATCTGTCAGCTCCCCCTGCGGTACAGGGGCTTCCGGTGTCTCCGGCGGGGCCGGCTCCGTTGTAAACTCGATCACGACCTCATCCCTGCTGTCCGGCTCCGTCTGTGGATGCTTCCCGTTTTCCCGCTCCTGCCCTACTGACCTGCTTTCTGCTTCCCTTCCATCCGGCCTGTCCGCCTCTTCCCATTCCGATACCGTTTCATCAGGCGGCTTGCCGGGATCGAAGGAGCCGCCGTCCTTTTTCATTTTCACCACCAGGCATGTCCCCGCGATCAGAATACAGGCAGCGGCAAGACCAATGATTGTTCCCTTTGATTTCCAGTTTTTCTTCATAAGCTGTTCCTCCCATTTTCCTTATAATACTATTACGTTCCTTTTCTGGATTTTTCAACTACTTTTTTCAAAATTTTCTGGTTAAAATTTGGTGTTGTGATATCCGGTCAGTTCTACCTGCCTGGTTATGGCCGGGTAGGACTGTCCAAACATCCTGATATAAAATTCCACATCGCAGCGGAATACATATTCTACCCGGTCATCCTGAAGGTGAAACTCCAGGCTGATGTTTTCCACACAGTAATCCTCTGTAGAAAGGGCAATTTTTCCTGCCAGGCCATCCGTCACCGCCTCCGTCAGCATCTGCGTGTAATCACTGGAGGAATACAGCGTTCTAAGATACTCCGAAAAATTGACCTCCCTCTGCGACCGGTAAGTATCCGCATAGATACTGCCGCTCAGGTTGTTGAGCTCCAGCTTGGCGCCGTTACGGATATTGATACAGGTGATCTGCACCGATGCGTACAGCAGCAGGTAAGATACCAGCATTACGGTTATCAGAATAAAAAAACAGGTGTACACCGTCATGTCTCCCTGTTCATTCCTCAATACCCCGCTTATTTTTCTGACCGCTTTTTTTCCCATCCCATTCCTCACTTCCAGTACCTCTCGCTTACCCCGGATCCCCTGGCGGCAATGGAAACATGGATCAGGTCAAAGTTCCAGAAGCCTCCCAGATCAGCATCTGCGTTCACGGTGATAAAAAAAGGCGTCCCCAGCTGGATCGCCTGGTTCATGCCGGACGGCGTTGGAGAGCGGTAGCTGGAATCCACCGTGTAAGTAATATTTTCCGCCCCCTCAATATTGGAACACAGGAAAGTAAAAAGCTGATCCGTTTCACCGTTTATTCCTCCGGCAAGCTGGATCTGTTTGGTCATCTGGTCTGCGCAGTGGTCAAGCTGGCGCTTCACAGATAGGATGGAAAACAGATCCAGAATAAAAGCAAGCATCAGTACGGCAGCAAAAATAAATACCATTGTGCTGATATAGTTCGCTTCCCCACGGTCGTTTTTCAGGACACACGGAATTTTTTTCAGGAGAATTTTGTTCACCTCCTTCCCATGAAAAAACAGCCATCCCGGATCTGAGACGGCTGTTTTGTATACTTTGTGACTGTAGTTATTATAGCAGATAGGAATTTGCGGGGGAAGGACAATTGTGTGCCAATGCTGTGACATTTCTTTGATAGACGGCAAGCTACTTTTCAACTCTTCCTGAAATGCTTTTACCATCTGATTTTTCTATTCTGCTACACCAATCAGATTTTGATATTCCGCAACGCCAGCATAGCAACCGCAAAAGCAATTATTGAGGAATACGAACAGAAAAATGCGGAGGAGATGCAGAATGCGTTAAAGGATATCCTTGGACTGATGTTTGAAGCTATGCTTCAGGGAGAGATGGATTTCCATCTCGGCTATTATTGATTATCGGTATTTGCCAGCTTTTTGTTCAACTCTTCAATTTGTCTTTTTAATTCTTCGTTTTCAAATGAGAGCGATTTCAGAGCTTCTTCTCTTTCTTTAAGTGTTGTTTCTGAGACAGACAATTTTTGCTCCATCTGTGTATACTCATACATGAAGCTTGGAAAATATTTCTGCAAAACCAACGCTTCAATCTTTTTATATGTATCGGAAGAAAGCGGAATGGCTCCGGGCTGCTGATATAGGATTCGATTTACACTGACCGTTCGGATATCATTCAGCTTTAATACAGAATCGTGACTGATAAATGAAAAGTCACTGTTTTTAAGCAGAATAATACTACTCCTTAGTTAGTTTTATATAAAAAAGGGTACGGCGCTAACCATACCCTACTCTGGTAAACCAGAGAGACCTTGTCGGTCAAATTATCCTTTCAATGATGGCCTCGTTGGCCAAAAAACACTTGTTAGCAAGTGTAAAAGATCGATATCAATCTTCTAATTATATTATACACAATTCTTTGAAAAAATCCACAAGAAAATCTTTCCTGATCAATTTTTTTCTTGTGCTTGGAAATTTATTGTATGTCAGCGATATAGAAATGTCAATTTGCAAATCTCTTGACAATGAATTTTGCTCTGCCAATTGTTGCTGTTCACTGGCAAGCCAGTAAACAGCGACATTCACGGGCCTATTATAAATTAAGGAGCATTACCGGCTCTGCCGACCTGCCACCGATCCCCAGAGCCGGTAAATATATCCTCCGCCTAAGCCTTACAGATTCCTCCTGATAATCCGCGTAATGATACCAACTGCCACTCCCCGCTCCTCATCCATCCGGGGCACCACAAAGCTCACATCGTCCTTCTTTCCGGGTGTACGGCTGTCATAGCAGGAATGGGCGACTGCATTTACCCCATTGGAGAGCCGGATATACACAACCCCCTTATATACGTCCGTCACCTTTCCGGCGTATTTCCCCTGCACCCGGCATTTTTTCAGATTCTCCCGGATCGAATTGCCGGATACACTTTTTATATCGGCTGTCACGGCAGGTGACTAACACAGTGCTGAGAACCCTTGAAAATCAAGGATTTTTTCAAAATCCGACCTAAGTTTACGACACTTTTACGACAGCCAAAGTCAAGCTATGATAAATATGTTATGAAAGGGGGCAAATACGATGAAAGAAAAAATCACAGAAAATGGAATTGATTATGTATTAGTTGGAGATTATTACATACCGGATTTGAAGTTACCGGAAAAAGAACGTCCTATTGGAAAATATGGACGTATGCATCGAGAATATCTGAAAGAAAATAATCTGGCGTTATTTAATGATTTGCTGCTGAGTTGTCAGCTCTGGACATATCTTGCAGACGTAAATGAGCAGGCATTGGAGCGATTACAGGTTATTATCAGTCAAATACAAAAAGCTGAATCTGTAACTGAGAAAATGAAGGAAGGTAACCAGTGGGAATGGGTTCGGAAAATGAGTAGC
>CAUWLJ010000066.1:0-20175 GCA_963559585.1 uncultured Eisenbergiella sp. | reverse complement strand
GAAAGCAGGCAGGAAAATATGGAATTCCCCTGGGCATACACTGCCACACGCTCTCCGTCTGCCATCTCAAAAATCTGATACCCCATAGCCTTTCCTCCCGAATCCTCCGTGCCGTAACAGCTCCGCTGCGCCATTCTGCTCTGGCATATGCGTCCGAAAGCATACAGGCATGCCCGGGCCGCGCAAACCAATACTTCTGAATCGTGATACCAATATATTATCCTCAGGACACAAAAAGAAGCGCCGTGCATAAGATAAAGTAAAATTTTTTTAAGGAGTCAACCAAATGTCCTCCAGCAAATCATCAAAAAATAAATGCTGTGCCAAAAGATACGTGAGCTGTGGGATAGACCGGAAGGGTAATTGTGTGGACGTATGCACGGAGCCCCTCTGCGGCGATCCCGACTGTCTGACCGTCCTCACTCCGGTGGTCTATGATGAGCTTGGCATCAATCTGTGCCGCAGCGTTCCTCTGGAAGCCTGTTCTCCGAAGGCGGACAGCATCTCCGTTCAGGTTATGGATATTCATTTTGAAAGCTCTCCCCAGGCCGGAGCCGTGTGTGCCGCTCCCATACCGGGCAGGCCAAACTGCTATCTGGTCTCCCTCACCAACCTGGCGGTCACCTTCCTCGTCACCTTCTACGACTGTGCCAAAAAGGTGGTGGATATGCAGACCGTCTGCGCTATCTACCTTCCCTCCGACGACTGCTCGCCGGAATACGAATACATGGACGAGGATACCAATCCGCCCTGCGCCCAGCTGGAGATCTACGCCCCCTATGGCATCGCCCACGGGGACTGCGACGGTCTGCCCGGCCTGATCCATGTGATCGGCTTCGGAGCGTGCAACACCGCTCTCAACCAGGGGCTGAACCTGCTTGCTATCCCTAAGGTGCTCAGCTACTGTCCTGAGGAAGGCTGTGCCGCCATCGGCCTCAGCATTCTCTTAAAATCCATTTACTTCTCCCAGTATCGAATTCCACACAGCGGCAGGGCTGTGGTTCCCAAGGCCTGCATCCGCCCCAGTGATGATACCATCTGTATGGATTTCGTCTCCGGCGACCTGCTCGATCTGACCATTAAGCCGCTGGAGCTGGGCCCTCCCAAGTATGAGGAAAACCTGAAGGAGGGTTGCGACGTCCCCTGTGACCCCTGCTGCCCCATCAAAAAAAGCAGCGAAAGCGAGCGCTGCACGGATTCTTCCTGCGGCTGAGCTTTCCGGCTGCAGCCTCTGTCAAACGGTAATCCCTGCCGGGCTGAACGCTTCACGGTTCAGCCCGTTTTCAGTGGAAAACTTCTCCGCACTGTGATATGATAAATCAAAACAGCAAAACGGCGGCGGCAGCGCTCCGAAATGGAGGTACCTATGAAAACAGGAATCATCTGCGCTGGGGACTCTGAATTCTTCCCCTTTCTCGACTATCTGACAGAAGAAAAGGTAACGGAAAAGGCCATGCTTCATTTTCATGAAGGAAAGATTGCAGGCCGGTCTGTGGTCGTTCTCTACAGCGGGGTCTGCAAGGTAAACGCGGCCATCGCGGCACAGCTCCTCATCGACACCTTTCGGACGGATCTGATCCTCAATGCCGGGACTGCGGGAGGAATCGCCGGGGACGTGCGGCTTTTTGACACCATAGCGGCCGAGAGGACGGCCTATCATGACGTGGACGACGACATCCTCACCGATTTCCACCCCTGGATGAAATCTATCTACTTCGATGCCTCCCCCATGCTCCTTGATCTGGCGCGCAGGGTAAGCGCCCAGTCGCCGCACCCCATCCGGTTCGGCACCACCGTCACCGGAGAGCAGTTTATCAATAATCCCCAGAGGGAGGCCATCCTGGACAAGTATCATCCCCTGGCCGTGGACATGGAATCCGCCAGCATCGCCCATGTCTGCTACGTAAACCGGATCCCCTTCCTCTCCCTGCGCACCATCACGGACACCGCCCTCCACGAGGGGCAGGATAACTTTGAAAAAAACTGTGAGAAGGCCTCCCGGATCTGCGCCGGGCTCACCGTAAAGCTGCTTGGCCTGCTGTAAAGGAAGCTGCAAAGAACACTGCGGGCTGCCTGCCGCCTGATATTTTGGTACAGAGGCCGTCTGCCCGGCCGGAAAGGATAACAGCCATGAACGATACCATCAGATTTCTCTCCGTTCCTCTCCCTGAGGACATAAAGCAATCTATTTTCGCAGGACAGCATCAGGCTGCGTTTAGTCTGATCCAAAGCCGCCTGGCCTCTCTGACCGGGGAGGCGGATGAGCCTCTCCGCCGCCGTCTGGAGCTGGAGAAGGCGCGTCTGGCCCTTCTTCCCCAGGAATATCCCTATTCCAGGCAGGAGGCCCTCTCCCTGATCCGCCGCACCATCCCTGACTTTTCAGAAGAGGAATTCAACGCCCTGGAGACTGCAGGGCGGATCGATTTCCTCTTTCTGGACGGACAGAAGCGCTATTTCCACCGGTTCTGGGAGACGCTCACAGCCACCCATCCCGATCTGGCGGAGCGCTCCGATCCCGCCCTTGTAACGGAAAGCAGGGCCAAAAGCGCTTTCCGGAACCGTACCATCCAGCTTTTGAAGGAAAGGGGCGAGCTGAAATACCGGATCCATCTGAAGGCAGGGCTGCGTGTCAGGGATGAACATTTCATTCCCGGCTCAGACCTTCTTGTCCATCTGCCCGTTCCCAAGGAAAGCTGCCCAACCTGCAATGTACGGATCCTGAACGCCTCCCACCGTCCCCTCTGCCTCTGTGCCCAGGATGCTCCGGCCAGAACCGTTTCCTTCCGTGAACGCTTACAGGAGAATGCCGCTTTCTGGGTGGAGTACGAGTACCACAGCATCATCCGGTACATACAGCCTGATCCGGACCGGATCTCCGACAGCCAGCCCTGCTTCGACACCGGACAGCTTCCTCCCCATATCCGTTTCACCCCCTATCTGAGGGAGCTGACTGCGGCTGTTGCAGGGCAGGAGCCCAATCCCCTGCTGAAGGCCAAAAGGATCTATTCCTACATCACCTCCCAGGTGAAGTATTCCTATATGAGGGATTATTTCCTGATAGACGATATTGCGGAATACTGCGCCATAAACAAAAAGGGGGACTGCGGCGTGCAGGCCCTTCTGTTCATTACCATGTGCCGCATCGCAGGTATCCCTGCCCGCTGGCAGTCCGGCCTGTCCGTCACCCCCGCCTCCGTAGGGCCCCACGACTGGGCGCAGTTCTTCCTTGCCCCCTATGGCTGGCTCCATGCGGATCTCTCCTTTGGCGGCAGCGCCTTCCGGGCGGGAGATACAGAGCGCCAGGACTTTTATTTCGGCAACCTGGATCCCTTCCGCATGGTAGCCAATACCGAATTCCAGGCCCCCCTCTTTCCTGAGAAAAAGGGGCTGCGCGCAGACCCTTACGACAATCAGGTGGGCGAGGTGGAGATGGACGGCGTTGGCCTGAACGGGAATCAGTTTGAATATTTTCAGAAAATTTGCGATGTGCATTCCTTTTGACAAATACGTGTTCAGGTACGCTTCTGGAGGGCGGCATGCTCCCGTTTCAGCTCTTCATAGAGCTGCAGAGCGCTCCAGTACTGGTTGGTCTGGGTCAGTACAGCCTTCAGCCCGATCCCTGCCAGCCCGCTTCTTCGCAGAGCCAGAAGCGCCTGATCCAGCTCGTCACTGGACAGTCCTGCAAAAATCAGCATTTCCTGATCCAGCTCCTCCCCCTCATAACGGTTTCCCAGAGGCAGTACGCCCTTCACTCCCGCCGCGTTTCCAATGGGGAGCAGATAATCCTCCTTCTGCACCTGTTTCACCAGAACAGGAAGGCGCGAAACCGCCTTTTTTACCAGGGCAGCACGGAACGGTGCAAAATTGTAGAGCAGAATCCTTTTTTCCATTTCAGGTTATTCCTTTCCTATTTCTTTGATCATTATGCCTGAAGCGAAGGCTGCCTGAATTCAATGTACCGCTGGCGGAAACAAGCTTTCAGACACGCTTAGAGCACTTCGCGCAGGCGGCGCACACCTTCCCGGAGCTGGCTCCCGTCCAGTCCGGCAAAGCCTAAAAGAAGGGTGGCGCAGTCTGTCTGATAGGGAGCCAGAGCCGTCTCCTTCAAGCCGTAGATCCTCACCCCCCTTGCAGCCGCAGAGGCGGTCAGTGTCTCCTCATCCGCAGGCTCGCGGGAGGTGAGCAGGACATGCAGCCCAGCACGCTCTCCCGACAGACGATACCGGGTCAGAAGGGGCTTTAATTCCTCCAGAAGAATGTCGTGCTTTTCTCTGTACACCTTGCGCATCCGGTTCAGGTGGCGCTCAAAGGCGCCGCTTTGGATGAATTCGTTCAGGATGGTCTGGTCAATGCGGGATACTGTAGAGGAAAAGAAGGCGCAGTTTTCCTCATACCTTGCAAGCAGCTGCACGGGAAGCACCATGAAGCTGATACGGATGGCAGGGGCGATGGATTTGGAAAAGGTGCCGATGTAAATCACTTTTCCGGCAGTGTCGGAGGACTGAAGGGAGGGCACAGGTTTTCCCCTGTAGCGGAATTCACTGTCATAATCGTCCTCGATCAGGTAGCGCCCCTCGTCCCCGGCCGCCCACCGCAGAAGCTCCAGCCTGCGTCCAATGGGCATAACTCTTCCCGTGGGATACTGATGAGAGGGCATCACGTAGGCCACATCCGCTCCTGTTTTCTCCAGCCCTTCCACCTGCATACCGCTGTCGTCTGATGGGACGGTGAGGGTTTCCGAGGCAAAAGAGGAAAAGATCCGGTACGCCCTCCGGTAGGAAGGATTTTCAAAAGCCACGCGGATCTGCCTGCCCAGAATATATTGGAGCAGCACCAGCAGATAATCGTTCCCCGCCCCCACGATTACCTGCCGGGGGGAAGCGTTCACTCCCCGGGAGGAATGCAGATAACGGCAGATCGTCTCCCTCAGCTGCAGATCTCCTCTGGGCTCCCCCAGGGCAAACAGCTCCCTGCGGTTCCCGCCAAGGATCTCCCTGGTGATCCTGCGCCAGATGCTGAAGGGGAAGAAGGACATATCAATGGCGTTTGGAGAAAAATCAATCTCGTACCCGGCCTCCTTCTCCTGCTCCGCCCGCTCTCCCGGCCTGTCCGTTCTGCCGAAGGCTGTATCGATCCGGTAAAGCTCCTCCACCCGGCAGATAAAATAGCCCCGATAGGGGGCGGATTCAATATAGCCCTCGGACAAAAGCTGCTCGTAAGCCAGCTCCACCGTGCTTCTGGCCACCTGTAAATATTCCGCCAGTGAACGGGTGGAGGGAAGCTTCTCTCCTGCAAGAAGCTTCCCTCCCTTGATCTCACGGGCAATATATTCATAAATCTGCTGATAAAGATGCTTTCCGCTTCCTTCATCCAGTACGATGGCAAGATCCGTCATGCCCTTTTCCTCCCCCTTATTTCGGCAGCCGGAAGGAGCTTTTCAGGGATACGATGCGGTTGAACACAGGCTCGCCCGGCTTGGAATCCTTATAGTCCACGCAGAAGAAGCCCTGGCGGACGAACTGGAAGCTCTCAAAGGCCTTCGCCTCCTTCAGGGAAGGCTCCAGATAGCACTCCCTTACCGTGAGGGAGTTGGGATTTAAGTTCAGGCTTCCGTCCTCGTTGTAAACGCCCTTCTCCTCGTCGATGATATTTTCATACAGGCGTACCTGCGCCCTGAAAGCCTCCGCCGCGCTTACCCAGTGGATGGTTCCTTTCACCTTGCGGGCGTTGAAGCCGCTGCCGGATCTGGTCTCGGGATCGTAGGTACAGTGCACCACCGTCACATTTCCGTTTTCATCCTTTTCAAAGCCGGTACAGGTTACGAAGTAGGCGTTCATCAGGCGCACCTCGTTGCCGGGGAAAAGGCGGAAGTATTTCTTAGGAGGCTCCTCCATGAAATCCTCCCTTTCAATGTAAAGCTCCCTTCCAAAGGGGATCATGCGGCTTCCCAGAGCCTCGTTTTCCAGGTTGTTGGGAGCCTCCAGCAGCTCGGTCTGTCCCTCGGGATAGTTGTCGATCACCAGCTTGATGGGATCCAGCACCGCCATCACCCTGGCACGTTTCAGCTTCAGATCCTCCCGGATGCAGTATTCCAGCATGGCATAGTCCACGGAAGAATTGCTCTTGGACACGCCGCAGAGATCAACGAACATCTGGATGGATTCCGGCGTAAAGCCCCTTCTGCGAAGCGCCGCCACGGACACCAGCCTGGGATCATCCCAGCCGTCCACGATACCTTCCTCCACCAGTCTCTTGATATAACGTTTTCCCGTCACCACATTGGTTAAGTACATCTTGGCAAATTCGATCTGCTTGGGAGGCTGCGGGTATTCCAGCTCCCTCACCACCCAGTCGTAAAGAGGCCTGTGATCCTCAAACTCCAGCGTACAGATTGAGTGGGTGATCCCCTCGATGGCGTCCTCGATGGGGTGGGCAAAATCGTACATAGGGTAGATGCACCAGGTATCCCCCGTGTTGTGGTGGCTCATATGGGCCACACGGTAGATCACCGGGTCGCGCATGTTCATGTTGGGGGAGGCCATATCGATCCTGGCGCGCAGCACCTTCTCTCCGTCTGCATATACGCCGTTTTTCATATTTTCAAACAGCTCCAGGTTCTCCTCCACGCTCCTGCCGCTGCCCGGATCCTCTTTTCCTGGCTCGGTAAGGGTGCCCCTGTATTCCCTGATCTGCTCTGCGGACAGGTCGGACACATAGGCCTTTCCCTTGCGGATCAGCTTCACGGCAGCCTCGTACATCTGGCCGAAATAGTTGGAAGCAAAGAAAAGCCTGTCCTCCCAGTCCGCTCCCAGCCACTTCACGTCCTCCTTGATGGACTCCACGAATTCCTGCTTCTCCTTGGTGGGGTTGGTATCGTCAAAACGGAGATTGAACTTTCCTCCGTACTCCCTGGCCAGCCCTGCGTTTAACAGGATGCTCTTGGCGTGTCCGATATGCAGATAGCCGTTGGGTTCGGGGGGAAAGCGGGTGTGGACGGTGTCATACACTCCCTCTGCCAGATCCCTGTCGATGATCTGCTGGATGAAATTCCTGGAAACAGCCTGCTCCTTATTCTCTTCCGCAGCGGCTCCTGCTGTGGTCATTGCTTCTTTTTCCATAGTAAAAAGCTCCCTCATTTCTGCGCGGCTCTTCTCGTTCTGCAGGCCTGCGTATGCCGCGCGGACACAGGCCGGGGCAGGAGCTTACACGCTAACTCCGCACTGCCCGTTTGTTCTGCTGATGGTATCTTATCATAAGAACGGGGATTGCGCAATGATTCAGTGAAATGCCCAGACCCAATGCCGCGGCCCTGAAACAGGCTGTTCATCATAAAAAAACCGATAAAGGCAGTATCTTCATCAGGATAATGACTAATGAGATCCATCACAGCAATTAAATCTTCACCAAAATAAAACCCAATATAAAATTTGTCATCATAAGTTTTATTTGGCGGCAGTGCATCCATATCCTCCATAACCGATTGAACAGAAGGAGCAGGCGGGCAAAATTCAAAAAACAAGGGATTTCCTGCTTCCAGCATATAAACTTGTTCTGCATCTTTTTTTGAAAGTTTTCTTACCTCATATTTATTTGAGATATTTGAAATATTCATATCATTTTTCTCCGTTAAATTCCGCAAAATAAAAATATACGCACTCACCCACAGGACAGAACTTGCCCGGCGCAGGTATACGCCGGGCACACACTTTTTATCCTTTCTTTTTTCCGGCTGACGGCAATTCTTTTCAGCCGCTCCTCCAGGACAGCACCCTTTTCAAACACCCTTTAGTGATGGAACAGCCTGATCCCCGTAAACACCATGGCCATGCCGTATCTGTTGCAGGCGTCGATCACCGCGTCGTCCCGCACGGAGCCGCCGGGCTGAACGATGTATTTCACGCCGCTTCTGCGGGCGCGGTCGATGTTGTCATAGAAGGGGAAGAAGGCGTCGGAGCCCAGGGTCACGTTTTCCAGCCCTGTCAGCCATTCCTTTCTCTCCTCCCTGGTGAAAACAGGGGGCTTTACCTTGAAGGTTTTCTCCCACACGCCATCTGCCAGCACGTCCATATAGTCATCGCTCATGTATACGTCGATGGCGTTGTCCCTGTCGGCCCGTCCCAGGCCATCCGCGAACTGAAGGGAGAGCACCTGGGGAGACTGACGGAGGAACCAGTTGTCGGCCTTGTTTCCTGCCAGGCGGGTGCAGTGAATCCGGGACTGCTGGCCTGCTCCGATGCCAATGGCCTGTCCGTCCTTCACGTAGCAGACGGAATTGGACTGGGTGTATTTCAGGGTAATCAGGGCGATCTTCATGTCGATCAGCGCCTGCCCGGGAATGTCCTTATTTTCCGTCACCACGTTGGAAAGAAGCTCCTGGTCGATTGCCAGTTCATTTCTTCCCTGTTCAAAGGTAATGCCGTATACCTGCTTCCGCTCCAGAGCGGCGGGCTGGTATGCAGGATCGATCTGGATCACATTGTAGTTTCCCTTCTTTTTCTGCTTCAGAAGCTCCAAAGCCTCGTCGGTGTAGCCGGGCGCAATCACGCCGTCGGATACCTCTCTCTTGATCAATCTGGCCGTGTCCGCATCGCACACATCAGAAAGCGCGATAAAATCGCCGAAGGAGGACATCCGATCCGCCCCCCTTGCCCTGGCGTAAGCACAGGCCAGAGGGGAAAGCTCTCCCAGATCATCCACCCAGTAGATTTTGGCAAGGGTGTCGGAAAGGGGAAGCCCCACTGCCGCCCCCGCCGGGGATACATGCTTAAAGGAGGTGGCGGCGGGAAGCCCTGTTGCCTCCTTCAGCTCCTTCACCAGCTGCCAGCCGTTGAAGGCGTCCAGAAAATTGATATAGCCGGGTTTTCCGTTCAGCACGGTAACAGGAAGCTCACTCCCGTCCTCCATATAGATGCGGGAAGGCTTCTGATTGGGGTTGCAGCCGTATTTTAATTGAATTTCGTTCATATGTACCTCTCTTTCTTCTTTAGCGGCTTTTCATCAGTGGGTCTTACTGATTCTTATTCACAATGCGTGTCTCATACTCTCCGGTCTCAATGTCAATAAACCGGACGAACAGGGAAACCTTGTTGTCCTCGTTCAGGCTCTCCCACACCGACTGGGTGAACCCGTCAATGTCGCCGGAGATCTCCACCAGCTTGGGTTCTCCCTCAAAGCTGGGCAGAGGGTTTCCATCGTGCATATAGGTGTGGATGAAACGGCCTTTTCCTGCCGCCGGGTTTTCATAAGCATAGGTAAAACGATTGCAGGAATCCGGGCAGCTGTTGTCGCTCTTTAAGATGGACAGGGCAAAATTATAGGAGCCCTTTTCCATGTGCATGATACCGGAAATACGGGGGGTATAGTTGGGGCCGTCAGGCTCAAACTCACGGCTTCTCAGAGACTGCTCAAAGGTCATCTGCTGATCCATCCCCTCGTAGATGGTATCCGTCTGATCGCCGTTGGTCACGATGGTCTTGTTGCCCAGAACCCGCACGGGCGCGTAGATGATCAGGCTGGGATCCTCCAGTTTGGATTCGTCGAAGGCCTGGGTGCGGATGCCGTCCCCCTCCTCCACAAAAATCCGGTTGCGGCTGTTACTGCTTCTGCCCATGATAAAATAGGCGGCCACAGCCTTCTTCCCGTCAGGCGTCCTTCCCAGCACAATCCCCCTGCCGGGATATTCGTTGTTCCTCAGTTCTTCCTGCAATGATGCTGTTTTCATCCGTTCCTCCTTGTCTCTGCTTTCTTTGCTCCATTCTGCCGATACAGAAAAACCGCCTGGTTACTCACACATGAATACCCAGGCGGCCGGCTTTCCTCATACATACTCCCTGTGGTGCTCCACTGATCCGCCAGTTGTACGTACTACTTTGATTGTCTGAAAAAATACACGAAAAGCTCCTGTCCGGCCAGCCGGAACGATTCCTTCCGCTGTTATCAGTATAGCCTATCCTTCTCTTAGTGGCAAGATGGTTTTTTTATAATTTCACAGCAGCGATACCATCAATCCGGTGGAAAAAATCATCCCGATAGATTATAATGTTACTTATCATTTCTTACATTTATTGTTTATGTTGATAAAAGGATGCAGGCTCTCAGACTGCTCTGCCGGCCAACGGCCTGCATCTGCGCATACAAAGGAGAATTTATGTCAAAAACCCGCTCTCTGCTTCAGAATAAATATTTTCAGGAGGGGCTTTTCTATGCCTTCGCCCTCCTGTGTATGATGTGCTTCGTCCTGATCCAGCCCTTCGGGGAGGGGCCGGACGAGATCAACCGGTACCGGGTGGTGCGTTTCATTGCGGACACCGGACGGCTTCCCAGAGGGGATGACCCCGCAGTGCTGATCCCGGGCTACGGCGGCTCCTACGCCTTCCAGCCCATGCTCACCTACATCCTGGAGGGATGGGTGGTGGCGTTCCTGCGGCTCTTTACTTCCCGGTTCGACGTGCTTCTGATCGGGGCGCGCATGGTGAATGTGGCCTTCGGGCTTGGGGCAGCCTTCTATGCCAGAAGGCTCTCCCGGCTTCTGTTTCCCGAAGCGCTGACCCAGTGGGCCTTTTCCTGTCTGGTGGTTTTCCTGCCTCAGAGCCTGTTTCTCCACACCTATGTAAATACGGATTCCTGTGCCCTATTCTCCGTGTTCATGATGTTTACTCAGGTGCTTGCAGGAATGCGCAGGGGCTTTGACCGGGGTGTGTGCATCCGGCTGGGGATCAGTGTGACGCTGTGCGCCCTTTCCTATTATAATGCCTACGGCGCCGTTCTGGTGACGATCCTGCTGTTCGTGAGCGCCTTCATCCGCCGGATCCCGGCAGGAAGGATCACCGGAAACGGGACGGCTTTCCCGATGGATCAGTATGAGTTCCGGTGGCAGGACATGCTGCGAAAAGGAAGCCTGATCAGCCTGATCGTTCTGGCCGGAGCCGGGTGGTGGTTTATCAGGAACGCCTTCCTTTATCAGGGGGATTTTCTGGGAATGGAGGCGAGAAACGAGTGTGTGGCGGCCACCTGTACCCCCCAGTTTCACCCGCTTCTGCGGCAGACCTGCCAGAATCAGGGAATGGGGGTGCTGGAGATGGTGTTCGGAACCGATTATTTCATTCTGCTTCTCCGCAGCTTTGTGGCCATGTTCGGGCCGATGAACGTGCCTACTCATTATTATATTTATACGGTCTATTACTGGCTTTTTGGCCTGGGGCTGGCTGCGGCCGCCCTTCCTGTGGGGCGGGAGCTGTCTCTTCACTGGGAAAGCCGGAAGCATCGGTGGCTGATCCATGGGGGAATGGTCATGGCCTGTGTGATCCCCATTTTTCTGTGCGTGTACTATTCCTACACCTGGGATTTCCAGCCACAGGGGAGGTATCTGATGCCTATGCTGCCCGCCTTCCTGTATCTGGTCACACTGGGAGTCAGAAAAATCCTGCTTCTCCTGCAGGCTCTGACGGAAAAGGGGGCCGACAGGCTTTCACAGAACGGAAATGCCGAAGGCGGCCTGAGGGCTTCCGGTATCCATTTTCTGCGCTGGTTTTCCGCCCGTCTCCCCCAGGCCGTCCTGTGGCTGGTGATCCTTTTTACCCTGGCGGCGGCTGGATATTCCGTGTTTCTGGTGATGCTTCCTCATTACATCTGACGCTGCCGCTTCGCTGATTTTGCTTACCATCCAAGGAGGATTTGACCCATGAACCGTTTGACTGCTTTTTATACCGGGAACCGACAGATTTTCTCCATGATTTTCCATCTGGCCTGGCCCGCCATTGTGGAGCAGCTGTTTCAGACCATCGTGCAGTATATCGACACCGCCATGGTGGGGCGGATCGGGGCCCAGGCTTCGGCGGCGGTGGGGCTGACCTCCTCCGTCACCTGGCTGGTCAATTCGCCACTGTTTGCCATGGGGATCGGCGTCCTCTCCTGCATTGCCGTGGCCGTGGGAAGCGGGGATCATCAGAGGGCAAAGGAATACGGCGTCCAGTCCCTCACCTTCATTGTGACACTGGGAATCGGCATGGGCGTGCTTCTAGTGGGCATCAGCCCCTTTCTTCCCGCCTGGATGGGAGCGGATCCGGCCATCCGGCGGGATGCGTCCGTCTATTTTGGCATCATCTGCGCTCCCATGCTGTTCCGGGCCGCCTCCATCATCCTGGGAAGCGTCATGCGGGGAGCGGGCGATGCCAAGAGCCCCATGATCGCCAATATCCTGCTGAATCTGACAAACGTGGTGCTGAACTTCCTTCTGATCTATGATTCCCGTACCGTAACGCTGGGCGGAATGCAGCTTTGGATCCCCGGAGCAGGGCTGGGTGTGGCGGGCGCTGCCATCGGGACGGCGGCCTCCTACTGTGTGGGCGGTACGTTCATGGTCATCGCCTATCTGCGTAATCCTATCCTTTCCCCCAGGGGTCTAAGCCTTCGTCCCCAGCCAGCCCTTCTGCGAAACTGCCTGCGCATCGGCCTTCCCGTGGCCATGGAACGGCTCAGCACCTGCCTGGGGCACGTGGTCTTCGTGTCCATGGTAACCCGGCTGGGCACGCTGGCTCTGGCCACTCATTCCATCGCCATCACGGCGGAGCAGGCCTTCTATGTGCCCGGCTTCGGCATGCAGGCCGCCGCCTCCACCCTGGCCGGGAACTGCGTGGGAGAACGGGATCAGGAGAAGTTCAAACGGGTCACTGGGATCATCACCGGGATCGCCGTGGCTATGATGACGGTCACCGGAGCCCTGCTCTTTCTTTTCCCCGAATTCATGATGTCCCTGTTTACCACGGATCCCCAGGTCATCTCCGGCGGTATCCACGTTCTGCGCATCGTGGCGGTCTCCGAGCCCATGTATGGGGCCATGATCGTTCTGGAAGGCGTGTTCAACGGGATCGGGGATACCAGAATTCCCTTTCTCATCTCCCTGTTCGCCATGTGGGCGGTGCGTATCCTGGGCACCTGCTGCGTCATCCTCCTGTTCGGCGGCGGGCTGGAAATGGTGTGGGTGTGCATGGTGGCAGACAATATCACCCGGTGCCTGTGCCTGACTCTGCGGTTCATGAAGGGCTCGTGGAAATATAAGTTTGAGGCGTAGAACGTGATTCAAGAGTAAGCGGGCGCTTCCTGCGCAGCCAAACCTTAAACAGGCCCGCGAATGTTACTGCGTCTGCTGGCGAACGGCAGTAAAAAAGTGTGCGTCTTGGCGCACACCCGCGCCGGGCGCGATTGCCGGCAGGCCTTTTTTCTTTTTACTTTGCTTCCAATTCCACCACATCGCACACTCTCAGCCGATCTCCGTCCACCCTAAACTTCACGTCAAAGCCCGCAAACGGCACTCCGTACACTCTGTCGGGATCCTGAAAATAGGTGGGGCGGGGATCCTGGGCCAGCACTCCCACTACCGCCTCCCTCTTTTCCTCCGGGAATCTGGCAAGAAGGTGCTCCGGGAAATCCACCTCCAGCTCGTGCTGCTTTGTCAGCCTGGTGTACCCCTCCGAAGCCTCCGGGTGGCAGTCTGCCAGCGGAATATAGGGTTTGATATCATAAATGGGCGTGCCGTCCAGAAGATCCGCGCCGGATACGGTGAGCACGGGCCCCAGCTTTTCATCCAGCTCTATCCCTGTCAGGCGGACACAGGATAAACCGATTCCGTTGGGACGGAAAGGAGAACGGGTGGCAAATACGCCCATCCTCTTTTTCCCTCCCAGCCTGGGCGGCTTCACCGTGGCCGACCAGCCAGCTCTCTCATTTTCCGAAAACTGCCACAGCAGCCAGATATGGGAAAATTCCTCCAGCCCCCGCACAGCCTCCGGATTGCGGAATTCCGGTTCAAAACAGAGCTTCCCCGTCAGCGCCTCTACCAGGCCGCTCTGGCGGGGAATGCCGAATTTACTGGGAAAATCGGTGTGAATGCGCGCTATGATCTTCATAATCTGCCTTTAATCCTCCCTGTCAAACACCTTCACATCCAGCGCCTTATCCTGCTTCGCCACAATGGTGGTACATACGGCGTCTCCCGTGATATTCACCGCCGTCCTGGTCATATCCAGGATACGGTCGATACCCATGATCAGGCCGATGGCCTCCACCGGCAGTCCCACGGAGTTGAACACCATGGACAGCGTCACCAGGCCTACGCTGGGAACTCCCGCCGTACCGATGGACGCCAGGGTGGCCGTGGCGATCACGGTGAGAAAATCCGCTGTGGTCAGTTGGATATGAAAAGCCTGGGCGGCAAATACCACCGCCACGCCCTGCATAATCGCCGTACCGTCCATATTCACGGTGGCGCCCAGCGGTACGGTGAAGGATGAGATCCTTTTGGACACCCCCATCTTCTTTGCCAGCGTGTCGATAGACAGCGGAATGGTGGCGTTGGAGGTGGCTGTGGAAAAGGCAAAGGCCATCACTGGGGCAAATTTTTTCAGGAACCGGATGGGATTCAGGCCGGTAAAAAGCTTCAAAAGAAGCTGATAAACCACCACCTGCCCGGCCAGAGCAAGAAGCACCGCCAGCATGTATTTCAGCAGCGGCACAAAGGCATCCAGCCCCAGGCCTGCAAAGGTTCTGGCGATCAGGCAGAATACGCCCACGGGAGCCAGCTTCATCACGCCCATGGTCATATCCATCATCACGTCATTGAACTGACTGAAAAAGTTTGCCACCGTGTCGGCCCGCTCCCCTCTATGGGCCAGGATCACTCCCACGATCAGGGCAAACAGGATCAGAGGAAGCATTTCGCCCTGGGCCAGGGCCGCTATGGGATTGGTGGGGATAATATTCAGGATCGTGTCCGCAAGGCTGGTTTTCTCTCCGATCACCGTCTCCGTGCTCTGGATAGCTTCCATATTTAATCCCTCGCCGGGCCTGATCAGAAGCCCGATCATAATCGCCAGGCTGATGGCCATGGCCGTGGTCAGCAGGTAGAAGCCCATGGTTTTCACTCCCACCCTGCCCAGCCGCTTCGTGTCGCCGATTGCCATGCTGCCGCACACCAGAGAGCAGAATACCAGGGGAACCACCAGCATCTGCATCAGCCTGATGAAGCCCTGTCCGCAGACATAAAAGATTCCGTCCACAAAAATACTGTCCCTGATGTATCCCTCCGGCACCCACAGGTTGAACGCCAGGCCGGTCAGCGCGCCAAGAAGCAGCGCTATGAAAATTATCGTGGTAAGATTCCTCTTTTTTCCCTTCATTCTTCTATCCCTTCACATTCATGACCGGCTGTACCGCAATTCCCTCATGTATTCGTCCAGCGCGCTCTCCCAGTCCCTGGGCAGGGCAATCCCGTCCAGACGGAGCATCAGATTGTCCAGCACTGCATAGGCGGGCCTGCCGCTCTCCGGGATACCCGTGTCTGCCCCTGTATATCCTTCCTCAGCCGCTGTCTCCTCCGCACGGCAGGTCTTTACGCCCACCACTCTGGCGCGGCTTCCTGCCAGCTCCAGAATTCGTTCTGCGAAGGCCTTTCTGCTGCATACGCCGCGGCAGACTACATGGTAAAGTCCGTAGGCGTCCGCGTCCAGCAGCCTGCAGATTGCACGGGCCAGCTCCGCTGCGCTGGTGGGCGAGCCGAACTGATCCTCGGCCGCCTCAACCTCGGCCGCTCCCCTGGCCTTCTCCAAAAGGCTGGTCACATAGTTTTCTCCGTTTCCGTACACCCAGGAGCTTCTGATGATCAGATGGCGGGAGGCAATGGTTCTCACGAATTCCTCCCCTGCCATTTTGGATTTTCCATACACGCTCCCGGGAGTGGGCACGGAAAATTCATTATAAGGCGTATCCGCCCTTCCGTCAAAAATATCATCCGTGGAAATCTGCACCAGCTTGGCATGAACGCTGCGTGCCGCCACACTCAGATTTCTGGCCCCGATGGCATTCACCTTGTAGGCCAGATCGCTGTTTTCCTCACAGAAATCCACGCCGCAGACTCCTGCACAGTTGATGATCACATCAGGACGATACATCTCTACATAAGCGCGCACTGCCTCCATATCCGTAACGTCCACTTCCTCCCTGTCCGTCAGAAGCATATTCAGCCTCATGTCCGACAGCATATGGGCAAGCGTACTTCCCACCTGGCCCTGCGCTCCCGTTATCCATATGTTTTCATCTCCTATCAGCATAGCTTCTCCTTCCTCTCTAAAACTTTGCCGTTCTCAATCCGACGGATGCAAGCCCGGCGGCGGACGCTCCGTCTGCGGACAGCTCCTCTCCCTCCATGGAGGTCATCAGCCGGGCCAGAATCGTCCCCACCTCCTGGGAAAGCATGTCCATCGCTTCCTGATAGATCTGTTTTTTCATAATGGAAGCATCCGCGCTGTAGCCACTGTTTCTTTCCTTCCTGCGTTCCTCCTGATGGATTCTGAAATGCAGACACCGAAGCAGGTTGGAATTCTGTGTATTCACCACGTCCAGATAACGCTCCACCAGTTCCCGGTTCCCTCTGGTCAATGCCGTCTCAAAGGCGTGCCGGATTCCGCGCTCCACTCTGGAAGCCGTGGTATCTCTTTTCTTTGCAATATCATGATAAAGAGAACAGATCTTTCCATCCTGATAATAGGGATCCGTATCAAACAGCTCGATAGCGTCACAGATGTACGTAAGCCCCTTTACATTGGCAGGTATCCCTATCCCAAGCAGAATGTCCATTACTTTGTCTCTCATTTTTTCTGATTCCTCCCTCATTGCATGTGTACATACTGACACCGCATAGTCGCAATGCGACTATTATATGTCTCTTTTCAACATTTGTCAACAATTTTGTTGACAATACGACTACCATCCTTTAATATAGCCTCTGGACTTTAAGACGCCAAAGCGCAAAAGGAGGTGGCATAAACACATGAAAAGCCGTATCAGACAGATTCGACAAAACGCAGGTATGACACAACAGGAATTCGGGAAACAGATTGGGGTTTCACGAAACACGATTGCAACTTATGAGACCAGCGACCGTGTCCCCATCGATGCCATCCAGATTTCCATATGCAGGGAATTTAATGTGAATGAATTGTGGCTGAAAACGGGAAAGGGGCCTATGTACGCCGAAGCGGATCCTGACCTTCAGCTTTCCCGGTGGTTTGGGCAGATGCTCCGTGAAGACAATTCTTCCTATAAAAAGCAGCTTCTCCTGTCCCTGTCCCGATTATCCGATCAGGAATGGAGCCTGCTGGAAAAGCTCTCCGGTTCTCTCCCGAACCGGCGCCTTTCCGATTAACGGGTCCCCAAAAGGGACCTGATAAAAATAAAAATGCACTTCATCTGTGACTGATCCGCCCTTTCGAGCAGTTCCTTAATTTGATCTTTTAACTCTGTACAACTATCCATAACTGGAAAATCCTTCCTGTAATTATCTGACAACCCCATCAGTCTACGGCAGAGCGTAGAAATTGTCAACCAATTTTTACAAATTTCTTGTATTTCATCTTGTTTTTACAAGAAAAATATAGTATGGTAAGGGTAAACATGCAAAGAAACGGAGGGTTTGCCATGGAAATCGGAGGCAGGCTTCGTGAGAGACGGCTTGAACTGGGTTTTTCAAGAAATCAGCTGGCGCAGAAGGTTGGCGTTACTCCCTCTGCGATTGCAAATTATGAAAATGGGGTCAGCTATCCAAAACCGGATATTCTGATTGCTCTGATCACAGAGCTGGAGGTTGACGCCAATTATCTGTATCAGGATTATCTATCACCCCGGAAGCTGCGTACCAGCTTCTCCCTCAGCATGTCTGCCGAGGAAAAGGCAGCCGTTGCCAAATACCGGGAATTGTCCGAGGACGGGAAGCTTCTGGTGCGCAGAGTGATCGATGTGGAATACGAGCGTACCATGCGCGATGAGTGGATCACCCTTCCTCTCCTCCAGCCCGGTGTACGCAAGCCCCATTCCGGCTTCCTGATGCGGGACAGGACACAAGCTCTGAAAATAAAGAAGAAGCATATACCAAAGGATACAGAGTTCTGCTTTCAGATCCAGGTTGACCAGTACCGGCCCGTTTTTCAAAAATACGATGTGATTGCGCTTCAGAAAGCGGAAGCCTCCCACAATGAAATGGGACTCTTTCTTTTGAACGGAATCTTCTATATCCGAACCCTCTCCGTGGAAAGAGGCTCCCGCCGCCTGCGGTCGCTGAACGTGATGGATCCTGATATTGAGGTGGCCGCTGCGGATACCTTCTCCTGCCTGGGGCGAATCCTGGGAAAGGCATACGGCATGTATGAGATCGATGAGAACAGAAGTGCTCCTTAGAAATCCGGCTGAAGCAGCCGGCGCTTTTGAAGGAAGGATCGTCCGCGATGGCCGGAAGGTTGATCTTTTCCTTTTTTCTGGAATGAATGTCCTGCTTACACTCCTCTATATATCGGTTCCCCGCCCGTGTCTATCTGCACTGACGCACACTTTCTGCAAAATAGAGGTAATCCCCTTTCGCCAGGCCATGAATCTCCTTCACGCCTGCGCATTCCGGCAGCCATTTGAGAAAAACGTCGTTGGTCAGCAGCGTGTTCTGAGAAGACGCCGCCCTCTATGGCAAACCTTGCTGCCATGGGAATCCCGGTTACAGCCATATATTCCTCGTTTTTCACCGAATCCGAAATGATCATGGGACGGGGCAGATCGATCTTTTCATGATTCTTCTTTAAAATTCCATGTCACCGTTCCTGAATGACCAGGGATATACTTTACCTGATCCGATTGGCAGTCTCATTTATCAATGATAAAGTCAAAATGCTCTAAATATTCTAACAATTTCAAAATCTCATCGTATGTCCTATGATTTCTTCTGTATGTACTTAATTTTTCAGTATCAAGCAAATCTTCAATCTCCTTACTACTCTTTTGCAAAAGATCAAGGATCTTTTCTCTCATTTCTTTTAATTCTGGTTCGTTATCCATTTCCCGATCCTTATTCTTCTCATTCTCTTTATCATTTTCATTCCTTATATCTGCTTTATAAATCACCTGATAATTTCCTTTCCTATCTGAATTCTTCATAGAGGCAATATATTTCTGTTTTGTTAAAGATGCAACTGCATTACTAAAGGAATTCACATCATAATCAGTATTATACACATATCCGTATTGCTCTAACCATTCCTTTAATTCTGTTGTCGAAAATTCCAGTTTTCCTTGTAAACATATTTTCATTTTCTCACGTAATTCTATCATTTTCAACATGTTATTATCTCCTTTAAACTCCACTTTGTTCTCAATCATCTAAAAATGCCAGGATATCCTCTATCTTATCTTTACCAAATATATCAACCATAGATAATAATACTCCTGTTGGTATCCCGCTCTTTCCATATATATAGTTTTTCACTGAGCTTTCACTCATATATAAATCTGATGCCATTTTTTTCAATGTATAATTCCTTTCCTTCATCATCCACCTTACTTTTTCCTTTGTTTTTTCCCAGTCTATATTGTAATACATACTTTATCGCTCCTTTCTTTTTTCATTCTAATTCATTTTTTTCTTTCTTACAAGTCTTTATTTTAGAATCCTCATTCTCTATCATATTAATTAATGTGTGTCATCATTAAATAATCCACTCGTTAATTGACGTAATCAATCAAAAACAAAAAATTTTCAGCTTTCATTTTCAAAACCAAACTTATTTTACGGTATACTCTTCCGCACACATAATGCACCCGAGGATGTCAAGTCATTGCTGCAACAAAAATTCGTCCGCCTGACGGATTTTTGCACGCATGGCGAAAAAATATGCGGCTTTTTTGCCACGAAAATGGCTTAAAACCGCATATTTCTGTATAGAAGATGTTATATAATTGTCACAAAGAAGGCGGGATGGATATTACGTCATTGTCGCAAATTTCTACCTTTTTTATCTGTTCTGCGGTATTTAAAACATTCGATTGATATTCTGCAATTTCCTGTAAAATTTTAAATCGTTCTTCTTTTTCTTTTCCCTCTTTGATCATCTGTGCATTATGGGATTCCAGATTAGAAAGTACTGTCAATTCATTAATAGTTGCAAAATCTCTGACATTACACTTTTTTGCCAATTCCGAATTGGCTTCCCGCCATGCTTTTGCAGTAAAGCCAAACAAAGCCACATTTAATATATCCGCTTCTTCTGCATACGTCTGAATCAAATAATTATTTTTCGTCAGGAAACGTTTTGCATTCCATTCTATCTGTCTTGAATCGTTTTCTTTTTCCTTCAAGCGTTGGAA
>CAUWLJ010000065.1:0-20332 GCA_963559585.1 uncultured Eisenbergiella sp. | reverse complement strand
CAGGAGCATCCTCTTCCCTGCACGGCTTATACCGTGAGGGACTTATTTGTGATGATGCCGCACCACTCCGGCCGCCTTGGCAATTTCAAGCACAAGGATGGGCACTAAGGACAGTCCCAATGCCGCCAGATACATCCAGGCAGGCAGGACGGTCAGGCCAAAGATCATAGCCAGCGGAGGCACAAAAGCGATCAGGGCAACCAGCGCCAGGGATACGGCCGCTGCCTGGTTCAGCTTGGTATTGGTAAAGAAGCCCACGCGGAACAGGGAGTGGTCGGATCTCATGTTATAGGAATGGAACACCTGAGACAGGGCCAGTACCAGGAAAGCCATGGTTCTGCCTGCGGTGATTCCTCCCTCCTGACAGCCCAGCCGGAAACCAAACAAGGTCAGCGCCGCGAACATCACGCCCTGCAGGGCCACTCTCACGCCCAGACCATGGGCGAAGATCCCTTCGTTTTTCGGCTTGGGTTTTGCATCCATCACATCATCCGGCACAGGCTCCATCCCCAGCGCAATAGCGGGAAGGGAATCCGTCACCAGGTTGATCCACAGAAGCTGCATGGACAGAAGCGGGCTCTGCTTCCAGAAAAGCATGGAGCAGAACACGGTGAGCACCTCTCCGATATTGGTTCCAAGGAGGAAGGCAACCGCGTGCATGATATTGCCGTAGATCCCTCTGCCCTCCTTTACCGCAGCCACAATGGTGGTAAAATTATCGTCCGTCAGCGTCATATCCGCCGCACCCTTGGCCACGTCCGTTCCGGTGATGCCCATGGCGCAGCCGATGTCCGCAGCCTTCAGCGCAGGAGCGTCGTTCACGCCGTCTCCCGTCATGGAAACGATCTCACCCTGGGCCTGCCAGGCTTTCACGATACGGATCTTATCCTCCGGAGACACACGGGCGTAAACGGAAATGTGACGCACCTTCTGATCCAGCTCTTCCTCGCTCATGGCCGCCAGCTCCTGGCCTGTAATGGCCGTATCGCCTTCCTCCATAATGCCAAGATCCTTTGCAATAGCGGAAGCCGTCACCACATGGTCGCCTGTGATCATTACGGGACGGATGCCTGCTCTGCGGCAAACTGCCACCGCGTCTCTCACCTCCGGGCGGGGCGGATCGATCATGCCCACCAGTCCCAGGAAGGTCAGGCCGCTTTCCAGCTCCTCGATGGCGGGGGCAGAAGGAACCTGATCGATCTCCTTATAGGCCACAGCCAGCACGCGCAGAGCATTTTCGCTCATGGAATCCACCAGCTCCCGGGCACGCTCCATATCTCCCTTTACGCAGATGGGGGCAAGGGAATCGAAGGCGCCCTTGGTGATTACCACATTCTTCCCATCCATTCTGCAGACCACACTCATCAGCTTCCTGTCCGAATCGAAGGGAAGCTCTGCAAGCCTGGGATACTGCTCTGTCAGCTTCTCCTTGGGCATACCGTTGCGCAGGGCAGCATATACGATGGAGGTTTCGGTGGGATCGCCGATGTGGGTCACCTTCCCATCCTGAACCAGCACAGAGCCGTCACAGCAGAGCGCGCCGTACCGGATCACCTTACAGATGGCTTCCGAATTCAGCCTGCCGTTTTCTCCGGCCTTTTCCTGCACTGCAGCTCCATCCTCTGCCTTTCTCTCCTCTGGAATATCCTCCGTCCTGTTTTCTTCCTCTGTATATACCTTCACCAGCGTCATCCGGTTCTGGGTCAGCGTGCCCGTCTTATCCGAGCAGATCACGGAAGCGCTTCCCAGCGTCTCCACAGCGGGAAGGCGTCTGATGATCGCATTCTTCTTCACCATACGCTGCACACCAAGGGACAGTACGATGGTCACAATGGCAGGCAGGCCCTCGGGAATGGCAGATACCGCCAGAGATACCGCCGTCATGAAGATCTCCATTACCGCCATGCCGTCCATCAGACCGATCACGAAAATCACTGCACAGACCGCTATAGCCAGAATACCCAGATATTTTCCAAGCTGGGCCAGCTTCTGCTGCAGGGGAGTCTGAGAATCGTTCTCACCCTCCAGAAGTCCCGCGATATGGCCCATCTCTGTGTTCATTCCCGTGGCGGTCACCACTGCCTTCGCCCGGCCATAGGACACGCTGCAGCCGGAATAGATCATGTTAGACCGGTCGCCCAGGGGCGCACCCTCCTCCACCTGTGCTCCGGCATCCTTCTCACTGGGAACCGATTCTCCGGTGAGCGCCGACTCCTCACACTTCAGGCTGGCCGATTCGATCAGGCGGGCGTCCGCAGGGACATTGTCTCCCGCTTCCACCAGAATGACGTCTCCGGGAACCACCTTGGCCGCATCCAGAAGCACTTCCTTACCGTCGCGGATCACTCTGGCATGGGGCGCCTGGATACTCTGAAGGGCCTCCATGGCCTTCTCCGCCCTGCTCTCCTGAATCATGCCCAGAAATGCGTTCAGCACCACGATCAAAAGAATCAGGAAGGGCTCAAAAAACTCCATGGGATCATCCCCTCCCGCCGCCACGATGAAGGAAATCACCGCCGCGCCGATGAGGATCAGGATCATCACATCCTTAAACTGCTCCAGAAAACGCTGGAGATTGGTCTTTTTCTTCTTCCCCTTCAGTTCATTCGGGCCGAACTGCGCCAGCTTCTCCTGAGCCAGCGCGCTTCCAAGCCCTGCGGCTGTATCGGTCTGCAGCGACTTCACCACATCCTGAAGCGGTCTGCTGTAATCTTTCATCTTTTCCTCCTTGCAGGAGCGTTTAGCTTCGGCTGCGGCGGGAAAACACGCATCGTTTTCCTGCCTGCGATCCACACAGCTTTGCGACGCTCCGGCACAAAGCTGTTGATTAAAAATAAGCTGGTAACTTTTTTTCAATCCTGCTCACTCTCTGTCTCAGACAGCTTTTCATATTCCTGCATCAGCGCTCCCTCCGGCAGCCCCAGGGACTGCTCCAGAATCGCAATGACCTTATCCACCGCCAGCAGCTTTTCCCGGGACGCTCCCAGAAAGCCCTGTATCAGTACGCGTACCGTTTCATGAGGCCAGGCGGTTGTGAGAATTCCCTCCTCCACCCCCTGATCGATCAGACGATGCGTCTGCTGTACCAGCAGGCGGTTTCGGTTTCTGGCGATCCGGTTGTCGGCAATCGCCTCCAGCATACTGTTCAGATTGTCCTCCTCATCTCCAGAGAAACGGTCGATCATATCCAGATACATCTGAACAAAAGCGGCAGCCTTCCCATAGAAGCTCAGCTTCTGATTCTGCAGAAGCTTCTCCAATTTCTCCTCCATCCCGGCCAGCGTAATGCCGATCACCTCGTCCACCACCTCGTCCTTGGAAGAAAAATAGTAATAGAAAAGCCCCTTGGCCACGCCCACCTTCTCGGCAATCTGGCTCACCTGAGTATTTCTGATCCCGTTCCGGTCAAACAGTTCCTGTGCCGCAGCCACCAGTTCCGCACGCCGTTCCTCCGGTTCCTTGGTAACCCGCAT
This sequence comes from uncultured Eisenbergiella sp., assembly GCA_963559585.1. GTDB lineage: Bacteria > Bacillota > Clostridia > Lachnospirales > Lachnospiraceae > Eisenbergiella. The sequence continues at coordinate 16,859 of CAUWLJ010000065.1, read as the reverse complement.
ACATCTCCTCCTTTCGTCCTGATCCTATTGTAATAACTGACTGACTTTTTGTAAAGAGCAAGTCAGTTTTTCTTTTCTAAAATTTTTCTTTCCTGAAATTCCTCTTTATTCTGCCCGAATTTATACTTTCTAAATAGTTCCTTAAGAAATTTTATAGCTTTTTAGGAAAGCAGACACACTCTGGACACATTTCTCCTGTATCATAAATGACAGATAGATGAACAACACCTATTGTTAAACTATCTCCCCCCTCATAAGTTGAAAGGCCTCCGCTTCGGCGGGGGCCTTTCGTATGTCCGCAGACTGTCCGTGTCTCTTTATATCCGTCTCTTTATATCCCTTTCTCCCTTTTATCCGCTCCCCTTCTCCCTCTTGTCAGCATTTCCCCGTCCGGCGTCATGCTCCATCCTCCGCCGCACCGGAAAGCCTCTCCCTTCTTTTCACGGCTCCAAAGCCCCATCCATCCAGAAACGCCAGCAGCTCATGGGCGGCCAGGGGAAAAGAGGCCAGCACGCCCAGGCGCAGCCACTCCCTCAGGGTAAGATGGGCCGTGCCGAAGGCCGCAGTCAGAAAAGGAAGCTCCGTCACCGCCGCCTGCAGAAGCAGACCTGCGGCGCAGGCCGCCAGCATCAGCTTGTTATCCAGATGGTTCATACGGAAAATGGATTTTCTCATATCACGCATTCCAACGGCGTGAAAAAGCTGGGACATGCCAAGCACGGTAAAGGCATAGGTCTGTGCCCGGTTCAGCACCGCCGGATTCTGAAGGACGGCGGCAAAGGCCGCCGGGGAAAATGCCATTCCACGCTCCTTCATGATTCCATAGGGGATCAGGGAAAAAGCGGTAAGGCTGATTCCCGCGATCAGGAGACCGTAAAAGCAGGTGCGGGCCAGCCCTCCGTCCGCAAACAGGCTCTCCTTGGGATTCCTGGGCGGGCGGCGCATCAGGCTGTCCGCATCATTACTGTCCACGCCCAGAGCCAGGGCGGGGAGGGAGTCGGTGATCAGGTTGATCCAGAGGATATGGCTGGATTTCAGGGGAGAAGAAAGCCCCAGTATCACCGCCAGGAACATGGTGGCAATCTCTCCCAGGTTGGAGGAGAGCAGGAAGATCACGGATTTCCTGATGTTCTCGTAGACCCCTCTGCCCTCCTGGATGGCCTTCTCTATGGTGGCGAAATTATCATCCGTCAGGATCATCTCCGAGGCCTGTCTGGCCACATCCGTCCCGGTCATGCCCATGGCAATGCCGATGTCCGCCGCCTTCAGGGAGGGAGCGTCGTTCACACCGTCCCCGGTCATGGCCACGATCCGGCCCTTTGCCTGAAAGCCCTTCACGATACGCACCTTGGATTCCGGCGATACCCTGGCGAATACCCGCACCGTATCCAGACGCCCAAGAAGATCCTCATCGGGCAGACGCTTCAGCTCCTGCTCCGTCATGCACTGCTCCTGCCGCTTTACGATCCCAAGCTGTCTGGCGATGGCAAAGGCAGTATCCACATGATCCCCGGTGATCATCACCGTGCTCACACCTGCCTGCCGGAACCGCTCCACCGCTCCTGCTGCCTCCGGTCTGGCCGGATCCTTCATCCCTGCCATCCCCACAAAGGTCAGCCCCTCCTCCACCGGGCCGCTGCCGCCCTCCCGCATGGCTGCCGCCAGGGTGCGCAGGGCCGCCTGGGACATGGTTTCCATAGCCTCCTGAATCCTTCTGCGCTGCTCTGGCTGCAGGGGTACTTTTCTTCCATATAAAAGAATGCTGTCGCATCTTTTCAGGATCTCATCCGGCGCTCCCTTGGTGTAGGTGACGGTGGTGCTCCCCTTCCTGTGAAAAGTGGACATCATCTTGCGCACGGAATCGAAGGCAATCTCACTGACCCTGGGAAATTCCTGCTCCAGCCCCTCTCTGGTGACGCCAAACCTGGCCGCCAGATCCAGAAGCGCCAGCTCCGTAGGATCCCCGATCCTCTCCTTTCCCGACAGAACCGCGTCGCTGCACAGCGTCATAACCCGGAGAAACTCCGTGCAGGCGCTTTTATCCATCTCCCTGCGTCCGACGCTTCTCAGATTTACAAAGCACTCCTCCACCGTCATCCTGTTCTGGGTCAGAGTTCCCGTTTTGTCAGAGCAGACCACGCTCACCGCGCCCAGTGTCTCCACGGCGGGCAGCTTTCTTACGATGGTGTGGACACGCACCATCCTGGTCACGCTCATAGCCAGACAGATCGTCACCACAGCGGGCAGCCCCTCCGGAACCGCCGCCACGGCCAGGGAAATGGCGGTGATCAGCATTTCCAGCATGTTCCGCTTCTGGATCAGGGCAATGAGAAAAAGGGACGCGCACAGCAGAAGGGACAGGAGGCTTAAAACCGTCCCCAGCTCCCCCAACTTTTTCTGCAGGGGCGTGGATTCCTGAGGGCTTTCACTGATCATGGAAGCGATCCGGCCTATCTGGGTGTCCATCCCGCAGGCCGTCACGATCCCTTCCCCCCTTCCGGCGGTGACGATGGTGGACATGTAGGCCATGTTTTTGCGGTCACCCAGCGCCAGGGAAGATGCCTTCCCTTTTCCTTTTCCTTCGTCCGGCGCCAGAAAAAGAGCGTCCTTCTCAATGGGAAGGGATTCCCCGGTGAGGGCGGATTCCTCCACCTTCAGCCCGCTTGTCCGGGTCAGCCGCAGGTCGGCGGGCACCTGGCAGCCCGCGTCCAGGCAGACCACATCCCCCTTCACCAGCTCTGAGGCGGCAATCTCCTGCTCCCTTCCATCCCGGATCACATAGGCCCTGGGGCTTGCCAGCTTCTTCAGGCTTTCCAGGGCGCGCTGGGCTTTTCCCTCCTGGATCAGCCCCACCAGAGCGTTCATGAACACCACAACCCCAATGATCACAGCGTCGCTCACCTCATGGAGCAGAAGGGAGATCACCCCGGCGGCCAGAAGCACATAGATCAGCGGATCGTTAAGCTGTCCCAGAAACGCCTCCACGTACGTCTTTTCAGGCGGCTCCTTCAATTCATTCTTCCCGTTCACACGGTATCTGTCCCCGGCCTCCCGGTCTGTAAGGCCCCGCTCCAGGTCGGTGGACAGCAGGGCGCAGGTTTCAGCAATGGTTTTGGTCTCAAACACAGGCTTTGTCTCCTTATCCTTTTTCTTCATTTGTATGAAAAAAAGGACAGGAATATGAGTGGAGGGGGACAGAGGCTTTCCGCTGTATGGATTCACCGGATGTTCTGCTTCACTGTCCCTTTCTTTTTGTGGTCGGCCTTATGCTATACATCGGCAAGCAGTTCCTCCATCATCTGATCTACGTCAGAATAAGTCCTGCCCATATTCGGATCAGCCTTCATCCTCTTTACTTCCTGGATCGCTTCGATTGTTTCAGCGTTAGGCATATCCCCGCTGATTTCAAAGGGAATTCTGTTTTCCCGTACTACTTTTCTGGCAAAAACATTGAAGGCTGTTGTCATTGTCATCCCCACATCAGCACAGAATGCCTCAAACTGCCGTTTCAGGTCTGCATCCATACGAATATTGATACTTGTGTTCGCCATAACAGCAACTCCTTTCGTTTTTTATAACCCCATTTATTATATACATTGTATATCTTTTTGTTCACAACATCAACACATCTCTTGCCGTTTTATTCCCGTAAGCAATGAGTTAGAGCGTTGCAAGTCTGATGCCCTGCCGCCTGCAGCGTGGTTCCTGACTCAGAGCAGGGAATTTTTCAGGCAGGTCTGCACAGGGCGTCCCACGATGAGCCGTCCGTCCTTCACATATCCTTCTTCCCGGCCGTTAAGCGCCTGGATCAGGCAGCCTCTCAGATGACTGATCCGCTCCTTACAGGCGGCATCTTCGATTCGATCATGAAGCTCGTGTGGATCGCTGTCCAGGTCAAAATACTGCTCCTGTCCGGTCTGGGAATACCAGATGAATTTGTCGTGCTCCGTCACAATAAAGTGGTTGGAGGCTTCGCCCAGGGAATGCTCCCCGTGGAGCCATTCGCGGATGGAAGCCTCCTGGCTGCGGGCCAGCGGCAGCATGCTCTCACCGTCCGCCTCCTCCGGTACGGGCGCGCCTGCAAGGTCCAGAAGGGTGGGCATCACGTCCCTCAGCTCCACCACCCGGTGGCATACCTGCCCCCATTTGGAGCCTGTCAGCGCCTCCGGGCCGGACAGGATCATGGGAATGCGGCAGCTTCCCTCGTAGGGACGCGACTTGCGGAACAAATGATGGTCGCAGAGCTCCTCGCCATGATCCGAGGTAAACAGGATTATGGTATTGTCCATGAGCTGCTGTTCCGTAAGCTCCTGGAGCAGCCTGCCGATCTGGTGATCCAGATGAGTGACGCAGGCGTAGTAGCCGATCTGCGCCTGCCGCATCAGCTCAGGATCCACCGGGCCGGTGGAGGAATCGTAGATCCGCCCCTGCCGTTCCCAGTCAGCCGTGCTTTCCCAGCCGCCTATGGCGGGAGGCGCAAGCTTTTTATCCTTATACAGGTCAAAATAATACTGAGGCGCATCAAACGGCGGATGAGGGCGCAGATAGGAGGCCATCAGGAAAAACGGCATGTCCCTGTCCCTGCGGCGCAGAAAATCGATGGCGCGGGAGCTGACCCAGTTGGTGGGGTGAAGGCTTTCCTCATACATCCACGGACGCGCCGCCCAGGAATTGCATTCCATCCCGGTGTCCGTCACGTCCGCCGAAATGCCCTTTTCATTTTTCAGCCAGTAAAAATAGTCGTCCGCCACCTTCTGAGCTTCATACCAGGGGGTATCCGGCGAGCGGTAGGCGTGCAGATAGCCGTCATGCAGCTCCACATTGTGAAAGCCCATCAGACTGCGCAGCGGGTGGACGTGCATTTTCCCCACGCACTGGGTATAGTAGCCCGCTTTGGAAAGCTCGCCCGCGCAGGTGTGGGGATAGCGGAACGGCACCAGATCCTGGTAGCCCACACGGCCATGCTTTTCCTGGGAGAGGCCGGTGTGCAGCGCGGCCCTTGCCGGAATACAGCTGGGACAGGCGGAATAGGCGTTGTCAAAAAGCGTCCCCTTAGCGGCCAGCGAATCCAGATAGGGGGTCTTTACATCCGGATGCCCGGCAATGCCCAGGCAGTCGCCGCGAAGCTGGTCGGTCATGATCAGGACAATGTTTGGTCGTTTTGTTTCCATAAGAATTTCCTTTCCTGGAGTGTTTTCCGATACCTGAAAATATGGTGTTCTGTTACAGCCATTGTACTACATGGCGTGGGATATGAACAGACGGGAATGGGGGACGAAGCTGAACATTTCCACATTTATTTTTTCCATCCGGGATTTTCCCCTCCCTTTTCCCGTCTAATGTGTGTAAGATGAAAAAAAGAAAACACTCTGCATTACGGTTCACAGCAGCCGCTCTACCCATCTTACAATTTCAACTCGCGGGGAGAAAACAATGCTTGACAAAGATACTCAGAAACTCATCAAACAGGCGAAGGCACATGACCCGGATGCGTTCACCGGGCTGATGCAGCTTTACATGAAGGATATGTACCGCACCGCTGTCGCCATCCTGGCAAACGATGCGGACTGCGCGGACGCCATTCAGGACACGATCCTGTCCTGCTGGGAAAAGATCGGGACGCTGCGTGAAAACCGGTTTTTCAAAACATGGCTCACCAGAATCCTGATCCGCAAATGCTGCGATATTAAAAAGCAGCAGAAAGACAGGGTTCCCCTGGAGGAATGGCAGGAATCCGGCGCAGACACCCCCAATTCTGACTTAAAGGAAATGCTGTCGGTGCTCGATGAAAAATACCGCGTTCCCATGATGCTTTTTTACGGTCAGGGCTACTTAACAGCGGAAATTGCGGAACTGCTGCAGCTTCCCAAAAGCACGGTGCAGACGAGACTGGCGCGCGGCAGGCAGAAGCTTGCGGCCTATTACAAAAACGAGGTATGAATCCATGAAACATCAGCCTGATTTTTTTGCAGAAGATATTGTAATCCCGGATATTGTACAGCAGAAAGCTGACGAGGCCTTTGCCCTCATTCAAAAGAAAGGAAAAAGCATGGCCAAAAAGAAACAGCACAGAACAACCCTCTCATTCAAAAGGCAGGCGGCGGCAGTCATCTGCGTATGTGTCCTTGCCGCCGGCGGAATCACTGCCGCTGCTGCCATCCGCCATTTCTGGAGCCGGGGCATGCAGGGAGCCGTTCAGGCCACCCCTGAACAGCAGCAGACGCTCACTGACCAGGGCGTGGCAGAGGTTTTGAACGAAACGCCCGATTACACGGCGCTGTCCGTCACGAACCAGAGCATTACCGTAACGCCGGAGACCGTTATCGTGGACAATCATTTTGCCCACATCTCCTTTTCCGTAAAGGGCTTTGTGCCCGGTGAAAATGCGGAGCCCGGTTTTGAAACCATAAGCGTCTATACAGGAGCATCCCCCGGCTCCGAAGACGGCTGGATCAATTCCAGCGCCAGTTTTTACAACGGGATTCTGGCGGACGAGAACGGCATGCCCGCCTACGATGACGGAACGCCCCTCCAGTACGATGAAAACGGCGGCATCCTCCCCCGTTATTTTGACGGGGACGGCAGTCTGGAATATATCCTGAGCGTATCCGTTTCCGATGCCGAGGAAAGCCTTCTCGGCCAGACGCTGCATGTGGAGCTTCACAATCTGGGAACCGTCAGCAAGGCCGACTTTGCCAGCGCGGCTTCTGGAACCTGGAGCTTTGACCTCAGGCTTCCTTCCGTAAGCTCCTCCGTCACCATCCCGGTGCAGAAGCCTGTGGACGGTACTGTTTTTACCATTGATTCCATTGAGCTCTCTCCCATCTCCGCCAGGCTCAGCTATGTGGTAAACGGAGATGTTGTGATGTCGGCTGACGACAACGGCATCCCCTCCTTCTCAGGCGTTGTCCTGAAGGATGGCACGCGCCTTCCCTATCTGGGTGATATGGGAAATTCATCCTACACCGATGACTCCATGAGCGCCGCATACGTTCTGAGCGCCTTTGACCGGGTGATTGATCCCACGCAGGTGGCTTCGCTTCTTCTGGTGGCGGAGCCGGGAAGCGGTATGGTGGAAGTGCCGCTTCATTAACCATAAAGAGATCCCTTTCACAAGAAAATAACGGCGGAGGATACCCGTCCTTCCTGAAAATCAGAGCCTCTCTCATTTTCAGGAAATCGACAGGCTTCCTCCGCCGTCTATCTTATCTCTTATGTCTATCAGGGCAGTACGCTGTCCTCTCCCTCCGGCAGGATAAAGGCAAGCACGATTCCCACCACCGCAGACAGAGCCAGGCCGGAGATGGTCACTGCGCCGTATACGGGAATGCTGTCACAGCCGATCCCCAGTACCAGAATGATAGCGGCCACCAGAAGGTTCCTGCTGTTGCCAAAATTCAGTCTGGAATTGATCAGGATGCGCACACCCACCGCAGAGATCATACCGTAAAGCACGATGCTGATTCCCCCCGTCACAGGAGAGGGAATGCTGGTGATGAAACCGCCGAATTTACCAAATATACCCAGGATGATGGCAAAGACGGCCGCCACCCGGATCACCGCAGGGTCGTATACCTTCGTCACCGCCAGCACACCCGTGTTTTCTCCATAGGTGGTATTGGCAGGGCCGCCCAGCAGTCCTGCCAGGGCTGTTGCCAGCCCGTCTCCCATCATCGTCCGGTGCACGCCGGGATCCACCATAAAGTTCTTGCCCACCACGGCTCCGTTGGTGGTGATATCACCCACATGCTCAATCATGGTAACCAGGGCGATGGGCGCAATGGCAAGGATCGCATCCGCACGGAAAACGGGCGGGCAGAGCACCTGGGCCATAATATCAGGATCGGTGAAGGAGAAGAAGTGAGCCTCCCGCACCGCCGTAAAATCACAGAAGCCCAGGGGCAGGCAGATCAGATAGCCTGCAATGATGGCGAACAGAATGGGCATCAGATTGAAGATCCCTCTGGCAAAAATGGAGACGCAGATCACCACCGTCAGGATCACCGCCGTCACCAGGACGGCCTTCAGGCTGAATTCCCCGTTGTAGTAAAAAGCGCTGTTGATGGCGGTTCCGCTCAGCCTCAGTCCGATAACTATGATGATCGGCCCGGTCACGATGGGCGGCAGGAGCCGGTTCACCTTCTCATAGCCAAAGACCTTGATCAGCAGGGCAAAGATCACGTACACCAGACCCGCCAGGATCAGCGCGCCCTTTACCGCCGCCAGCTTGTCCAGGAAATCCGGATCCCCCATCCTGGAATCGCCGATGATGGCCATGATCCCGGCCATGAAGGCGAAGCTGGAGCCTAAGAATACCGGCACCTTTTTCTTCGTGATCAGGTGAAAAAGCAGGGTTCCCACGCCTGCGCAGAACAGGGTAATGGAGGTATTCAGCCCGGTCAGCGCCGGAACCAGTACGGTGGCTCCGAACATGGCCAGGGTATGCTGAATACCCAGGATCAGTTTTTGTCTCAGGGTTCTCTCTCCCATTTCTCCTCCTTTTGGTACGCACACTTCCTCATAAGCAGCTGTCCGTTTGTTTCCTGTTCACCGGCAGGCCGGTAAACAGGGGCTTTGTTGATTCCCTCAGAATACTATCACAATCGCACGGGGAGCACAACGAAAACTTTTACAGATGCAGCGTCTCAAGGAGCAGCAGCCAGGCCAGGCCGTAGTAGGTGACCACCGCCACAAAGTCGTTGATGGTGGTAATCAGCGGGCCGGAAGCCACGGCCGGGTCGATATGAACCTTTTTAAAAATCAGAGGCACCACGGTTCCCGACAGGCTGGACAGCAGCATGGCCACAAGAAGCGCCGCCCCCGTGCAAAAGGAAACGGAAAATGCAAGGAGCGCCGTCTGTCCCTTCAGCAGGAGCAGATACAGGCCGATAAACAGGAAGGATAACAGCCCCAGGATCAGGCCGTTCACCAGCCCCACCCGCGCTTCCTTCATCACCAGATACAGCTTCTGTTTTCCGCCCACCTCCTCATCCATCAGCACACGGATGGTCACGGCCAGGGACTGGGTTCCCACGTTTCCCGCCATATCCAGCACCAGGGACTGGAATGCGATGATCAGGGGGAGCTGCGCCACCACTCCCTCAAAGGCGCCTACCACAGAGGACACCAAAAGCCCCAGGCCCAGGAGGATCACCAGCCAGGGCAGACGCTTGCCGATGCTCTTTTTCAAAGGCTCCTGCAGATCCTCCTCCGAGGACAGTCCGGCCAGCTTGGCGTAATCGTCCCCCATCTCGTCGTCCACCAGTTCCGTTACTTCCTGGGAAGTCAGCACACCCAGAAGCTTGTTCTCCGAATCCAGAACGGGAATGGAGTCCTCCGAATACTCCCTAATCTGGTTCATGCAGTCCTCTATCTGCTCGTTGGCGTACACATAGGGGTAGGAGGTCATGGTGATGGCGGAAAGCTCCGTCCCCTCCCTGGCTATGATCAGCTTTTTCAGGTCGATGGCCCCGATCAGCGTCTCATCATCGTCTATCACATAGATGGTGGAAATATTGTCGTTCTCCGCCGCCTGCCCGATCAGCTCGTGCATGGCCTGGCGGATCCCGATACCGGCATGGACTGCCACATAGTTGGTGGTCATCCTGCTGCCGATCTCATCCTCGTCAAAGGAATTGAGCAGGATCACCTCGCGCCTGAGCTTATCATCCATCAGCTCCAGCAGATCCGTCCGCTCCGCCCGGTCCATCTCCCTTAAGCACTCCACAATGGCCGTGCTGTCAAACCGGGAAAGCACTGCAATCCTCTTCTGAATCCCCAGTTCTCTGATATACCGGCTCTTTTTCTCCGAATATTCCAGAATATCCGCCAGGGCCTGCGCATCCAGGATATGGTACAGCCTTCCTCTCTCCTCCCCGCTCAGAAGCTCCAATGCCTCCGCAATATCATTTTCATGGTAAGAAAGGATCCTCTCACGCTTCAGCCGCGGCGTCAGATTGCCCCGCAGGATCCCCACGATCTCCTTTTCATAATCAGGATGCGCCGCCCTCACAGCGGCCTCCGTCTGAATGCTGTTCACTTTGCTCATTGCTCTGCTCCTCCTTTCCTCATCCGCCCAGGCTGAAGGCAGAACCGGAATACCGGGCTCCTCCCTCCGGGCCGTGGACGCAGGGCAGACGCAGGCTGTATGAGGCTGTACGGTCAAAAATGGGCATAAAAATACCATTGCCGCAAAGCCAGCCATGCCGCATCTGCCTTACGCCGATGCCATGCAGTGTCAGAAACAGGCAATGGTGTTCTTATATTGTCAGGATCAGTTGAAAAGCGTCAGACATGGACGGTCTGCGGCCGTCTTCTCCTGCCCATATAAGAAAACCCTGCCTCTACTTCGACCACAACTGCCGCCGTCCATGTTCTCACCTCTCTTCCTTCTGATCCGATCTGATTCATATGTTGGGGGCAAAATACCTCCCCCCTGCATCGTGGTATGCTGTTACGATAGCATAGAATGGAGGCGGGCGCAAGGCTTAAATCACAGCAGTTCATCTTCATCATCACATACTGCAATCCTCATTTTCCCATACTCCCCTCCACCCGCTCATCCGCGGCCTTCACCTCTCCTCTCTCAGGTCTGCTTCCCCGGCCCAGGCTCCTCCACAAACCCGCTCCCGCTCCACCGCACCAAAGGCTGATACCCCATTCTGCCATACCAGTCCGCCACGCCCGTGTCGTGAATGTAGCTGTAATCATACCCCTTCTTACGCAGGATACGAGTCATGTTCAAAACCATCCGGGCCCCGATCCCCCTGCGGCGGTATTCCGGGACCGTGCCCACGCACCCAGGCCCGGCAAAGGATGCCCTTTTTCCTCCAAATTCATGTACCCCCAGGTCGGTCTCCAGGCAGAATGACACGATCTGCTCCCCGATAAAGCCGCAGTAACATTTCTCTTTTCCGTCAAACCACTGCACCCAGTCCGGCTCCACCCTCCGAACCGCCTCATGCAGCCTGTCCATACTGCCCTGATAATATCCGAACCTCACAGCCTCCGGCGCAGATGTCCCCATCCCTCCGCACTCCGGCTCCGCCTGCGCAGACGCCCCCGTCTCCAGCTCCGTTTCCTTCCATTCCGCCAGTGCAAGCGCCATCTCCGTGCGGATATCATCTTCCGGGATCGACCTCACTTCCTCCCTTGTGAAAAAATCAGGCCGCATGTCATGAAAAAGCCTGACCGCTTCCTCCCTTGTAAAAATGATTTTTCCCATCATATCCTCCTTTTTTCCGTCCTGTGGCTTACCCTTAGCCGGCAATGCCATGCAACCTATTGAAAGCAGCCATCCAGACGCGCCCACAAAGCAGGCCCGGAGCAGACTCCCACGCAAAAAGGCCCGTTCCTTCTCTTGCCATCCCCATGGAAATCCGTTACAATACAGATCATACAAACCGCACCTGTAAAGGAGATTCCCATGAAAGAAAAACTCTACACCATTCCGCTGAACGACGCCATGAACGCCCATGACGAATGCCCTTTCTGCTTCATTGAGCGCAATGTGGAGCAGGACGTGATCGACTACGTGCTCGGCTCCTGCGCCTCCTACATGGAAAGCGACACCAGGGACGCCACCGACAGGGCCGGCTTCTGCCGGATGCACTACAAGAAAATGTACGACTACGGCAATACCCTGGGCAACGGCTGGATCCTGAAAACCCACTATCGGAAGCTGATTGATGAAATGAAAGGACAGTTCTCTCATTTCACCCCCGGCAAAACCTCCTTTATGGACAAGCTGAAAGGAAAAGCCGCCGAAAGCAACGCCATCTCCGCCTGGATCGCCGAAAAGGAAAAATCCTGCTACGTCTGCGATTTTTTCAATAAGGAATACGCCCGCTATCTGGACACCTTTTTCCACCTGTACAAAAACGACCCGGAATTTCGGGAAAAGGTAAAAAACAGCAAGGGCTTCTGCCTGCACCACTTCGCCGACCTGATGGACGGAGCGGATCTGAAGCTGTCCGATCAGGAAAAAAAGGACTTTTACCCGCTCATGTTTCAGCTCATGGAGGAAAACATGGAACGCATCTACGAGGATGTGAGCTGGCTCATCGAAAAATTCGACTACCGCAACAACGACGCCGACTGGAAAAATTCCAAAGACTCCGTACAGCGGGCCATGCAGAAGCTGAAGGGCGGCTATCCGGCTGATCCCGTTTATAAAATGAAAAACTGAACCCGCCAGGGAAGCGGACGGCGCTCCCTTGTAAGCCTTTCCTCTGCGGATATGCACCCGCCCAGGCGGCAGAGATTGGTTCCGGACCGCCACACCCGGAGCGAACGTTACTGTTTACCGGCCTGCCAGTGAGCAGTAACGCCCTTATCCTCCGAACGCCCTCTCGAACAGCTCCAGATATTCGCAGATCTGCCGGTACAGTCCTTCCGGCGTATATCCCGGCTTTCTGGATTCTTCCTCCACCAAGCCCCGGATCGCCAGCTCCACCGCCCGCGCTTCCAGCCGCCGCTCCTTCTCCTGCTGTTCCTCCTGCCGCCCGCTCTCCCTCCATGCCTCCGGTTCTGCCCTCTCCGTCTCTCCGTCCTCCGCAGATGCCATCCTCTCCTCAGGCATCATCCTCTCCTCAGATGCCATCCCCTCCTCAGATACCATCCCATTCCCAGACGTCATCCTCTCCTCAGCCGCCATGCCCTTCTCCAGCTCCCAAAGCCCCCTCCGGTATCCTCTGCGCATCTCCTCCACGGCCTCCGCCGCCTCCGCACAGTCCTCCAGCTCTGCCATCTCCAGGAAACGCCTCATGTACGGATACAGTCTGTATATCCGCATAAATGCCGCCTCCCTATGCCGCACAAAGCGGAAAAAGCTTTCCTTCTCCGCCCTCTCTCCTGTACTTCCTTCCCCGCTCTCCCGCTCCTTTTCCTCCAGCTCCTGCCTCAGCTCCAGAAGCATGAACCTGCTGCTGTAATCATACAAAAAAGCGTACAAGCCCAGCTTGCTCCCAAAATAATGAAAAAGCAGCCCCTTGCTGATCCCCGCAGTTTTCACCACCTCATCCGTACTCGCATGGCGGTATCCAGCCCGGGCGAACACCTTCAGCCCTGCATTAATGATTCGATCCTGTTTTTCCTTTTTCACGTCAAAAAATCTCTGATTCATGCCCTCACCCTTCCCAAGCTTCCTGATTTTAATCATATCACACCCCTTTCCTGCATACAATATAGAACCTGCCCGTACCTGCGCTGCCGCTTCATACATTTTTAAGAGTAAGTTTTAATACATATTTCCTTCCCAAAACCACAAAATAGTATTAAAATACAAATATATGGGAATCTGCAGTTCGGTCTCCACAGTGGCCTTTACGGCAGGAGGCTGATACGAAAAACGGGATTCCCGCCCGCACAGCAAACACAACAGCCTTTCAGAAAGGGGTATGAAACAATGGCCAAAAAATCACATGGATTCGGAAGATTGCTTACCGCCGCAGCGGTTTTGGGCGCAGCAGCCGCAGGTACCTATTACTACCTGAAAAACAAGGGAACCTCTTCCTGTGAGGAAGGCGACGATTTGGACGATGATTTCGACGATTTTGACCAGTATGATGATTTTGACGATCAGGATCTGCATGAAAATGAAAAAGAGGCTGCCTCCCACTCCGAAGCTGCCCGGGAAGCCGGTAACAGTTCCACGGATTCTCTCCGGGATGGCTCAAAGGATCCCTCCGGCCGCAGCTACGTGTCTCTGGATCTGAAGAAGGCCCGGGAAAAAGCGGATGAGCTTCTTGACAGTGTTTCCAGCAAAGTGGAGGACACGGTAAACCGCATTATTACTTCTGAAGAATATGAAAATGTAACCAGCAGGGTGGACGAAACCGTAAGCCGCATCCGTAACTCCGATGAATTTGCGGCAGTAACCGGAAAAATCAACGATACAGTGGAGCGGATCCGCAGCAGCAATGAGTACGCCAATGTGGACGAACAGATGGAAAACGCCCTGAACAAGGTGAAGGAAGCCACAGAAAAGGCTGTAAACAAGGTGGGACAGAGGTTCAGCGCCTCCATGAACGCCGCCGCAGACACCGCAGAAAAAGCCGCCGATACCGTAAAAGAGGCAGCGGAAAGTGTGGCGGAGACGGCCGGCAGCCGGATGGAAAGCACAGAGAGCGCATCAGAGGGTGCCGCCAGGGAAGCCGTCCAGCAAACGGGAAATACGTCAGCTGCCGCCACGGAGGCTTCAGCAGACACCGCAAAGGAGAGCCTGTAAAAGAGGCCGCCTGCGTCCCTGTTCAGGAGCCTTTTCAATCGTCAGGGCGGCATGGCCAGAATCAGCCATGCCGCCCTCTTTTTCTTTCCTTACCAGATGAACAGTTCCTTCCCGTTCAGCTTCATCAGCGCCTCCAGATAATAGTAGTCGCCATAGATGATGGAAAACTCATGGGCTTTGTCATGATATGCCGCTGTACATTTGGTCAGAAGATCGTCCTCGTCCTCGTTCCAGTTGACCCTCTGCTCCGTCAGGACACGGAGCAGCTTCAGAGCCGCATCCAGATAAACTTTCTGCTGCCTGCCCTCTTTTTTCTTCGCCAGCTCGATCAGGCCGCAGGAAGCGATGGCCGCTGCAGTGGAATCCTCCCACTCCACCTCCAAGGGCTGCCGGAAGTCCACAGGAATCAGGCCGCTTTCAGGGATATTGGCCAGAAAATAGTTAGCAATCCGTTCTGCCGTGTCCAGATATTCTTCCTTACCGGTGTGAAGATAGCTGAGCATGAAGCCGTACAGCCCCCAGCTCTGCCCCCTTGTCCATGAGGTTCCCACATCGTATCCCTGGCCGCCGTAGCTTCTGATGATTTCTCCATTGTCAGGGTCAAACTCCACAATATGGTTCACAGATCCATCCCCTCTGACGAAGGCCTTCATAGCCGTATCCGCATGGTTCATAGCCGCCTGACGGTAACGGGGATCTCCCGTCTCCTCGCTGGCCCAGTAGAGCAGAGGCAGATTCATCATACAGTCAATGATCGCCCAGCCTCTGCGGTCTACGTCGCTGCCCTCCCAGTCGTTCCAGGCCCGGATAAACTTACCATTGCTGTTATAGCGTCCGGCCAGATTGTCCGCCGCCAGAATTCCCCGGTTCCTGGACATGGGATTTCCGGTTACCCGATAATCTGCCACCGCAGTAGGCAGCCACTTGAAGCCGTTGTCATGATCCAGCCTGCGATAGTCCAGCAGGCAGGCATCCAGCTTGTTTTCATTTTCCTCCGCAATCTTCTTATAAGATTCCTTTCCGGTGAGCGCATACAGCTGCCACATCATGCCTCCCCAAAAGCCGTTCGTCCACCATCCGATCCCGTTTTCTCCGGAACGGTCGTCATGTACGCCGTTCTCCGTGGTGTAAGGGATCTTGTGGGCGGAACGCATGCTCACCTTCTCCAGCTTCCGGGATACCCTTTCCAAAGCAGCCTCCACCCATGCCTTCTGATCTTCCTTTAACATCCTTTTCTCCTCCTTTTTTGAAAAATATAGCTTACCTCCGTTCCCCGTCAGGTGGAGCCCCGCTCCACCAGGGTTACCGGAAGGATCGACCGATTCGGAACCATTTCCTTATTAATGGCCTTATAGACCGCCTCCACCGCCAAAGCCGCCATCTCCCTCACAGGCTGGCGTATGGTGGTAATCGCCGGGTTCGTCAGGGAAGCAATGGAGCTGTCGTCAAAGCCGATCACCTTCAGCTGTTCCGGCACGCGGATTCCCCTTCCGGCGCAGACCTGTATCACCTGTGCTGCAATCACATCGCTGCTGGCAAAAATCCCGTCCAGATCAGGGTGCTCGTCCAGAAGCTTCTCTATATAAGGGCTGTACTCCCACTCCCTGCATCTGGCTCCCGGCTCCCTCCTGGCATGCTCCACGCAGCACATCCCCTCTCTGCGGCACACCTCCATGAAGCCCAGTTCCCTATCGTCCGTGGGTATGAAAATATTCCCTTCCCCGCCCAGATAGAGCACCTTGCGGCAGCCCTTCCCGCACAGATGTCTGGCTGCCAGCCTTCCGCCCTGCCTGTTGTCGCACTCCACCGCAGCCGTCCCGCTTTCCAGCGTCCGCTCAATGGTTACCAGAGGCACACCCAGTCCCTCAAAGCGCTCCGCCTCCACCGCGCCGCTGCACAGGATGATCCCGGCCACCCGTATCCCCTGGCACATCTCCAGATACCGGACCTCCTTATCGTCCCTCTCGTTGGAATTAAAAATCATCAGCTTGAAATCAAAGCGGTAAGCCGCATGCTCCAGGCTGCTCAAAAGTCTGGAAAAATAGGGATGATCGATATGGGGAAGAATAACCCCAACCGTGTTCGTCGTTGATTTCGACAAAGACCTGGCCACCTCATTTGGCTGATAATTCAGCTTTTTCATTGCCTCGTAGACGTTTTCCCTGGCCTCCTTGCTGATGTATCCTCTATTATTCAGCACACGGGATACCGTACTGACCGTAAGCCCTGTCTCCCGTGCCACATCCTTTAACGTTGCCATTCCTTCCTCCAGATGTATCTGTTCTTCTGATGCTGATCCGCCGCTCGTCGAACGTGCCGTCACCCTCTCCCCGCTAACGCTCATTATATCATAACCGGTTGGTATTTCCAACCTTCTTTGTATATAATCTGTTTAGTGGTTCAGGTGCATGGAGCAACACTGCCTGCCGAATAAATTACAGCAAAAAAAAACCTGTAGGAATCGGGGGAGATTCCTACAGGCTCAAAAAAGAAGGGGGTCAGATGTTCCGCAATGCCTCCATCGGCTTTAGGGAGGGCCGATGAAGCTCGGAACACCCTTATGGTAATGATACCTTTTGGGGAAAAGGTATCAGGAGGGGTATTTCTACAGTCAGACGTGAAATCTGGAAAG
>CAUWLJ010000064.1:0-21241 GCA_963559585.1 uncultured Eisenbergiella sp. | reverse complement strand
TTACCCACAGCCATACATCCTTGAAGTGACAGTACCATATGAACACCTCCACAACGTCCAATATATCTTTATATGCGTTATATCATGCTGTTATAAGCATTGTCATTTCTTTTCTGCTTTTGAAAAGTTACTTATCAGCCTATGATTTGTAAAGAGTGCTGTTCAGCATTGCTTACGTAACAAGCCCTTGACAAACCACAGACTAATAAGTTTTAGAGCAATCAAGCAGAAATGAAATAGTCTGCTGTTTTACGGTATAGAATAAGACACTCAGTTTCAAGTGTCGTTTTTCCATAACTTTCTATAAGTCGTTACATAAGGCTCTTTCATTTGTTGTAAAATCGTTGTAAATTTCTTGATATTTTCTCTTTCAAATCTCTCTAAATGCTGTGTTTATGCGGATAATTTGCATTTTAGCACTGTTTTTCAGCTTAAAACCGCTGTTTATGACTGAATTGATAATCTCGCTGATGGTGTACTTTCTATAACTGCACTTGGGCATCTGTTTGCGGATATTTTCTTCAAAAAAACGGGCATGTGCCATTTCTCCTTCAAAAATTTTCTTTGAGAAATAACTCATAGCTGGCTGTTCAAAATTCAGTATATCTGATATTTTCGTAAACGGATGAAAATCACTGCAGATCATTTTTCCATTGTCTTTCAATAACGAATACATAATACACATAAATTCATCAATATCATGAAAGTAATGTAATACTCCACCTTCCATAAACACTACATCAAAGTAACTCCCATACTTCTCTATATCTATTTCCAATAATTCAGATCCGCTTTTCCTGCCACTTCCGCGATCTCCATCTGAAAAAGAAGATCAGGCCGCGGAACAGCTCATCCATCATAAAGGCGATCCAGCATCCGGAAAGCCCCAGTCCCAGCCGGATTCCCAGAATGTAGGAGAAAAGGATGCTCATCATCCAGCAGGACAGGATGGAAATGACCATGGAGAACATCACGTCCCCGGCTCCACGCAGGGAGCTGTCCTCAATGTGATTGAAGGCACGCCCGATCTCCACGAAAATGTCGATGAACAGAATGGGGGCGGCCAGGGCCAGAATCTGGGGATCGTCCGTGAACAGGCCTATGAGAGGACGGCCGAACAGGAGAATCAGCAGGGAGCCCATCAGGTTCAGGGAGACGGCGATGCGCAGGTTCTGCAGGTTCAGGCGGTAGGCCCGGTCGTATTCCCCGGCTCCGGTGAGCCATCCGATACTCAGGGAAGTGGCCGTCCCCAGCGACATGCCTACTACATATACATAGAAGAAAATGGTGGACAGGTAGATCTTGGTGGAGATTGCGGCGGTTCCCAGCACAGCCAGGATGGATGTGGACACCACCTGGGAGGTGGAGTAGGAGAGGGAGCTGATCCCCCCGGGCAGGCCGACCTGCAGGATACAGCCCATACATTTCAGCGTGCCAAGGTTTTTCTTTCTGAACTGAAGATCCAGAGAGCTTCTCCACAGGCATACCAGGATGAGAACCAGGGCGCAGCATCTGGCGATGACGTTGGTGACAGCAATGCCGGTCACGCCGTAAAGGGGTGTCTCGAATGGGCGGAATACCACGATCATGTTCAGGACAGCGTTGACCACGTTCATGAACAGGGAAACCGCCACGGCGATTTTGGGCAGCCCGTAGCTTCGGAACACGGCGGCGATGGAGGTGATGACTGCCTGGATAAAGGAGAAGGAGACGCAGATACGGAAGTATCCCGCTGCATCCTCCAGCACCCGGCCCGTGAGATTCATCATTTTCATCAGCTCCCCGGCCGCCAGAGCCAGGATGCTTCCTACAGCGAGGCTTAAACCGAAGCTGCAGAGGATGGCGGCAAAAGCTGCGTCCGAGGCGGCCTTTTTTTGCCTGGCCCCCAGCTTATGGGTGATATAGATGCTGGCGCCGCTGCTGATCACCGTATAAAAGGTATAGATCATGCCCATGAGCTGATTGGCCGCCCCCACAGCAGCCACCGCATCGTCGGAGTAGCTGCTGAGGATCAGGGTGTTCACCGTGCCCATGGAATTGGTCAGAAGGGTTTCCACCAGGAAGGGCAGGAAAACCGCGAACAGGGACAGGGTGCCCTGCGGGGTTTCGATCGTGCTGAGCGCCTTGTCATAAAAACGGAAGCGGCGCACCTCTGGCTGTTTCATCGTTCCAATCCCTCTTTTCTGCAAAATAGGTTCATTCAAATTCCCGGCAGGATCTGCCGGCGGTCATGCCAGTTCGATGGAGGCGGCAGGGATTCCCTCTGCGCTTGCGGTGAGGGTAATGCTTCCTTCCCCGGTGCGGCGCACGTAGGCGATCAGGCGGCCCTCCATGGTGGATCTGTGCTTCTCGGAGAAGGGGGTGAGATCGGACTGGCAGCCGTTCTCCAGGCCGATGAGTACGCCGTTCCCTTCCACGGATACCGTTACATCCCGCTCCTCATGGGCTGTGCGGGTTCCGTCCGGATCGGTGAGGGTGAGCTCCACCTGCTCGATATATCCGGGCTTTAAGGTGAAAAGCTCTCCCTTCCAGCGGTTCAGCCGGAGCGCGGCGGGCTCTCCCACGGTGCACAGGCTGGCGGTAAGCTCTCCCTGGGCGGAAGGGGCCTTTACGCACAGCTCGCCGGGCTCGTAGTCTACCGTCCATTCCATGAAGCCTTCCTCGTTCAGAGCGTTCACCGTGCCCAGGCTGCGGCCGTTTAAGAACAGCTCCGCTTCAGCCAGGTTGGTGTAGCATTTTACCCGCACCTTAGCGCCGGGGGCGTAGTTCCAGGTTTCGCAGGCGGGAGACCATTCCATCAGCTCCTTCTCCTCCGGGCAGGTGGCAAGATGGAGTACGGGTTCATCCAGCCAGAAGGACTGGCGTCTGAAATAGCGGTGCTTGGGGAAGCCGGCCGTGGTGAGGAGTCCTGACTGGGAGCCGCGCACCGGCCAGCCGTGTGCCTCGCCCAGATAGTCGATTCCTGTCCACAGGAACTGGCCGCTGATGTAGGCGTTGTCGGCTGCCGCTCTCCAGGCCTGGTAGCTGTGGCCGTTTTCGCTTCCAAGGAAAGGAAGATCGGGGAAGCGTTTGTGATCCTCCTCGTAGAACTGCTCCTTGTAGTTGTAGCCAACCACATCCAGGGCGTCAAAATAGTGAAGCTTACTGGACAGCTCCGGGAAGGCGGCTGCCAGGGTGACAGGGCGGGTGGAATCATAGCGGCGCACGATGCCTGCAAGCTTAGCGGCAATGGGGGCAAGCCTTTCCATGTTGGGCTTGTCGGGATTGTACATCCGCTCAGCCGCGGGCTTGTTGTGGTCGTTGTTGCCCGTCATTTCAGTGAACATGGGATGGCAGTAGGGGTCATTGGGATAGTCGATCTCATTGCCGATGCTCCACATCACGATGGAGGGGTGGTTGCGGTCGCGCAGCACCATGGCGGCCAGATCTTTTTCATGCCACTCAGGGAAATCCTCAAAGTAGCCCTGATGCCTGGGCGGGTATACGTTATGTCCGGTGGACCATTTGTTTTTCGCATTCTCCCACTCGTCGAAGGCCTCGTCCATCATCAGAAAGCCCATCCGGTCGCACAGATCGTACAGCTCGGGCATATGGGGATTGTGGCTGGTGCGGATCGCGTTGCAGCCCATGGCCTTCAGGGATTCCAGGCGGCGTTCCCATACCTCTGCGGTGACGGCCGCGCCCAGGCAGCCTGCATCGTGATGGACGCACACGCCCTTCAGCTTGGTCTCTTTTCCATTTAAAAAGAAGCCCTTGTCCGCATCGAAGAGGAAGGTGCGGATTCCCGTTTTCTCCTCAAATACCTGATAGGGAGCCCCTCCGTTCACGGACAGGCTGACGGTGAGCACATAAAGGGACGGGGAATCGGGCGACCAGAGGGCGGGCTCTCTCACGCAGCCGTTCAAAGCGATGGCTTTCGTCTCGCCCGCTTCAAAATCAGCGCAGGAATTCAGCTCCAGCACCTTCCTGCCGGCAGGGGAGGTGAGAGTGGTTGTGAGGGCAACGTTCACCTTCTGTGCCGTCTCGTTGATCAGCTCGTGGGATACCTCTACCTGGGCGGAATCGTCCCCGCCGCCGTACAGGGTGGTGAAGAAAATACCGCAGGGAACAGGGTGAACCAGCTCCTCCACCTGCACATAGGCCTTGCGGCAGATGCCGGACCCGGTGAACCAGCGGGAGTCGGCCAGGTCGGTGTGGGTCACCTTCACACTCACCTCATTTTCCACATCACCGAAGCAGGCCATGGGGGTGATGTCGTAGGAAATGGGAACGTAGCCGTTGGGCCGCTTGCCCAGATAGTAGCTGTTGCACCAGATCTGGCTGTTCTTGTAGATACCGTCGAAGCAGAGGGTGATCTTCTTACCCCTGTAGGCCTCCGGCAGACGGAAGCGCAGACGGTACCAGCCGATGCCCCCGGCCAAATAGCCGGTTCCGCTGGAATACTCCTGTGAGAAGGGAAGGCTCACCGACCAGTCGTGGGGTAGCGTCACATCCTCCCAGGAAGAATCGTCAAAGCCCTTGTACCAGGCGTCCTGAATGTCGCCAAGGTGAAATTTGCAGGCGTCTCCCAGGGAACAGTATGCAGTATTCATAGTAAAATCCTCCGTTTTCATCTTGATTCGGCTTACCTGCCTGAATTCTTCTTTTTATCCATTATAGGGAAAAAGAAACCGGAATCAATGGAGATTTTGGGATATGTTTTGTGTTTTAGCGACTTTTCTTCAAGTCTGTACAGGTTTTGCGCTGCTCATCCCCCATACCTTCGCCGGTACTCCGCCGGGGACAGCCCGGAGGCCCTGCGGAACGCCTTGCAGAAATAGTTCCCGCAGGAGAAGCCGCAGCCTCCCGCGATCTGCTCCACGGTGAGGGAGGTGTTCAGAAGGAGAAAAACCGCATGGTTCATCCTCAGATGATTCAGGTAGGAGAGGGGCGTCTGCCCCGTCTGGGCGGCAAACAGCCGGGAAAAATAGGCGGGGGAGACGCCGGCCCTTCCTGCCAGCTCCTCGATGGAAAGCCGTTCCTGAAAATGCTCCTTCATATACCGGATGCTCTCCTCCACCGAAGGAGAGAGGGCGGCTTCGTCCGGCGTCTCTAAAAGGCGCAGAAGGGAGGAGAGGAAACGGTACACCAGCTCTCCGCCCTCATACCTGCGAAGCTGCCTGCCGCTCCCCATTTCCTGGTGGAGGCTGAGCCAGAGCTGGATGGGAAAGCTGTCCTGGGGCAGGCAGAAGCAGGAGCCGAATTCCTCCCGGATCCGGTGAAAAAAGGGCAGAGCCGCGCTCCCTGTAAAGTGGACGTACAGATATTCCCAGCGGTTGGTTTCCGGATCCACGCAAAAGGGCAGCTCCCTTCGTCCGGAAGGGTCTTTCTGCCGGGGCAGATAATATCTGCTCTCCTCCGGGATCAGGGAAAAGAAGGCCGTTCCCGGCTCTAAAAGCCTTGCCTGCCCCTTTTCCTCGAACACCCCATATCCCTTCAACGTATACTGGAACAGGAAGCCGTCGTAGTCCCGGTCCGCATTATCAAAATCGTATGCCTCCCGCTCTCTCGCCTCCACCCCGAAATCCAGCAGGAGAAGCGGCTCTCCATCCATCTGCCCCTGGTTCAGAAAACCATAATTTCCATATTTCTGTGTAGTCAAAAAATTACCCTCTTTTATCATTTTTTTATTCTTGCCGCGTGAAACCATGTATATTATAATTCTGTTTAACAGGAAAAAGCAAGAAAAGAGTGAGTCAAAAAAGTGCTATATAACAGTTCGTGTTATTGCTCTCACTGGCAAGGCAGTAAACAGTGGCACGGCAACGGCACTATTCATGAAGGAGGCTTGAAGGCTGTGAACAAGAACAGTTTTGCATTGACACCGCCCATGGGGTGGAACAGCTACGATTATTACGACACCACGGTGAACGAGGAGCAGGTGAAGGCCAATGCGGATTATATGGCGGCGCACCTGAAGGAATTCGGCTGGGAGTATGTGGTGGTGGACATTCAGTGGTATGCCTACGGGGCCGGTTCCCAGAGAGAGAAGCACCAGTACATTCCCTTCAGCCGTCTGGAGATGGACGGGTATGGGCGTCTGTGTCCCTGTCCGGAGCGTTTCCCTTCGGCGGCAGGCGGGGCGGGCTTTAAACCCTTGGCGGATTATGTGCATTCCCTCGGGCTGAAGTTTGGAATCCATATCATGAGGGGGATTCCCCGGGCTGCGGCCCAGGAGCATCTGCCGGTTCTGGGAAGTGAGCAGACGGCGGACGAGGTGGCCAATCCTTCGTCCATCTGCGGCTGGAATCCGGACATGTACGGCCTGCGGGAGGGGATGGAGGGAAGCCAGGCATACTACGATTCCCTGTTTGCCCTCTATGCCCAGTGGGGTGTGGACTATGTGAAATGTGACGACATCTGCAACACCAATATGTACCGGGAGAATCAGTACAGCGCGGCTCATGAGATCGAGATGCTCCACGCCGCCATTCAGAAATGCGGCAGACCCATCGTGCTCAGCCTTTCCCCCGGCCCCGCGCTGATCGAGAAAGCCTGGCATTATGAAAAGTATGCCAATATGTGGCGGATCACCGACGATTTCTGGGACAGCTGGGAGCTTCTGGAAAACATGTTCTGGCGCTGTGAGCTGTGGCAGAACCATGTGAAGGAAGGGTGCTTCCCTGACTGCGATATGCTTCCTCTCGGTTACCTGGGCAAGGGCTTCGGCCAGGAGCGGCAGACCAGCTTTACCAGACAGGAGCAGGTGACCATGATGACGCTGTGGTGCATCTTCCGTTCTCCCCTGATGCTGGGGGCGGAGATGACGAAGCTGGACGACTGGACGCTCTCCCTGCTCACCAACAGGGAGGTGCTGGAGCTTCTGCAGGACGGCCACCACGGCGTACAGGTGGAGCGGAACGGGGAATACGCCGTCTGGGCAGGCTGGAATGAGAAGGATGGCAGCGTGTATGCGGCTCTTTTCAATCTGAGAAATGAAAAGGCGCAGGTGAGTGTCACCCTGGAGGAGATCTGCAATGCCCTTCCCGGCGCGGCAGCTTCGGCTCTGGCGGAGCGCTGCGGCGGCCCGGAGAAGCCGGGAGAGGGCCGGATCGGCCTGAAGGAGCTGTGGAGCGGGGAGACGGCGGAAGCCCTGGACGGGGAGATTTCTGTCGGGATAGAGGCTCACGGGGCGAAGCTGTTCCGGGTGGTGCAGGAATAGGTCGGAGCAAAGGACGCTCCGATAGGAGGTAAAAATGAGCTTTAAGATTGCAATTATTGGGGCAGGAAGCCTGGTTTTTGCCAGGACATTGTTTACGGATATTATGTCCGTGCCGGAATTTCATGACATTGAGGTGGCCTTCACGGATATTAACGCGGATAATCTGGAAAAGGTGACGGGGCTGTGCCAGCGGGATCTGGACAGCAACCATATTCCCATCCGCATCCAGTCCACCACCGACCGGAGGGAGGCCTTCCGTAATGCCAGATATATCATCAACTGTGTGCGGATCGGCGGCCTTCCCGCTTTTGAGATGGACGTGGATATTCCCTTAAAATACGGCGTCGACCAGTGCGTGGGCGATACCCTGTGCACGGGCGGTATCATGTACGGCCAGAGGGTGATCGCGGAAATGCTGAATTTCTGTAAGGACATCCGGGAGGTGGCGGAGCCGGGAGCCATTATGCTTAATTATTCCAATCCCAACGCCATGGCTACCTGGGCCTGCAACAAGTACGGCGGGGTGAAAACCATCGGTCTGTGCCACGGTGAGATCCACGGGGAATCCCAGATCGGGGAGGTGCTGGGCATTCCCAGGGAGGAGCTGGACATTACCTGTGCGGGCATCAATCATCAGACCTGGTATGTGAGCGTGAAGCACAACGGGGTGGAGCTG
This sequence comes from uncultured Eisenbergiella sp., assembly GCA_963559585.1. Classification (GTDB taxonomy): domain Bacteria; phylum Bacillota; class Clostridia; order Lachnospirales; family Lachnospiraceae; genus Eisenbergiella. Next base: position 13,364 of record CAUWLJ010000064.1, on the reverse strand, counting down.
AAGGATCAGCTTTTGGCCGGATTTGAAGCCCACGAGCGCTTCAGCCGGGAAGAAAAGGTGCGTATCGACATCCTGAAGCGGTTCGGTTATTATTCCACCGAATCCAACGGCCATCTGTCCGAGTATGTGGCCTGGTACAGAAAACGCCCTGATGAGATCAAGGACTGGATCAATACGGACAGCTGGATCAACGGGGAGACGGGCGGTTATCTGAGAGTGACCCGGGAGGAGCGCAACTGGTTTGAGACCGAATACCCCAAAATCCTGGCGGAGCCTCCCAAGAAGTACGACGGAAGCTGCAGGGGCAGGGAACACTGCTCCTATATTATGGAAGGACTGGAGACGGGAAGAAAATACAGAGGCCATTTCAACGTGATGAACGAGGGCTGCATCACCAACCTGCCCTATGAGTGCGTGGTAGAAGTGCCCTGCTATGTGGACGGAAACGGCATCAGCGTTCCAAAGCTGGGCGATCTTCCCTTAGGCTGTGCGGCGGTCTGCTCCCAGTCCATCTGGGTACAGCGTCTGGCCGTGGAGGCCGCTGTGGCGGGGGATGCGAACCTGCTGAAGCAGGCGGCTCTCATGGATCCTCTTACCGGAGCTGTGTGCAACCCTCCTGAAATATGGCAGATGATCGATGAAATGCTGATCGCCGAGGAGGAGTGGCTGCCTCAATATAACAAGGCCATCGCCGAGGCGAAGGAGCGTTTTGCCAAAGGAAATCTGCTTCCCACCAGGGAGGGCTATCAGGGAGCCGTAAGGATCAAGGATAAGACCGTGGAGGAGATCTCCGCAGAGCGGGGGACGAGAACCATTACGGCGGAGTGACTGCGTTTCCGGGAAGGTATGATGCAGACCGGCCGGGAATGAATGTTCAGACACGCTCGAAGCTGTCTGCACACGAATCATATTCATCATAATAAAAAGGGGCGCTGCCAGTCGGGTGAAGGATCATCTAAGAGGCAGTGCTCCTTTTTATATAATAGGAAAGTTCCTTTCCTATTGCATAAAAAAGGACGTTCCGCTGTGAATGCGCACTCGCGCAGGTGTGCGTCAAGACGCACACTTTTTATGCTTACGCCGGTAGGGGAATTTATGTTAATCAAAAGTTTCGTAACAGTTCAGCCCGCGCCCATTCGCAAAGCGCTTGACAGAGATGACGAATTAGTTCAAACTAATATAAATGAAACATGACTAATAAAGGGATAATACCGGCATCGTCATTGCTGAGGCCGGATCGTATCGAAAGAAGGGAGTATAGTGTGAAAAATAAGCCTGATGACTTATTGTTTCACCGCCAAACAGGTTTGGCTGGCTATTTGTGCCGGAGCGTCACAAATAGCCCTGATGCGCCCGTCACTTACGCTCCGGAATGGAGATTGATATGGCAGACTGGATTCTGGCAGGTATTCTTCTGAGCATCGTGGGAGCGGCTGTGCTCCATATCAGGAAGGCGGGAAAAAAAGGGAAAAAATGTATGGGCTGCCCGTCCGCCGGCTGCTGCTCCGGCGGCTGCAGGGCAGCGGAGGGCAGGAAAGAAAACGATTGAGGCGGCTGAAACATTCTGGACAGCAGGCTTTGAGCGCCCTGCCGTTCCATGAATATTTTCCGTCTATACCCATATACTAACTCCTGATCTGCCAACACGGCAGAATGGGGGATTAGAGTGTGTTTGAACATTCATTCCCGCCATCTGCACGCCCCGCTTCGTGGTATATTTGCCCCCAAATTCGCGGTGCGTACCACCACGCCGCGCTTATTTGGGGTAAATTTCCCGCAAATGGGGGCGCACATCTGGCAGAAGGCAATTTTCAAACACGCTCTGGTGTGACAAATAAGCCTGATGGCTTATTGTTTCACCGCCAGACAGGTTTGGCTGGCTGTTTGTGCCGGAGCGTCACAAACAGTCCTGATGCGCCCGCCGCTTACGCTCCGGAATGGAGATTAATATGGACGAACAGCAGAAAAAGGAATATCAAAAATATGTAAAACAGGTGACGCCCACCCATAACCTGTGGCTGCAGATGGCGAAGGCCTTCGTGACAGGAGGCCTGATCTGTACAGCGGGCCAGGTGATCCTGAACATCTGCCAGGGGATGGGGCTTGATAAGGAGGCGGCGGGAGGATGGTCAGCTCTGCTCCTGATCCTGGCAAGCGTCCTTCTGACAGGGCTGAACCTCTATCCCTCCATCGTAAAGTGGGGAGGGGCGGGAGCGCTGGTTCCTATCACGGGATTCGCCAATTCCGTGGCGGCCCCGGCCATTGAATTTAAAAAGGAAGGCCAGGTATTCGGCGTGGGCTGCAAGATTTTTACCATTGCCGGGCCTGTGATCCTCTATGGGATCTTCACGAGCTGGGCACTGGGGATTCTGTTTTGGATCGGATCAATGATGGGAGCGGCATAAGCCGCTCCTGTTTTGTTGTAGTTGAACAAATATATTGCAAAAAATGGATGAATCATGTATATTTTAAATAGAAAAGAAGATGGAGCGGTACATAAGGAGGAAAAATGCGGGGGAAAACCATTCGACAGCAGTTTGGAATTGTGACTGTGGTTGTAAGCCTTAGCTTTTTAGCCATCAATCTGACGCTGGCGTATTCGGTCAGAAGCATCCTGTTTCGTAAAAATGTGGAATATGTCAGATATGCGGCGGAAAAGTATATGCAGGAGATTGCCTACATCGATGAGGAAGCACAGGCAGTGATAAACTTTCTGCAGTACAGCGGGGAAATCCACGATTATTTTGACAGGGAGAAGCACTCCAGCGCCTACTATATTTTCAGTGAAATGGATACCTTCCTTGCCCGTGTACAGATCATCTATCCGGAGCTGGACGATATTGTCCTGATTGGAGAGCACCGGGACAGAACGAAGATAAAGGACGAGGAGATTACTCTGCTTCTGAGCCGCTACAGCGGATCAGGGAAGAATGAATGTGTGGGAATACTGGATCAGAAAAAGGCCATGGAGGACGGATACCAGACGCTGGCTTTTACTGCGATGCTGTACGGAAACGATTTTAAGGAAAATTATGCACAGCCCATCGGAGCCTGCATCCTTTCCATTAAGATGGACAGCCTGCTGTATGAGGATTCTTATTCCGGAGAGACCGCCTTTTTCATGGTGGACGAATACGGAAAGCAATACGCGCTTAATGGAGCGGCCCAGCGGGAGGAGGGACTTCTGGAGCGGATCGAATATGCTCCCTTTGAGGGGACCCGGTATACGCCCCAGTATCTGATTACTTCGCAGCGGATGGATCAGATTCCGCTTACGATCGTGGGGTGCACGGATAAAAAAAGCCTTCTGAAGGATGCGGAGGAACTGCAGATACTGATTTTCTGCCTGGGCTGCCTGTCTGTTCTGATTCTGCTGCTTCTTCTTTACTTTACTTACCGGAGCCTGATCCGTCCGGTCTACGCGCTGAACCAGTATATGCACGGGATCAGCAGCGGGAATTACAAGCAGATAAAGAAAAAGGTGAGGGTGGATGGGAATGCGGAGATGCAGGAGCTTGCAGGAGAACTGAACGCCATGATCGAGGAGCTGGAGCACCGTTCCCGCCAGCTTTTTGATACGACAGAACGCATGTACAGCATAGAGCTGGAAAAGGAGAGGGCAGAGGCATCCTTTCTCCGCAGCCAGATCAATCCGCACTTTCTTTATAATTCACTGGAGACAATCCGGGGGATCTGCAACAAAAATGATCTGCCGGTGGCTTCGGCGCTGGCGGAGAATCTGGGGAAAATCTTCCGCTACAGCGTTAAGGGGGAGGAAACCGTACTGTTCCGGGAGGAGATCATGGTGGCCAGGGCCTATCTGGAAATCCAGGCCGCCCGCTTCTCCAACAAGGTGGATGTCCTTTACGGCATTGATCCGGCGGCTCTGGATGTTCCGGTGATCAAAATGATCCTGCAGCCGGTACTGGAAAACGTATTTTAGCATTCCGTGGAAATGAGGGAGGAAAAGACTACCCTGTATCTTTCCGCCTTTCTAAGGGAAGGGGGACTTTTTATCCTGATTCAGGACGATGGCGTGGGAATCGAGCCGGAGACGCTTTCCCGCATCCGGGACAGTCTGAATGGAGACGGAGGAAGCGGACACATCGGGCTTTGCAACGTACACCGCCGCCTCAGGATGAAATACGGCTCATCCTGCGGGATTTTTATAGAAAGTGAACCGGGAGAGGGGACGAAGGTGACTTTGAAGCTGGAGCCGTTTGACTGTGAAGGGAAAGGGGGAAAAGAATGAATATAAGCCGGGCCTGTGAAGAGAAAGGAAGGGCCAGAGTGATTCTGGTAGACGACGAACCAATGGCGCTGGAGTCCATTGGAAAGGGGACAAAATGGGAGGAAGCGGGGGCGGCTCTGTGCGCCGTCTTTACAGACGGACAGAGAGCGCTGGAGTATGTGAGGAACAATCCGGTAGACATTGTGGTAACGGACATCAACATGGCTTCCTTTAACGGACTGGAGCTGTGCGCCTATCTGCGGGAGCTCAGACCGGATATTCAGTTCATTATTATCAGCGGTCACGCGGACTTCTCCTATGCCCAGAAGGCCATGCACTTCGGGGCGGTGGGCTACTGCCTGAAGCCGGTGGACTACGAACAGCTGAACGGCTATGTCCGCTATGCAGTCCGCCGGCTTTTAAAGGAAAAGTCCAGGCAGCCTCAGATGGATATGATGGAAGCGCTGTGTGAAAATGATATGGAGCGTGTGAACGAACTCCTCCGGCAGGGAGGGGTCAGGGTTCCCTTCTACGTGGCGGTTTCTACGGGAAGCGTGTGCCTGGAGGAGGTGTTTGGCGGCATCTGCCAGCCGCTGGGGGTGCATGAGTACCTGTACCTGTTTAACAGCCTGCCCGGCCGGCTGCGGGCAGGCGATGTCAGAAAAGCAGGAGTGAACGGGGTGTCTGTAGGCTATGAGCCTGTCTGGCCTGAAAAACTGCAGGCGGCCGCATACCAGGGGATTTATGACAGCTGCCAATTCTTTTTCCATCCCGAAAAGGGAATGTTCGACACACACGCGGCCTACATAGATTTTCCCATGCAGGAGCTGATCCCGCTGCTGGGCAGGGAAAAGGAACTGGAGGAATTTCTGCTTTCCTATGAAAACAGCCTGTCGCATGTGGGGCAGGCTATGGAGATCTATAATTACATCTTTCAGCAGCTGCAGATTGACCTGGAAATCTACAGCTACAGACAGCTTCTGTCACTTTTTGGAACCTACCGGGAAATGACGGAGGAAATCATCAGAGTAATCCGGCAGGAATACGAAAAGGAAAACTGGCAGGGAGAGGGGTACAGCAGGGGCTTCCTGAAGATTATAAAATACATCCACGAAAATTTCCGATCCAATATTTCAACCAGAGAAATTGCGGACAGCTTTCATCTCAATCCCAGCTATGTCAGTCAGCTTTTCAAAAAAGAGACAGGAAATACGCTGGTCAGGTACATGAACTCCCTTCGGATACAGGAGGCGGAAAAGCTGCTGTCAGGAACTGAGCTGTCTGTGGAGGCAATAGGAAGCGCCTGCGGCTTCAACGATTATTTTTATTTCCTGAAAACATTTAAAAAGTACAAGGGCTGTTCTCCCAGCCAGTACCGGAAGGAGCAGAACCCTGCTTCTGATGACGATTCGGAAACGGGAGAGGAGGAAACCTAAAAAAAGGGAGAAAAGAGATGGAAATATTTTAGGTGACAGTGTGGGCGATATAAGAAATTTTTTGTAAAATCCTGAAACAAAGACGAATATTACATACCACTGCGCAGACCGTAAAAGTATAATGGAAGCATGCTGATGAAAGAAAAATGCAAGGAGGCGATGAAATTGAGCAACTCAACAACAGCCGTCCGGTCTCAGAAAAACAGGCTGCGCAGATGGAATCAGATCAAAAGCGACAAGCTTCTCTATCTTCTTCTGCTCCCCGTTTTGGCCTGGTATCTGATTTTCTGCTATCTTCCCATGGGAGGGCTGACACTGGCTTTTAAAAATTTCCGCTATGACATGGGTATGTGGAACAGTCCGTGGATCGGGCTGGAGCATTTCGCAAAGATGTTCCAGGACGATGCCTTCTGGAATGCAATGAGAAATACACTGATCTTTGGAGCCGGAAAAATATTTATCCTTTTCCCTATTCCGGTGCTTCTGGCGGTGATCCTCAACGAGCTTCAGTCTGAAAAAATAAAACGTTTTTTCCAAACCGTATTCACGTTCCCCCATTTTATCACCTGGGTGGTGCTGGCGGGAATCCTGATCAACATGTTTGGAAGCAATGGAATGGTGAATGCTACTCTTTCGGCTCTGGGAATGGAAAAAATTTCCCCTCTGTCCGATTCCTCCATGTTCCGCCCCTTCATCTGGCTTTCCGCGCTGTGGAAGGAGATCGGGTGGGATTCCATCATCTATCTTGCCGCCTTTGCGGGGATCGATCCGGGGCTGTATGAGGCCGCAAGCATAGACGGGGCGAACCGTTTCCAGAAGATGCTCTATATCTCCTGGCCCGGGATCCGGGGGACGGTGGCGATCATGTTCATCCTGGCAATCGGAAGCCTTATGACCAATGGCGCAAGCTTCGATCAGGTATTTAATCTTTATTCCGAACCGGTTTACAATGTGGCGGACACACTGGACACCTTTGTCTACAGAAGCTCCTTTGGCGTAGGAATGAATTTTGGCTATACCACTGCGGTCGGCTTCCTGAAATCGGTGATTAATGTGGTGCTGATTCTTCTCACGAACCGGATCGTGACCAAGAGCGGCGAAGCCGGTCTGTTTTAAGGAGGGAAGGAAGATGAAACAAGTAAAGAAACGTCATAGAATTACAGCGTTTGACGTGACCGCCATTACTCTCCTGGGTATTCTGAGCCTGATTACGATCTATCCGTTTTACTACGTGCTGATCGTTTCCGTTTCCGACCGGAACGCATTTGGAAACCATGTCCCTTATCTGCTGCCCTACGTGGTGGATTTCGAGGGATACAAGCTTATCTTTGAGGATATTACGTTCCTGCGTTCTTTCTTTAATTCGGTATTTGTTACGGTGGCGGGATCGGCCATAAATATGTTCCTGTCCGTGTGCGGAGCTTACGTGCTCTCCAAGAAAAGGCTGGTGGGGCGGAACCTGTTCCTGTCTATGATCCTGTTCGCCATGCTGTTCAGCGGAGGATTGATCCCTTTCTATCTGGTGGTGAGCGGGATCGGGCTGACGAACTCCATCTGGTCGATGCTTCTTCCTACGGGGATCAACACCTTTTATCTGATTATTATGAAAAATTATTTCGTATCCCTTCCGGCCAGTCTGGAGGAGGCGGCAAAGATCGACGGAGCCAATGATCTGGTGATCCTGACCCGTGTAATCCTGCCGATTTCCATGCCTTTTATCTCCACCTTTTTCCTGTTCTATGCGGTGGAGAGATGGAATGAATGGTGGAATGCCCTTCTTTTCATTAATCAGAAGGAAAAGCAGCCTCTGCAGATCTATATGAGGGAGCTTCTGGTCAGCTTCAACAATGCGCTGAATCCGCAGGCCCAGGCACTGATTGCCCAGGATCAGCGTTCTAACTTTCAGACGCTTCAGATGGCGACCATTGTGGTTTCCACCGTTCCGATTCTGTGCGTATACCCGTTCATACAGAAGCATTTCGTAAGAGGGGTTATGGTGGGATCCATCAAGGAATGACCCGCTCCTGGACAGGAGGGGCAAAATAGAGCAGGCTTTGGGCGGAGCTGCCTGTATGCAGTGGACGAAGGCAGGAACCGCTTCAGATAGCAAAATCAAAGAAAAGGAGATAGCTTATGAAAATCAGACGAGTATTGGCAGCGGCTCTCTGCACGGCAGTCGCGGTTACTTCCCTGGCGGCGTGCTCCGGTTCGCAGAGCGCGGGAACGGAGAGCGGAAGCGCTCAGAATGGAAGCACTCAGGAATCTGCCGGGGCGGCGGATGCGGAAAGCAATGGCGAAAAAGGGGATCCTACGACGATCAGCATTGCATATTGGGATGTTGAAAAAGCTCTGGCTGGAGGGGAGTCCGATGCGGTTCTGCAGAAAATTCAGGAGGATACCAATACAGTATTAACGCCGGTGAACATTACATGGGATGATTACCGCCAGAAGATCCAGCTCTGGGCCACACAGCCCGGCCAGCTTCCTGATATTTTTTCCATCGATGTGATCGGCTCATCCTTTTATCACAACTGGACGGAGCAGGGCGTGGTAGCTCCGCTTCCGGAAGATCTTTCGCCGTGGCCTGCGCTGGAGGAGTATATGTCCTCGCCGGATATTCAGGCGCTGCGCAAGGAGGATGGAAGATTTTATACGATTCCAAGAACGACCTGGGGCGATATTAAGCAGTGCGCAATGGAACGCAGGGTATATTACCGCTGGGATCTGGCGCAGGAGGCAGGTGTGACCAAGGAGCCGGAGACCTATGAGGAATTCCGGGATATGCTGCGCAAAATCATCGCAGCGGATCCGGAGGGAAAATCGATTGCAGGGATGACCGTTTCTATCCCGCAGCTTCTGGACAGCTTTTTCATGCCCTATAGTGTTCCGCTGGGTATGGGCGATGGCTCCGGAAGTGATTTTAAGTGGGTGGAACAGGATGGAAAGTATGTGCCCGCTTACTTCGCAGGGGATCTGAAGGCTGCGTTCCAGCTGGCCAGAGATATGTATGAGGAAGGGACCATCGATCCGGATATTGCGCTGGCCAAGAATCAGCTTTCCGAGGATAAATTCCTTCAGGGCGGCGTGGCGGCCTACTTTGTGAATACCCAGTCGGATCTGCTGGCAAAGAAGTGGAATGAAGTGAATCCGGATAAGAAATTTGAGGATTGTGTCCGCATTGCGCCTCCGTTCCCCGGAATGGACGGAACAACGACCTGTCCGGTATTTAAGACCTACTGGTCTGAAACCTATATTTCTGCACAGGCAGCGGATAAGATGGATGCTATCCTGGATCTGTACAATTATCTGCTGGAAAATGATGAATTAATCCGCTACGGCTTTGAAGGAGAGGACTGGGAAGAGCAGGATGGAGTGATCATACAGAAAACGGCGGATCTGGCAGCCAAATATCCGGTTACCAATATGTCCGGACTGGTGCAGAACGCAAGCTGGCATCGTCTGGAGCTTACCGGAGATCCGGCCAGAGATCTTTACCGTCAGATGGATATAGACTGGTGGAATATGGCAAATGAGAAATGCACTGTGCCTGAGTATGAGCCCAGCTATACCAACATCTCCACACCCACCCAAAATGAGTTTATCATTAAGCCTGCAGAGGATTTGATGACGATCATGACGGGAACGGAGCCGGTTGATAAGATGTATGAGGATCTGATGGAATCCTATGAGAAGGCGGGATTATCCAAGATGATTGAGGAAGTTAACGAAGTGATCAACAGTCAGAAATAGCTTTTGCGGCAAAGGAGGCGGGCAAAGCCGCAGCCGGAAAGCGTACAGAATGGCAGAAGGCCCTTCCTTCACCCTGAAGGTGAAGGAAGGGCCTTTGCTGTCCGGAACCGGGAGGCAGATATTGCCTGACGGCAATCGCGCCCGGCGCGGGTGTGCGTCAAGACGCACATTTTTTATACAATAGGAAAGTTCCTTTCCTATTGTATAAAAAGGGACGCTCCGCTGTGGATGCGCACTCGCGCGGGAGGTAGATATTGCCTGACGGCAATCGCGCTCAGCGCGGGTGTGCGTCAAGACGCACACCTTTTTTATGGGGACGGCAAGGCTGCTTTACTGATTCCGGTTCATATTCGCCCGCTTCCTTTTGGTGGGATCCAGGATCTTCTTGCGGATCCGAAGGGACTTGGGCGTTACCTCCAGAAGCTCATCCGTCTCGATGAAATCCAGCGCCTGCTCCAGGCTGAGGATCCTGGGCGGTGTGAGGCGCAGCGCTTCGTCCGCGCTGGAGGAACGGGTGTTGGTGAGCTGCTTCTTCTTGCAGACGTTTACCTCAATATCCTCGCCCCTGCCGTTCTGGCCGATGACCATACCGGCGTATACCTTTTCACCGGCGCCGATAAAGAGTGTGCCCCGCTCCTGGGCATTGTACAGGCCATAGGTGATGGATTCGCCGGTTTCAAAGGCGATCAGGGAGCCCTGTTTCCTGTACTGGATGTCTCCCTTGTAAGGGCCGTAGCCTGCAAAGGAAGTATTCATGATGCCGTTTCCTTTGGTGTCGGTCATGAATTCCCCCCGGTAGCCGATCAGTCCCCTGGAGGGAATGTTGAACTCCAGCCTGGTGTAGCCGCCGTTTGCCGCGGACATGTTCACAAGCTCGCCTTTTCTCTGGCTCAGCTTCTCGATCACGTTCCCGGCAAATTCCTCCGGCACGTCGATATAGGCGGTTTCCATGGGCTCCAGCCGCTTGCCGTTCTCATCCGTGTGGTAGAGCACCTCGGCCTTGCTCACGGCGAATTCATACCCCTCCCGGCGCATGTTTTCGATCAGGACGGACAGGTGCAGCTCTCCCCGTCCCGAAACCTTGAAGCTTTCCGTAGTGTCCGTCTCCTCCACCCGCAGGGACACGTCGGTGTTCAGCTCCCGGAACAGACGGTCGCGCAGATGGCGGCTGGTCACATATTTACCCTCCAGCCCGGCAAAGGGGGAGTCGTTCACGATAAAGTGCATGGCAATGGTGGGCTCGGAAATCTTCTGGAACGGGATCGGAACCGGATTCTCGGGAGAACAGAGCGTATCGCCGATATGGATATCCGAAATCCCGGAGATGGCCACGATGGAGCCGATGGAAGCCTCTTTTACCTCCACTTTGTTCAGTCCGTCAAACTCGTACAGCTTGCTGATACGGACTCTTTTCATCTTATCGGGATCATGATGGTTGACGATCACCACGTCCTGCCCCTCCGCGATGCGGCCGTTGTCCACCTTGCCCACACCGATACGGCCTACATACTCATTGTAATCGATGGTGCTGATCAGAAGCTGGGTTCCGGCATCGGGATCCCCCTCGGGGGCGGGGATATAATCCAGAATGGTATCCAGCAGAGGCTTCATGTCTTTATTTTTAACGGTAAGCTTCAGCGTGGCGCTGCCCGCCTTGGCGGAAGCGAATACAAAAGGACAGTCAAGCTGCTCGTCGTTTGCGTCCAGATCCATGAACAGCTCCAGAACCTCATCCACAACCTCCTCCGGCCGGGCCTCGGGACGGTCGATCTTGTTCACGCACACGATTACGGGGAGCTGCAGCTCCAGCGCCTTTTTCAGCACAAACTTGGTCTGGGGCATGGGGCCTTCAAAAGCGTCCACCACCAGGATGACTCCGTTCACCATTTTCAGCACACGCTCCACCTCTCCGCCGAAATCCGCGTGGCCGGGGGTGTCGATGATATTGATCTTTGTATCTTTATAAGTGATGGCGGTGTTTTTGGACAGGATGGTGATGCCCCGTTCCCTTTCGATGGCGTTGGAATCCATCACACGCTCCGCCACCTCCTGATTCTCGCGGAACACACCGCTCTGCTTCAGCAGCTCATCCACCAGCGTGGTCTTACCGTGATCCACATGGGCGATGATCGCAACATTTCTTACATCTTCACGTATTTGAACCATTTTTACCTCCATGACGGAGCGAAAGCAGCTCCGACAGCAGCCTTCCGGCATCCCGGCTGAACCGTCGCCAGTCTCCTGCCGAAAACCGAATGCTTCCTATTAATATACATTTCTGCGTTTCTCAAACGTAGGTAGTATAACACCCCTTTTCTGTCTGTGCAACATCAAAATCCCGCTTTTCGCGGCAGCTCAAGTATTCCGGTACGTTACGCTGCCACCAGCCCCGCCGGCCGTGCCTGGCGGGGCTGGTGGCCCGCAACATACCGGGACACATAACCTGCCGCCTCCCCCGTTTGCTGTCGAAGAAGGGCAGAATGGGCGGCGGATAACGGTTCTAAGAAAGGAAATTTCCCATAAAATAGTAATACATACAAGGAAAAAATTCTTAAATGCGGCCCGGCAGACCCGGCGCCCAAGAAGGGAGAACCAAAATGACAGATAAGGTAATTGAAAACAATCAGGTGATCATCATGGGAAAGATCGTGAGCGATTTCACTTTCAGCCACGAGATTTTCGGGGAGGGCTTCTATATGGTGGATGTGGAAGTGGCGCGGCTCAGTGAATCCTGCGACATGATTCCCCTGATGGTATCGGAGAGGCTTCTGGATGTGCAGGAGGACTACAAGGGAGCTTACGTGTGCGTATCCGGACAGTTCCGTTCTTACAACCGCCATGAGGAGCGGAAGAACCGTCTGATCCTGTCCGTATTCGCCAGGGAGATCGAATTCGTGGAGGAGCTGGAGGAAAGCTCCAGGACGAATCAGATCTATCTGGACGGCTACATCTGCAAGGAGCCTGTCTACCGCAAGACACCGCTGGGCCGGGAAATTGCGGACGTGCTTCTGGCCGTCAACCGTCCTTACGGCAAATCCGATTACATACCCTGCATCTGCTGGGGACGCAACGCCCGCTTCGCAGGCGGCTTCAGCGTGGGCGACCACTGTGAGATCTGGGGCCGGATCCAGAGCCGGGAATATATGAAAAAAATAGGCGAGGATCAGCTGGAAAAGCGTATCGCCTATGAGGTATCTGTGAGCAAGCTGGAGCTGATGGAGGAATAATCCGGCGGATGCGGCCGTTGTGCAGAATGACACTATTCCGGTTGCGCCGGGGAGAAGTATATGGTATGATGGACAAAAATATGGCTGGTATTCCGGGCAGAATGGCAGAGGCCGTTCTGGAACAGGCTGGAAGGCCGACGGGAGAGGCAGACCTTAGAGAGGCGTAAGATATGGCAGAGGGAAAGATATACATTTATGGAGGAAGCGGGCATGGAAAATCGCCCGCAGCCATTGGCTGCGGACTGATTGCCGCGGCAAAGGGAGCACATGTGGTGATCATCCAGTTTTTAAGGGGGAAGGGGCTGACGGAGGACGAATATGCCCGCAGGCTGGAGCCGGAGATCAAGCTGTTCCGCTTTGAGAAATCCAACGAGGTTTTTGACTCCCTTCCAAGGGAGAAGCAGGAGGACGAGATCCAGAATATCCGCAATGGCCTGAATTTTGCGAAAAAGGTTCTGAGCACAGGAGAGTGCGACATGCTGATTCTGGACGAAGTGCTGGGTCTGATCGACAACAGGATCATCACCGTGGAGGATCTGCGCACTGTGCTCCTGGCCCGGGGCGAGGAGACCGATGTGATCATGACGGGCGTTCCGTTAAGTGATGAGATCTGCGGGCTGGCTGACTATGTGACGCAGATCAGTACGGTGAAATAAGCTGCATAGATGGAAAAGACTGTCAAGGGATGATTTGGGAGCGTGCTCAGGTACGCTCCTTTTT
>CAUWLJ010000063.1:0-21577 GCA_963559585.1 uncultured Eisenbergiella sp. | reverse complement strand
TAATAGAAAAATATACGAAGAAAAGATGCAGAGAAATATAGATAGATTGGCTTGGATTAATCTTAAATATAAGATAAACACATCTGCGAGAACATATACGGTAGCTCAGCGAGAAATTTTTTATGCTAATTTGGGAGATAATGTAGGAAGTGAGCAGAATGGCAGAAGACCCGTTATTATATTGCAAAATAACACAGGAAACCGAAAAGGAAATACAACGATTATTGCCCCTGTTACAACGCATCAAAAGAGTGCATTAAAGTATGATACATCAAAAAATATGTATTACATAGAGAAAATTGTAGATGGTAGTATTAAAAGAAAGTATTTAGGTCAATATGAAATTCCGCTGAAACTAGAAGGAAAAGAAACTGGATTATATGGATTTATAAATGTAATGCATATGCGTGAAATTGATAGAAAAAGAATTGACAGTAGAAAAGTGGGTATTGCTACGGAAAAATGTTTTGAGGAAGTAATAAAGGCAATAAATAAAAATTTGCAGGTATAATGTTGACACAGACGGTGAATAATGATAGTATAGTAATTACTAAGACGGCTTGAGTCGTCAATAGCATCGTTTACGCTAGGCGTAAATTAGAGGAAAATCTAAAGTAGCAGAGTGATGCAAGGCATTACTCACTCAAAGGAGCATCTTTCGAGATGCTCTTTTGACTGTGTTTTTTAGATAGTTACCATCCCTTAATTTGTTTTATCTGTTCTGCCCGTTCGAGATTTCTGTGATATTGGAGCTTAAATTGTATCGTTTCCACAACCTCTTTCCGGGCTTCATCATCCAATTGATAAAAAGATGTGAGTAAATTATCCACATCCGGCATACTGTTTTTCCCGAAAAGATACATTAGCGGGTACATGGAATTTTTTAAATATGTTTTTACCCGATTTCCGTCAAGAGCTCCGTTCAATCCATTGGGTAATGTAGGATATTTTCCTCTTCTGTGGAAGTGGGGCTGTGGGTCAAAGCAAGAAAAAGCAATCTAGAGCGTGTTTGAAAATTCATTCCCGCCATCTGCACGCCCCACTTCGCGGTATATTTGCCCCAATTTCAGCGAAAAGGGATCGTCATTATGATTGTTGATCACTTCATCGACTATGTAAGAGACAATTCTATAACTGGAAAATTTACAACAATCGGAGACGTTTCAGCCAAAGGAGAGGAAAATGAATCACATCACAGCAAGACAATTTCGCGTACTGGCAGATTGTGGGAATATCTATCAGTTTATGTTGGATATTTATGAACGTGACTGGAGGAACGGTGTACCTGCCCCGTTTTTTGAGTATGCGTTCTCATCTTTTGCCTATTGGATGGATATTACTTATTCCTATAAAAACCGTATCTGGGAGGATGATGGCAGAATCGTTGGATTTTGCTTCAGTGAGTCACCTGTTACGGACATCTATTTTAGTCTAAGGCCCGGATATGAGGAACTGGCGCCGGAGATGATAGCGTATGCGGATACCCATATGCCGATAAAGGGCGGGGAGATACAGATGGTGCTCTTTGGAGGGCAGGACGCTTTGATGGGTGCTGCAGGGCAGGCGGGGTATAGGCAGAGGTTTGAGCGCTGGGATATGCAGTTTGATTTTGACGGGGTGCTGAACTATCCTATGCCGGAAGGATTTCATTTCGTGAGTCCCAATGAGTATGAGATAGACAGAATCAGCAAATGCTGTTGGAAGGGGTTCGACCATGAACAAAGCGAAGGCATATGGGATCATCAGTACGAGCAGAGCAATTATTTAGTAGCGGTAGCGCCGCATGCGACGATGGATCTGGCTGCTGTCATCGCTGATGAGAAGGGTGAGTATGCGTGCTATGCGGGTATGTGGTGGACTCCTGAAAACAAACTGGCCTATATGGAGCCGCTCTGCACAATCCCGGAATACCGCCGCAGAGGCCTTGCATCGGCGGCCCTGTCTGAATTGTATCGCAGGACGAAAGCATTGGGAGCAACGCACATGACGGGCGGGGACAATGGATTCTATAGGGCAATCGGGTACCAGCCGGCAGTGAAATGGACTTATTGGAAAAAAGGGTAAACGCCGTGCACAGTACAGCGGCATTTACCCTCCCGTTTTTCAGTCAAACACTACCGTCTTATCCCGAAACTCTATCTTCAGGACAATATAAGGGTAGGAGGGGCTGTTCCCCGGCGCGCTGCCTGCTTTGGGGCCCAGCAGATTGGTGTTCACATATACGGCGTTATCGGTTTCATAGAGTGAATTTACTGTTATACTGTACCCACCGCTTTCCTGCTTTCCATATCCGGTGCAGATGTAAAGGTAGCCTTCGTCCGCGTAGGTGAGCTTGAAAGCGTTTTCCTTTTTGGATTCCACGATTTCCAGCAGCTCTTCCGGCAGGCGGTCTTCGCTAATTACCGTAAATTCCAGATTTTGGGCATTCTCTTCCGTGGGAGCGTCCGCAGCACAGGCGGCCAGGAGGAGAGAGGAGAGCAGGGCGGCCAGGGTGAGGAAGCTTTTCTTGAGAGCATATTTTTTCATAGGATTCTCCATGGGGAAGCGTGCTCCTGCGGGGCAGGCTCCGCCTTTTTTATCAGCATATAGAAAAAGGGCCCGTCCTATGACTGGGATTTTGGATGGGCTGCAAAGTGAAATTTTCACAACTGTTGTTACTGTTCACTGGCAGGCCAGTGAACGGTAACATTCGCGGGCCTATTGAAAGTTTTGCGCTGCAAAAGAGGCCCGCTCACCCCTGAATCACATTCTCACACCTCAAACGGCAGGCGTTTGAGGCTGCTGTGAACAGTAACCAACTGTTACCGGCTGAGTGTTTATGGATTTTCAAGGGTTGCACCGGATCTGACGGATAGGTATAATGGAAGAAATCGTAGGAAAAAGGAGAGACCGGAGCAGGAGTGGGGACTGCTTTGGTGAAGGAAGGCAGAGAAAGGAGAATACGGGATGCTTCTGATTAAAGGCGCAAGGCTGATCGATCCAGCGTCAGGGACGGACGGCGTGAAGGATATCTTGATCCGGGGGGAGAGGATACTCTGGATTAAGGACCGTATTGAGGCGGAGGTGATTGCAGGTGAGGAGAAGGATGGACAAAGCGGTGGGGCCGCGGCCTGTGCACAGGAAGGGAAGGAGGAGCCGGGGGACGTTCAGATCCTGGAGGCGGACGGGCTGGTATGTATGCCCGGGCTGGTGGATACCCATGTGCATTTCAGGGACCCTGGCTTTACCTACAAGGAGGATTTGGAAAGCGGAGCGTGCGCTGCTGCTGCTGGCGGCGTGACCACAGTGGTGCTGATGGCCAATACGAAGCCCTGTGTGGACAATGTGGCCACGCTTCAGGACATTCTGGAGCGGGGGGGAAAGACCTGTATCCATGTGGAAACCTGCGCCAATGTGACGAAGGGGATGAAGGGAGAGGCGCTTACCGATATGGAGGAGCTGTGCGCGGCGGGAGCGGCGGGCTTTACGGACGACGGAGTGCCGCTGCTTAGTGAGGAGAGGACACGGGCCGCCATGGAGGAGGCGGCCAGACTGGCAGTGCCCATCAGCTTCCACGAGGAGGACCCTTCTTTTATCCAAAATAATGGAATCAACGCAGGTGCGGTGAGCAGGCAGCTGGGCATCGGCGGATCTGACAGGCAGGCGGAGATCAGTCTGGTAGAAAGGGATATGCGTCTGGCGGAGGAAACCGGAGCCTGTGTGGTGGTGCAGCACATCAGCACCCGGGAGGCGGTGGCGCTGGTGAGGGAGGCAAAGCGGCGCGGAGCGGATGTGCACGCGGAGGCGACGCCCCATCATTTTACCCTGACTCAGGACGCGGTGCTTCGATACGGCACGCTGGCGAAAATGAATCCGCCCCTGCGTCTGGAGGAGGACAGACAGGCCATCATCGAGGGGCTGGCGGACGGAACCATTGACCTGATCGCCACGGATCATGCGCCCCACAGCGCGGAGGAGAAGGCGAAGCCGCTGACGGAAGCCCCCAGCGGGATCATCGGCCTGGAAACCGCTCTCAGCCTTGGCGTTACGGAGCTGGTGGAGAAGGGGTATGTAAGCCTTTCCCAGCTGGCGGAACGGATGTCCCTGGCTCCTGCCCGGCTGTACGGCCTGGACGCAGGAACGGTGGAGGAAGGCGGCCCGGCGGATCTGGTGCTGTTCGACCCGAAGGAGGAGTGGAAGGCGGAGGCTTTTTGCTCCAAATCCTCCAATTCTCCCTTCCTGGGGCGTACCTTGAAGGGAAAGATCCATTATACTGTGTGCAGAGGCAGGATCGTGTACGAGGGTTGAAGGGACGCGCCGGCTGCCGCCGGAGCTGCGGCTAAAATCCGCGGCAAAAACCCGCGGACATGGTTTGGGCCGGATCAACCGTCAGGAATGGAGCGGCTTAAACCGATAGGGCAGAACATTGCCGGGAATGATGTGATAGAGACAAGCCGTTATTACGGCAGAATGCGAGGTAGATATGGCACAGAAGAAAAAGGAAAAGGCTCTGGTGCTGGGGCAGAAGGTGCTGGCGCCGGGAATTTATGACTGCGAGCTGAAGACCACGCTGGCGCAGGACGCCAGGCCGGGGCAGTTTATCGCCCTGTATCCGCTGGATAAGAGCACGCTGCTTCCCAGGCCCATCAGTATCTGCGAGGTGGATCGGGAAAAGGGAAGCCTGCGTATCGTTTACCGTGTGGCAGGAGCGGGAACCAGTGAATTTTCCGCCCTGGAGGCAGGAGATTTTGTGGAGATCCTGGGTGTTTTGGGAAACGGCTTTCCTCTGGATGCGGTTCAGGAGGGGCAGACGGCTTTTCTGATGGGCGGCGGCATCGGCGTACCTCCCATCCTGGAGCTTGCCAAGGAGCTGAACTGCAGAAAGCAAATCATTGTGGGCTATCGGGATGCGGCCTGCTTTCTGAAGGAGGATTTTGAGCAGAACGGCGAGGTGTATATCGCCACGGAAAACGGCAGTGTGGGAACCAAGGGAAATGTGATGGACGCCATCAGGGAGAATGGCCTGAGGGCGGATGTGATCTATGCCTGCGGCCCTATGCCCATGCTGCGCGCCATCAAGGCCTATGCGGAGGAGATGGGGATTCCCGCTTATATTTCCCTGGAGGAGCGTATGGCCTGCGGCGTGGGCGCCTGTCTGGGCTGTGTGTGCAAAACAAAGGATGTGGACGCCCATTCCCATGTGCACAATGCGCGTATCTGCACGGACGGCCCGGTATTTGAGGCAAGGGAGGTGGAGATCTGATGAATACAGCAGTGAAAATTGCAGGTGTGGAGTTTCAGAACCCGGTGATGACGGCTTCCGGGACTTTTGGCTCCGGCATGGAGTACAGTGAATTTGTGGATCTGAACCGCCTGGGTGCGGTGGTGACCAAGGGAGTGGCAAACGTGCCCTGGCCCGGGAACCCCACCCCCCGGGTGGCGGAGGTGTACGGCGGAATGCTCAACGCCATCGGTCTGCAGAATCCGGGCGTGGAGGTATTTCTGGAGCGGGATCTTCCTTTCCTGAAGCAATATGATACCCGCGTGATCGTCAACGTGTGCGGCAAGACGGTGGAGGACTATCTGGAGGTGGTGGAGCGGCTGGCGGACACGGCTGTGGACATGCTGGAGATCAACGTGTCCTGCCCCAATGTGAAGGAGGGGGCCATCGCCTTCGGCCAGAAGGCGGACTGCCTGTACGATATTACCTCTGCCATTAAGAAAAAGGCGGCCCAGCCCATTATCATGAAGCTGAGCCCCAATGTGACGGACATCACTGAAATGGCCCGGGCCGCCGAGGCGGCGGGCAGCGACGCCATTTCCCTGATCAACACCATTACCGGAATGAAGATCGATATTCACCGCAGAAAATGTCTGCTGGCCAACAAGACCGGAGGAATGTCCGGCCCTGCCATCAAGCCCGTGGCGGTTCGTATGGTGTATCAGTGCGCCGAGGCGGTGAAGATCCCCATTATCGGTATGGGCGGCATTATGAGCGCGGAGGACGCTCTGGAGTTTATCATGGCCGGGGCCACGGCAGTGGCGGTGGGAGCGGCCAACTTTATCAACCCTTACGCTACTGTGGAGGTGGCAGAGGGCATCGAAGCCTTTATGAGAAAAGAGGGTCTGGAGGATATCAGGGAGCTGATTGGGTGTGCGCACTGAGGGACGTTGGGGGTGTAGTAGAACCGTTCAGGCTGCGCCCCCAGGCAGCAAGCTGCCTGAACAAACCGCCCCTTCGGGGCTTTCCGCTGCTGCGCTGCTCCTTTTGCTCAAGTTACTCGCTATTGCGAGTAACTTGGGGGCGCATCATTCCATATCGGCATGAACTGTTGGTTCTAAAATTCCTTCCTGCGAATACACTGTATCAAGTGAGCGCGTGGAGGGATTTTTTGTATGGAATTGATCAGGAAAAATATACATATCGACCGTGTGAAATGCAAGGCGGGAACCCAGATTACCATGGAGGACGATATTAACATCACGGATACGCGGCCTGACGTGTACCAGCTGGTGGAGGAGCAGGGGGAGATCGTGATCGACGAGATCCGGGCGGCCCAGGATCATGTGTATGTGAAGGGAAAGCTGGTTTTCTGTGTGCTCTATCTCTCCGATGACGATGTGCGCCGTCCCGCCAGCATGGAGGGGAGCATCCCCTTTGACGAACAGATCTATATGGAGGGCGTGGTTCCTACCGATGGTATCTCGGTGAAGAAGGAGCTGGAGGATCTGAGCGTGGGAATGATCAATTCCCGCAAGCTGAGTGTGCAGGCGCTGGCCAGCCTGAACCTGTTCGTGGAGGAGGTTTACGACGAGGAGGCCGCCGTGGAGCTGCACTGCGACGAGCCTGTGGAGGTGCGGCGCAAAACCATCCAGCTTGCAAGTCTGGCCATCCAGAAGAAGGACATTTTCCGTATCCGCCAGGAGCTGGAAATCCCCACCGGGCATCCCAACATTATGGAAATCTTCTGGCAGAGCTGCAGGCTGTCGGATGTGCAGTTTCGGATCACGGACGGCAGGATCGCGGTGCAGGGGCAGATCCAGCTTTTCTTCCTGTATGAGGGCGAGGGGGAAAGCAGGCCCGTCAGCTGGTATGAGAGCACGCTTCCCTTCAGCGGTGTGCTGGACTGCCAGGGGCTTCGGGAGCGCATGGTGGAGGACATTACCTGCAGCATCGGCCACCGGGAGGTGGAGGTGAAGGCGGACGGGGACGGCGAGGAGCGCCTTATTTCGCTGGAGATCGTGCTGGATCTGGATATGAAAATATATGAGGAGGAGCAGGCGGAGCTGCTTTCCGATGTGTACGGCGTGACGAAGGAAATGGAGGCGGTTTCCCAGACGGGCAGCCTGAAGCAGCTGCTGATGAAAAATTCCGGCAGAAACCGGGTGAGCGGGCATTTTAAGGTGGCGGAGGGACTGCCCGGAATCAGCCAGCTCTGCCACAGCGAATGCAGCGTGCAGCCTGCGGAGGTACGCATCGTGGAGGAGGGTCTGCGCATCACCGGGGCTGTGGCGGTGAAAAGCCTGTACGCCACGACGGACAGTGAGCTGCCCTACGACAGCATTGCGGGGACGATCCCTTTCAGCTTTGTACTGGAAATACCGGGGATCGACCAGGAGTGCACGTACAGACTGGAAACCGTCCCGGCAGAGCTTTCCGTATCTGCCATAAACGGGGAGGAAGTGGATGTGAAGGCGGCGGTTTCTTTTTCAGGCATCGTGTTCCGAAGATTTGATGAGCCGCTGATCAAGGAGGTGCGTATGTCCGACCTGGATCAGAAGAAGCTCTCAGGGCTGCCGGGCATCGTGGCTTATATCGCCAGGGAGGGGGATGATCTGTGGAGCATCGGCAAGAGATATTATGTGCCGGCGGCGCAGATCCGGGAGACCAATGAGCTGGCAGGGGATGAGATACACCCGGGGGATAAGCTGCTGATTGTGAAGGGGATTGTATGAGCAGCCGGCGGTGGAAATAGAGATTCAGAAGAAAACCGGGGAGTCTGTGAAAACTCCCCGGCAGCAGTGAATTCTATGACTGCTTTTTTGATTCATAAAACTCGTCGAACTGTCTTTGATATTCCTCCAGAAATCTGTCGATTCCGGCCTCCTCCAGCTTCTTCAACGCTTCGTCTATGGCTTCATCGTAATCCACAAGACCATTCGTGATGGGATTGAAATATTCCTGCTCCACAGCCTGCATCTGTGCATATTCCGTCTGCACGGGCGTCATGTCGAATGCGAAACCAATATCCTTCTGAGGCAGACAGCCTTCATTCCAGTTTTTGTAGGTTTCGATCTGTTCGTCGGTAACGTAATCAGGCCATCTTCTGAAATTAATATTGTCGGGAAGCCATGTTTCAAACAGAGTATCGGTGTTGATCGGCTTCACAACACCATCGTCGGAAAGAGTATAATCCTTCCCTTCTACGCCATACAGGATAAAATCAACCCATTCCTGACTGCTCTGCAGAAGATTGATCAGCTTTACATAGCCCTCCAGTTCCCTGCCCTCCACATTGGCACTGACGGCAAAAGCAGTAGAATAGGTTCCTCTGGACATCAGGGGCTTTTTGGTCTGATCGCCAATATAATAATTCTTAAATACGGCATTGGGATCTGCTTTTCTTACAGCGTCCATATATTCAAATACACGATAGCTGGCTCCTGCGGCAAAGAGAGCCTTGCCGGCCATGAACTCGGCATCGATCTGGGAGCCGTTGGACATTACATAGCTGGGAATCAGACCATCCTGATACCATTTGCGGAAAATCTGGCAGGCCTGTTTATATTCCTCCGATGCGTAATAGTTGTATACAGTGGGATCGTCAAGCTTATTTCCATCGGTGGATACAAAGTTGTTCAGACGGAATACATTCATATCAGACTCGATCGCTCCGTTCACCATCTGGGGAAGGATGCCGCCGCGTCCAAAACCGATCATATCGGGATGCTTTTCCGTGGCCAGCTTATAGAAGGCTTCAATGTCCTCAAGGGTTTTCAGCTCGGTCATGCCAACCTCCTCCAGAATATCCTGGCGGACGGTGATCACATAGTTTTCACCGGCATTCGGCTTATTTCCGAAAGGAAGGGCATAGAGCTTCCCGTCCACCTTCCAGGTATCGAAGGCTTCCTCGCCGCCGCAGTTTTTCTTAAGATCGCCTGCATAAAGCTTGGCAGCCTCTGTCAGATCGGCGTAATATCCTTTGGAAACACATTTTGAAAGGAATGCAGTGTCTGTCCAGGCCACAAATTTCTCACCTGAGGAAAGCATCAATTCCGTTTTCCCGCCGGCATTCTCAGACCAGGGAAGATACTGTACAGTGACATCCACATTGATGGCTTCCAGTACCTTGTCATGAAATTCGTTTGCAATAAAGTCAGACATACGGGGAGTGGGATCTCCGTAAAGGACAAGGGTAGCCTGGGTAGGCGCTTCCTGCCCGTCAGCTGCTTCAGTGGCAGTGGAAGCATCAGCGCCGGAATTTCCGCAGGCGGTGAGAGACATTGCGCCAACCAGGCAGAAGGCGGCAATGAGGGTTGAAAGTTTTCTTTTTTTCATGATGAGTCCTCCTCGTTTTTATTATCTGGCAGAAAATGCCAAATTAACCTTTTAATGCGCCCACCGTTACACCCTTTACGAAATGCTTTTGAATAAAAGGATAGACGAGAATGATCGGCCCGATTGCAATACAGGTGATCGCCATCTTTATCGTCTGGGCGGGCAGTATGATATGGGAAGCCACATTGCTGGAAGGATTGGCGGCCAGATACTGAATGTTCGACATCATTTTATAAAGGATGTACTGAATCGTATAATACTTTTCATCATTGATCAGCATCAGTGGCAGATAAAAATCGTTCCAGTATTGAAGGGCATAAAACAGGACAATGGTTACGATTCCGGCCTTGGAAAGGGGGAGAATGATCTGACACAGGATTCTGAAATGGCCGGCGCCGTCTATTTTGGCGCTTTCCACCAGCTCATAGGGGAGACCGTTAAAAAAGTTCCGCATCAGATACATATTAAAAACATTCATGGTATAAGGAAGGAACATGGCGAAATAGTTATCCTTGACGCCAAGATACTTGGTGCATACCAGATACCAGGCCAGCATTCCTCCGTTAAACAGCATGGTAAAGTAAGCGAAGAAGGCAAGCTTATTTCCAAAACGGAACCCTCTGACGGAAAGCACATAGGCGTAGCAGACGGTAATCACAACGGAAAGAGCCGTTCCGCAGATGGTGGTGATCAGACTGTTTTTATAAGCGCTGAGCAGCTTGCCGCCCTGTGACTGGAACACATACTGATAGGTCTCAAGGGAAAGGCTTTCAGGAAAAAGTGTGAACCCGTTAATTGCCACCTCGCTTTCCGGTGTGAAGGAACCGATCAAAGCAAAGATGATCGGAAAAATACAGATGATGGAAATAACGGTGAGCAGAGTATAAAAAAACAGGATCAGAAGCTTATCCGAATTTATTCTTTTACTTTTATTCATGATCGTATCTCCTTAGAATAAAGTGGTTTCTTTGTCGAACTTACCGGCTATTTTATTGGCCCCGACAACAAGAAGGAAACCCAAAATGGACTGGTATAGGGAAATGGCAGATGCAAAGGCCATTTCTCCGTTTCGCACACCGCTTCTGTATACAAATACATCGATCAGATCGGTTGTGGGGAACAGCACCGGATTCAGGTTGGTAAGTCCGATGATCATATTCAGATTGCCCTTCAGCATATTTCCCACAGACAGTAAAAACAGGATAATGACGGTGGGCTTTATAAGGGGCAGGGTGATCTTGCGGATGCACTGGAGCTTGGTTGCGCCGTCCACGGTAGCTGCTTCATACAGCGACGAGTCGATTCCTGTGAGAACACCATAATAAATAATAGAAGTATAACCACAGCTCTGCCACGTATTTACAATGGTGAGGATCAGGATCCATGCCTTGGGATCGGCGTAAAAATCTATCGGCGTTTTTCCCATGGAAATAAGAACCTGGTTGAGCAGGCCGGAATCCACATTCAGGAGTGCATACAGGATCGCGCCCATTACCATCCAGGAGATAAAATAGGGAAGAAACATAAGGCTTTGAGATACCTTTATAAAAAATTTCCCTTTAATCTCGCTGAGCATGATTGCGATTGCAACAGCAAAAATAGTACCGACAATGAAGAAGAGCAGATTGTACATTATGGTAAGGCCGGTAGATCTCATTGCTGTTGATATATTATTAAAGAAGAAACGGAAATTTTTAAAAAGGGGATCCGCCCAGGGGCTTCCGAAGATTCCTCCTTTAAAGTTATAATCCTTAAAGACAAGTATAATACCTGCCATAGGAAAATAAGAAAACAGGAGCAGGGCGATTACGCCTGGCAGAGCCAGTATGTAAAGGGGGAAGTCCTGCTTCAGCCTTCTGATACGGGAGAGCTTTGGGCTGCAATTTTGTTTTTGCTTTTTAGAGATATGAGTTTGGGGTTTCATAGTTGTTTTGTTCCTCCTTCTTAGGATGAATCTATTGTAGGACGAAAAAAATGAGGTGAAAATAAAAAAGATACGCACTTTGCCGAAATTCCAGTGAAAATACGGCAAAAGTGCGTATCAATTTTCTGTCATCCTATCATTTTTATCTTTTATTCCGAAAGGAGGAAGGGGAAACCCCATATTTTCTGCGGAACTGAGAGGAAAAATAGGAGGTATTGCGGAAGCCGCAGATCTCAGCAATTCGTTTGATACTGGCACTGGGATTGGCAAGCAGCATTTCGGAAGCATAGGTCAGGCGGAGATCGTTGATAAATTCAGGGAAGGTCATTCCCACATATTCATTAAAAAGCTTACTGAAATAGGAGACTGACATATGGAACTGGGAGGCTGCCAGCTCCACACATATATCGGCATCTTTATAATGGACACGAATGTATTCTATAGCGTCCAGCATGTTCATCCGAAGTGTCCTCTCCTGGGAAATATTATGCTCCAGGCCCGCTTCCTCAATCAGGTACCTCATATAATTTTCCAGATCCGGTTTGTCATAGAGGGAGGTTATTTTTACATAATGGTTTAAATAATGCTCCTGTTTTTGCCGCTCCGTCAGGTCATTGGCCAGAATTGTCTGTTCTATGCAGACGCACAGATCGGACAGCCACAGCAGAACCTTCTTAATATTATAATTGGTCAGTTCTGCAAGTATGTCGGAAAGAAGCCGGGATAAGTCATCTGTCTGGCCGGTTTTGATCTGCTCCAAAAGTTCTCCTGCCAGTTTTTTGGGGATTGGGGTATCCGCTTCCCGGTCCAGCATGGCAGGTGTCATTCCTATGCTGCTCTTTCCGAGAAGATGATACTTCATCAGAGTCTGCAGATCTCTGTAGGCAGGGCGGAACTGAGACTCGGCAGTCAGAGATTCGGACAGAGCACAGTAGAATTTTGTGTCCCGCTCCTTTTGCAGCTCAGAAAGCAGGGTGCGGATAAGGCTGAGGGCATGCTCCTGATCGGAAAGGGTACCGATCCAAAGGGCTTCTTTTACCAGGATCAGGGCGCAGGGAGAAGAACAGTCGGAAAAAAAGCTGATCTTGCATCCTGTAAAAAGCTCCTCCATCCGGGTACGGTCTTCCGGGAAAAAAACAGTGCTCAGAGAATGGGAGGATGACCATAGCAGGATCATCATACAGTGCTCATTGCGGTCAGTGACACGAAGAACAGGGGGAAGCTCAGCGTCGGGATCATTGTTCTCCAGATAACCAAGAACCTTGTCAGAGTGATACTGACGGGACAGCATATGGATCTGGGTGATTATTTTTTCGCTGGTAAGCTCTGCCTGCCTTTGGCTGTAGGATTCACTGCCTTCAAAAAGCTCAGCGCCGGAGCTGATGCGTGAAAAGAAATCCTGAAGAGGATAGTATAGCTTGTTGGAGAAGAAGATGGCCAGGATAAATGTGATAAACAGGCTCAATGTGACAAAGATAAAAGCAATCCGCCTGATTTCAAGCATTTCAGCCTGCATAACGCTATAGTTCTGGATCATGACAAGCTGCATACCAAGCTCAGGATTCGAGAGGCTGGTATATAGGTATCTGGAATCGTCCAAAATGATGCTTCCGGTTGAATCCGAAAGCCGGTCAGACTTGATCTGATCCCAGATCGAGGCGCACTCCTGAGAAGAAAAAAGCCCTGGAAAGACGGCTTCCCCGTTTTGCGTATATACAAGCAGGGCAGGACTTTCCGTTTTGGGTGAAATGATTTTCTGCTCCAGACTGCTTAGGTTAATACAGTAAAAAAGCCCCCTTTGGGGAGCCCCTCCCAGGGTATTGCGTTCTGTCAGAAAAAGGAAAAGATAATTCTGCCCATCGCAGGTTAGGAGAAAGCTCTCAGTATCATTTGTAGTCGAAAGAAGGCGGTTCTGAAGCTGACTGCGTTCCTCCTGAGATGGGTAGCGCAGCCCATAATAAAAGAAATCGGAAGGGCTGCTGAAAATACCAATATAGTCTACAAAACCGTTGTTGGCACAGAATTTTTGAAAGTAACGGCTGACACGATTTTCTGTCTGATAATGATAGGAGCAGGAATAAAGCTTTTTTGTAATATCCGGATCCTGCCAGGCAGTCTGAAGCTGGATCTGGCACATATCGAGATGATTGACCAGGGTAGTATCCAGATTCTGGAGCTGCATGACCGACATATTGCGGACAACCTTCTGGGTATAGGAGTTAAACCATGAGAAGATTCCGGTAATTAAAATTGTCACGGACAGGATGGCAATGACACCATAACTTAGAATGAGGACAGAACGATACCTTTTGTTTGTGATATCAAAATGAAAATGCTTTTTCATGGGAGTTCATCCTTTGTGTAAATGTGATATATGTCATTTATTTTATCTGATGGTGTGAATGGAAGTCAAGGGCAAGCATAAAGCCTCGAAAGGGCGTTTTGCGGAAGAGTGCTGCGTATTTCCTATGATATTCCCCCTAATCCGATTATTCAGAAAATACTAAGAAGCTTCTTCTACCAAGTTTCCCTCTCCTCCCTCCTGCACTTCGCAGGCGAACTTCCCGTCATTTTCTTAAACTGTCTGAAAAAGTGAGTACTGTTGGAGTACCCACAGGCCTCCGCGATCTGCTCTGTGGACAGACAGGTAGTAGAAAGCAGCTTCTGTGCATGGCTGATCCGCATCCGGATCAGATCGTTCTGAAAAGAAATCCCGAAAAACTGAGAATATAAATGCTGAAAATGGGAGGTACTCATGCAGAAGCTGGCGGCGTATCTGGTTATGGTGTGCGCCTCACCCGGCGCATTCTGGATCTGGCGCCGCAGGCTGCGGAATTTCTGCAGGTAAGGGCTTGTGCCTCCGGTCCCGTTCAGTGCACGGGAGGCCTGAGCTAGATGATTTTGGAGTACGAAAAAAAGAGCCTTGATATTATCCTCCCACATGGAATTTTGTGGGGGGGGGGTAAAATCAGAGGCAGTATTTTCCATCAAAATCTGCCAGATCAGTGAAGCACAGCGGTCGAAATGCTCCAGCTGCAGGGGCAGATTACAGGTGAGGACAGAGGGAAGAGGGGCCTTTTCCTCCGTCTCGAAGCAGATCCAGTCGTCGGGAAAGTGAGCGTCCAGAGTGTGATACTGATAGGACGTTCCGGGCTGGATCACTATGCTTCAAGCCTGTGATCCAGTTCCTGATCCTGTTTACCATGTTCTTTTCAGGAGGAATGATCCCGGCCTATTTGAATATCCGTGATCTGGGCATGTACAATTCCCTGTGGGCGCTGATCCTGCCAGGTGCGCTGAGTGTGTACAATGCCATCATCTGTAAGACGGCGATTGAAGGCCTGCCAGAGTCTCTGAAGGAATCAGCCTACATAGACGGGGCCAATGATCTGGTGATTCTGTTTAAGATTGTGACTCCCCTGATCAAGCCCACCCTGGCGGTGCTGCTTCTGTATTATGGTGTAAGCCACTGGAATTCCTGGTTCAATGCGTCCATCTACTTAAAGGATAATGAGAAGCTGCCGATTCAGAACATTATGCGGGCAATTCTGATCGCCAATTCCAATGTACTGAACTCAGCGGCTGCGGAGAACGATCAGGTGAACCAGTTCGCGGAGGCGATCAAGTATTCCACGATCATCCTTACCACTGTGCCCGTTCTGTGCATTTATCCTTTCGTACAGAAATATTTTGTGAAGGGCGTGATGATCGGTGCGGTGAAGGGATGAGGCTGCTGTTCTCGGCAGCCTCAAACGCCTGCCGCTTGAGGCGTGAGAACGTGATTCAGGGGTGAGCGGGCCTCTTTTGCAGCGCAAAACTCTGAACAGGCCCGCGAATGTTACCGTTCACTGGCTTGCCAGTGAACGGTAACGGGATGAGGCTGTTAGGCATTGACTGAACTGGCAAACAGTAACCGGAGGAAATACAGGCAGGTTCTGCTTGACTTTTGGTGTTGACACGTTCACACTGAAAGAAAAGAGGACCTGCCTGCATTTAATTGCGCGGACTGGAGCAAGTTTTAAGCATGCTTTAAAAAGGCCCGCAGAAAGGGGAAAACGCTATGAGAACATGTCAGATGCTCTATCCCAGAGAGTCGTCCGTAAGGCGCGTGGTGAGTCTGGATGGGACGTGGAAGTTCTGTCTGGACAGAAAGCAGGAGGGAGAAGCAGAAAACTGGAAGAACGGGATTCCGGGCAGGGAGAGGATTCCGGTTCCCGCCAGCTTTCAGGATTTCTATACGGATAAGGATACAAGAGAGTTCGCGGGGGACGTGTGGTATGAGACGGACTTTTTTGTGCCGGGAGAATGGGAGGGCCGTGAGGTGGCTGTGCGGTTCGGCTGCGCCACTCATCGGGCACAGGTGTATGTGAATGGACACCCGGCCGTCTCCCATGAAGGAGGCTTTCTGCCCTTCCTGGCGGCGGCGACGGAGCTGGTACGGTACAATTCGTGGAATAAGGTGACGGTGCGGGTCAACAACGAATTGAACGAAACCTGTATTCCCTGCGGAACAACGAAGGTTTTGAAGAACGGAAAGAAGATGAACAGGCCCTATTTCGACTTCTTTAATTATTCCGGCCTCCAGCGCCCGGTGAAGCTGATCGCCTATCCGAAGGAGCATGTGGAGGATTATTCCGTGGTCTGTGAGTTTGAGGGGGAGGACGCCCTGGTGCATTACAGGGTGGAGACTACAGGGGAGCATCCGGTGTCCGTGGAGATTTTGGATGAGGACGGAAGGGAAGCGGCCTGTGCAGAGAATCAGGCGGTATCCCCGGAAAACAGAGAGGGCAGCGCTGCGCCGGTTCACGCCGTGGAGGGGATGCTTCGCATTCCGGACGCACATAAGTGGGAGGCTGGGAATGCCTATCTGTATCAGATCCGGATCCGTATTCAGGACGGGGAAAAACTGATTGACGAGTACACGGACAGCATCGGTCTGCGCACCGTGGAGGTGAGGGGGAAGGATATCCTTCTGAACGGGCGGAAGATCTATCTGAAGGGCTTTGGAAAGCATGAGGACAGTGATATAGCCGGAAGGGGCTTCAACATCAACGTGATGAAACGGGATTTTGAGTGTATGAAATGGATCGGGGCCAACTGCTTCCGGACCTCCCATTATCCTTACAGCGAGGAGATTTACCAGATGGCGGATCAGGAGGGGATTCTGATTATCGACGAGGCACCGGCCGTGGGGATGTTCCGCAGCCTGATGAACTTTGCAGAGGCCTCCACTGGAAAGCAGACCTCTTTCTTCCAGGCGTCCACCATCCCTGCGCTTCTGGCACATCACCTGCAATGCGTGGAGGACATGATCTGCCGGGATAAAAACCATCCCTGTGTCGTTGCCTGGAGCCTGTTCAACGAGCCGGAGACTACGGATGAGTCTGCTGTTCCCTATTTTGAACAGATATTCCGCCATGCCAGGGAAGCGGACCCCCAGAAGCGCCCCAGAACCTTTGCCATGATCGGAGGCTCCCTGCCGGATACCTGCAAATGTTATCACCTTGCCGATTTCCTTTCTCTGAACCGCTATTACGGCTGGTATCTGCTGGGCGGCTATGAGCTGCCGGATGCGGAGGAAGCACTGCGGGGCGAGCTGGACGGCTGGGCGGCGAAAAAGCTGGATAAGCCGGTGATCTTTACCGAATACGGTGCGGATACCAGTCCGGCGGAGCACAAGCTGCCCTCTGTTATGTGGAGCCAGGAATATCAGGTGGAGTATCTGGAAATGAACCACAGGGTTTTTGATGCCTACGACTTCGTGGCCGGTGAGCTGGTGTGGAATTTTGCGGATTTCCAGACCACAGAGGGGATCA
This sequence comes from uncultured Eisenbergiella sp., assembly GCA_963559585.1. Lineage (GTDB taxonomy): Bacteria > Bacillota > Clostridia > Lachnospirales > Lachnospiraceae > Eisenbergiella. The sequence goes on along the minus strand of CAUWLJ010000063.1, from coordinate 4,299 downwards.
TGCGCATGAATGGGAACAAGAAGGGGATTTTTACCAGACAGCGCCAGCCCAAGGATGCAGCCTATTATTTTAAGAAAAGGTGGGAGAGCCTTTCGGCAGACGGAAGGTGATGCGGGTAAGACGCAGAGGCGTGTGAAGAGAGCAGACTACGGATTGGCGGCTGAACGTCACGAAAATATCGGTATCAAAGACGAGAGGGCGCGGCCGGGGACGGAAACGCTCCGGCATGGAGGGAAAGATGGCAGGAAAGAAACCCACGCTGCGGAGGGAGCTTATCAAAATGACGGTCAGTATCAGCGTAGTTACCCTGCTGATTCTGGGACTGATCATGTCAATCGTTGTTTTCCGTCAGGCAACGGCAAGGGCCCGTGAAGATATGGGATTTTATATGGAAAGCACACAGAAGCAGCTGGAGAGGCATCTGCAGTTTCTGGAAAGCGCTGTGGCATATATTCGTGAAAACCGAACCCTGAACCGCTTTCTGAAGGGAGCCGCCGAGGATTCCGGAACGGTAAAGAGGCAGCTGGAGCAGGGGGCCAACCTCTTTTCAGAGGGGAATCTGGCGGCAGAGGCCTGTCCGGTGATCCGGGATTTTTATATATGCAGCGACCAGATGAGGCTGGAGGAAAACCATTTCTATCCGTTAAGCATGTCTCAGAAAAAGGTTTTAAGGCGGGAGATCCTGAAGCTGCTGGAGGATTTTCAGGAGGGAGAGGAGGAGTTTGCCTACCGGACCAGAGAAGGGGTGCTGGAGCTGTGCTTCCGGCTTTATGATGAGCGGATGGAACCGATGGGGTATTGTGCCGTCACTCTGGATCAGGCGGGACTGGGCAGCATTTTTACTCCGCTGGAAAAATACGAAGCCTATGATTGGGGGCTGCTTGACCGAAGCGGGAAACAGATCTGCGGCACACAGCTTCCTTTTCAGAATATTCTGGAGCCGGAGGGGGAGAGGGACTTTGCGAAGGAGAGAAGGAAATTTGTCTATCAGACGATGAATCACGGCTTTGGCATGACTTCCGTGGTGATCGTCTCGAAGGAGAAGCTGTTTTTGACCATTGAGCCCATGTTTGTCATGATGCTGCTGATCTACGGGGCAACGATCATGGTAATGGCGCTTGCCTCTGTCTTTTTCTCATCCAAGATCAGCCGGCCTCTGGGGGATATTGTTTTGAAGATCCGTCAGATGGGAAAGGGGGATTTCCATACCAGGCTGGGCGAGTATAAGATCAGCGAGCTTCAGGAAATCAGCGATTCCTTTAATGATACCACGAAGAAGATCGACCAGCTGATCAAAGAGGTTTATGAAAATCAGCTCCTGGCCAGGGAAGCGCGGATTCAGTATATCCAGGCCCAGATGAATCCCCATTTTATGTTCAATGTGCTGTCCATGATCAGCATGAGACTGAAAATGAACGGGGATGAGGAGCTGTACAAAATGGTTTCCGCTTTCTCCGGGCTGATGCGGGGGAAAATTTTCCGAAAGGGAGAGATTGAGATTCCGTTAAAGGACGAAATGGAGATCATAGAGTTTTACCTGTATCTTCAGGGACAGAGGTTCCGCGACATGGTAACCTATGAAATCATCTGGGATTCTGAGGAGCTGAAGGAGTGCAGGATTCCCAGGCTGTGCATAGAACCCCTGGTGGAAAATTCCATGCTGCATGGGCTGGAGCCAAAGGGCAGGGAGGGTTACATCCGTGTGGAGATCCGCCGGCAGGGTAGGGACAAATTATCGGTTGTTGTGGAGGACGACGGGATCGGCTTCGATTTGGAGAAATGGAATGAGAATGTCCAGAAGGAAGGCGGACATCCCCGTGTGGGAATTATGAATATTCAGCGTCTGATTCATAACCTGTACGGAGATGACTACGGCATGACGGTGTGGAGCAGAGAGGGAGAGGGAACCAGAATAGAATTGATCCTTCCTTATACCACACAGGGGCTGGTAGGCTGAAAGAGAGGCGGAGGATATGTGGAAGGTATTGATTGCAGATGATGAAGCGTTTGTCCGGGAGGGCCTGAAGAGCCTGATCCCATGGGAGGAACTGGGCTATCAGTATGGGGGAGGGTATAAAAACGGACAGGAGCTGCTGGACGCCGTGCCTGTGGAGAAGCCGGATCTGGTGATACTGGATATTCAAATGCCGATTCTAAGCGGCCTGGAGGCGGCAAGACTGATCAGCGGGCAGTGGCCCTGGGTGGCTGTCATCCTGCTCACCGCTTATGGAGAATTTCAATATGCCAAGCAGGCGATTGAATACCATGTGCGAAGCTATGTGATGAAGAATAATGTGTTAGAGGAGCTTCCCAAAATTCTGAAGGATCTTGCGGCGCAGATGGAGGAGGAACGGAAAAAAGGGAACGGAACGGTGGTGGAACGGCTGACGGAGGCAATCGGGAGAGGGGATTTGTCCAAGCTGTCGGAAATATTGGAGGTGGACATCCCTGCCGCTGAGGAGCAGGCGGAGCAGGGGCTGGAGGAGGATCTGATCCGGCGGGTGAAGGCCTTTGTGGAGGAAAACTATTCCAGAAAGCTGACCCTGGACAACATTGCAGAGGCCGTATACATAACTCCCAGCTATCTGAGCCGCCTGTACAAGCAGAAAACAGGGGAGAATCTGTTTGACGCAGTCAACAAAAGAAGGATGGAGGAGGCGGCCAGGTACATTGCGGGCGGCAGCAAAAGGATAGGAGAGATTGCCGCCCTGGTGGGGATCGAGGATACGGCGTATTTTTCCAGGGTATTTAAAAAGTATACAGGATATTCGCCGAAGGAGTATGAACGCCTGAAAAGAAGGGAGCCGAAGGAGGTCTAGAGCGTGTTTGAAAATTCATTCCCGCCATCTGCACGCCCCACTTCGCGGTATATTTGCCCCAAATTCATTTGGCGTAGCCCACTACGCCGCACTCATTTGGGGCAAATCTCCCACAAATTGGGACGCACATCTGGCAGAAAGCAATTTTCAAACACGCTCTAGGAGAGGAAAACTGGGATGAAAAGGATTGGGCTTTTGTGTCTGCTTTTTCTGTTTGCGGCGGCTGTGGGCTGCGGGGTGCAGCAGGAAGAGAAAACCACGGAAATCGTCATTATAAACGGATGGGGAATGATGGATGTGGAGCATCGGATCATGCGGGAAATCTATGAGGATTTTCAAAAAGAGAATCCAGATATCCGTTTGAATCTGATCTCCATGCCTTCTTCGGACAAGGTAAATGAAAAAGCAAAGGAAATGCTGTCGGTGGGGAAGATCCCGGATCTGATTTTTACAGGAGGGGTGGGCTATGAAACCCTTTACCGCTTTATGGTGGAGAAGGGATACGCTCTGGATCTGATGCCTTATATCAAAGAGGACCCCGAATTTGAACAGTGTATTTCCCCATCGGCTTTTGGAAAATGGAAAACAGAGGAAGGAGAAATGTATACCATTTCAGACGTCCTTCTGGTGTGCGGCTACTGGTACAACGAGCAGATATTCAAAGAAGCGGGGATTGAGAGGCTTCCATCCACCTGGGAGGAGTTTCGCCAATGCTGCGGGCAGATCCAGGCATGGGCGGACAGAGAGAAGCTGAACACCGTTCCGCTGCATCTGGACCCGGAAACCTGTATGTATCTGGTGAACGCATATATGGCAGAAGAGATGGCGGAGGCGCGGGAGGAGTTTCCCCTGGGAGAGAATCAGGCATTGTTTCGGGAAGCCCTGTATGCCTTGAAGGATCTGCGTGAATATGGGGAGGACGGGGCCTATACCTCCACCTATCTGGATAATATGAGCAGCTTTAATGTGGGGCACACGGCAATCTGTGTGAACGGAGTGTGGGCAGAAAAGATGCTTCATCCAAACCTGAAAGCGGCCTACGCCCTCTTTCCCACCACAGGCGGCGGGCGTATGGCGGCAGTCTCCTCCAGCCTGGGATACATTGTGGGAAATACAGGCAATAAGGAAAAACAGGAGGCCTGTATCAAATTTCTCAAATACATGCTCAGTGAACGGGTGCAGGCCAGGATTTTGAAGGATACCAGCCAGGTTCCGGCAAGCCCCATGATCGATGTGAGGGATTACGAGAATCAGTGCCCTGCCCGGCTGTATCAGGCCATACAGACGGTAAAAGAGGCAGAGCTGTTCTGTGAGACGCCGTCCAATTCCTGGAGGGAAAAAGCGGCGGATTATTTCAGGCAGAACATGTATCAGATCTTCACGGAGGAAGCTACAGTAAAAGAATTTGTGGAAAATATGGAAAAAAGTAAATAAAATGCAAGAAAAAGACAATCAAATCCCCAAAACAGAGGCCGGAACG
>CAUWLJ010000062.1:0-22066 GCA_963559585.1 uncultured Eisenbergiella sp. | reverse complement strand
AATTTTCAAACACGCTCTAGTACCTTCCGCCGGCAAGCTGTTCATTCAGCCATTCCGTGATCTTGGCCATAGATTCCGGTTCATTGGGAAACTCCTTTAAAGCCTTATCCTCCTCCGGCGTTTTCCCGAAGCAGAACCGGTCCGGGTAGGTGTAGGCCTGAATGCAGTCCTTCCCCTTTCTCAGGTAAAAGCGCATCCCATCGCAGCTCCCGCTCTGGGGCTCCTTCTGTATGAAAAGAAAGGACAGCTCCTCCTGTCTGATCATTATCTCACATCCCCCATAAAAAACAGCGCAATGGTTCCGGGACCGGAATGGGCGCCGATGGTAGGCCCCACAAAGTTGATCATGCACTCCTCAATGCCGAAGCGTTCCTTCACCAGCTCCCGCACGTACTCTGCATCCTCCAGAGAATCCCCATGGCTGATAAAGAAGCAGTCGTTCTCACCCCGCCAGCTTCCGATCCGCGCCTCCATCATATCCACCAGGGAATGGAGCGATTTTTTTCTTCCTCTCACCTTTCCCAGGGCAATCAGATGGCCTTCATCGTCCACATGCAGAAGGGGCTTGATGCCGGCCAGTGTACCCACGATGGCAGTTGCTTTGCTCACCCTTCCGCCTCTGTGCAGATGAAACAGATCATCTACAGTAAAAACGTGCACCAGGTTCAGCTTATGCGCCTCGATCCACTCCGCCGTCTCCTCCAGGCTCTTTCCCTGGCTGCGCAGCTGCACTGCCTTATGTACCAAAAGCCCCTCGCCCAGGGAGGCGGCCAGAGTATCCAACACGATGATTTTACAGTCTCCCCTCTCCTCCATCAGCTCTCTGGCCGCCAGGGACACGCTGCCATAGGTCCCGCTTAAGCCGGAGGAAAAGGACAATACCAGAAGCTCTCTGCTCTCCTGCAGGTATTTTTCCAGATATTCTCTGGCCGCCTCCGGATTCACCTGGGAGGTGGTGGGCATCTTTCCGCCCCGCATGGCAGCATAAAACTCCTTTACCTCCATCTCCTGCCCCAGTCCGTAGGTAATACCGTCTATAATATAGGGAAGCACCATCACCCCCAGCCCGTTCCTGTCAATGTACTCCTTCGGCAGATCCGCCGTAGTATCCGTTATAATCTTAAATTCAGCCATTTTATTCTCCATTCCGGAGCGTAAGCGGCGGGGCCGCGGGAAATCACGAATGTGGCTTCCCGAGCGCCCGGAGACTGCCTGTGACGCTCCTGCACAAGCAGCCGTGTAAAAAAGAAGCCTTCAGACTGTATTTACACTGTCCTCTTATTTTTTTCAGTTTATGTGCTGTCTGCGTTCCTTATTCTACCACGCATTCTGCACCCTGACAACCTTCAGACAAGCGCAGCCTGTAAATCTACCGGTATGCACGGCCAAAGCGCACATGCCTGTCCATGGCCGGATATGCCGATATGCGTTACTGCCTGCCCTTCTCATCCACCGGATCTAACGCCCCCGGAAGCCGCAGGCGCAGCAGCCTGTTGGCGAGCAGCTTTCCGTTGAAAGGAAACAGCGGATACACATAGCTCTGATCGGAGACCGTCCTGTTGGCAAAAATACTCACCGCGCACAGCGCCAGCCCTCCCACGTAGCCCCACACGCCGAATATGGCGGTCAGGATCAGATTAATGATGCGCATAAATTTCAGCGCATAGCTTAATTCATAGCTGGCCTGGGTATAGTTTGCCATGGCTACAAAGGCCATGTACAGCATAACCTCCGAGTTGAACCAGCCGCTTTTTACTGAAAATTCTCCCAGCACCAGGGCTGCCATAACGCTCAGAGGGGTACTGAGCATGTTGGGCGTGTTCACCGCCGCCAGCCTCAGGCCGTCGATGGCCAGCTCCAGGATCAGAAACTGCCAGATCAGGGGGACGTTCACCGTATCCTTCACCAGGATAAATTCAAATCCCGGCGGAATCCACTGGGGATACTCCATCAGCAGAAGGAAGGTTGGCGTGAGGAAGTAGGTGAGAATGGCGATCAGAAGCCTGGACAGGCGCAGGTAGGTTCCCGTGATGGGCGGGAAATAATAATCGTCCGCCTCCTCCACCACATCGAACACGGAGGTGGGCATGATCAGCGCAGAGGGGGAATTGTCCACCAGGATTACGATGTTTCCCTCCAGGCACTGGGCCGCCGCCGTATCCGGCCTTTCCGTGAATTTAAACTTGGGGAAGGGATTGTACCATTTCCTGTCGTAGAGGCATTCCGCCAGGGATTCCTGGTTCATGGTGAGGGCGTCCACCTGGATATTTTTGATCCTGTCCCGTATCTTTTCCAGAAATTTGTGATCCACCCGGTTGTCCATATAGCAGATGACAATGTCGGTCTTGGAGCTTTTTCCGGCGTGCATCATCTCCATCACCAGCTCCGTGGAGCGGATCCGGCGGCGGATCAGCGCCGTGTTGAACACGATGGTCTCCACAAAGCCGTCCTTGGAGCCGCGCAGCACCTTATCCTTCTCCGGCTCCTCCACTCCTCTGGCCGGGTAGGTTCTGGAATCGATCAGGATGCAGCGGTCATAGCCCTCCACAAACAGGGCGAACACGCCGGAAAGCAGGCTGTAGAGAATTTCCTCCCAGTCGTCCTTCAGATCCACCTCCACATAGGGAACAAAGCCCTTGGACATCTCGTGGGCGTCCCTGGGCATGGCCTCCTCCGTGATCCCCATGAAATGCTGCAGCATTTTCTGCATCAGCTCATCCTTGCAGAAGCCGTCAATGAAATAGATACAGGCGTTCCTGCCGCCCACCTGGATCACCCGGTAGACGATGTCAAAGCTTCTGCCCGCCTTGATCTCCCGGTTCAGGTATGCCATATTTTCCTCCAGGCTGGAGGACATTTTGGGGCTGGAACCGGAAGCCTGTGAATTCTGCTCAGGCTGGCTGCACTGCTGGCCGGCCTGTCCTGACTGCTGGCCCGGCGCGTTTTCCCGTGGCTGTTTTCCCTTTCCTGTCCGTGTCCCGGTCTGCTCCTGTTTTTCCTGCCCTGCCCGGCCGTCCGGCTGCTCTGCGCCCTTTCGTTCCATCCCATTTCTTCTATCTGCCATATATCAAAAAACTCCTTTCTGGACATATATTCCCAGTATGTCCAAAAAGGAGCTGCTTATGCCATGCGCCTGCCAAAAACAGAAAGCAGGACTACTCGATGGGGCAGGACTGCCTGCTGGTGCTTCCGAAGCCTCCGTTCCTCACTCCGTCCGCCCCGTCATCCTCCGTAATGCCGTACGGAAGGAAAATCCCCTGCATAAAGCCGTCCCCGGCTTCCAGCTTCAGGATTCTTCCCTCATTGGAATCGTTGGTGATCCTGGCAAAAATGTGGCCCTCATTGTCGCTGTAATAGTAGTCGCTGTCAATGATGCCCACCGTGTTATTCAGCTGCAGGCGGTATTTGAAGCCGAGCCCGCTTCTGGGGTAGAGCTGGAGCACCCAGTCCTCCTCCATGCGCACTCTCACGCCTGTGGGGATCTTCACCGTCCCGCCAGGCTCCAGGGTCAGGGCGCAGGGCAGGAAGAAATCGTATCCAGCGCTCCCCTTTGTAGCCCTGGCAGGGAGAGAAAGCCCCTGATAGGCACCCTGCGCCTCCTGCCTGCTCTTTTCAGGAAAGGAATCCAAAAAGCCCTGTATAAACTGCTCCTCGCTCACCTTCTCAAATTTTGCTATCCGATACATGACGCCATTCCTTTCTCTCTCGTCAACCCCTCCGCGCTGGTCACGCTGTCTTCGTCCTTTGCATAATTCTCACAGTGCAGAATGGGGATCTCCGGGTTTTCCCGGGCCAGGGAGGCCTGTACATCGATCACCCTCTGGTTGGAGCTTCCCTTCCACAAAAGCTTCACGTCCTTCTTTTCCAGAACGAACTCCCCGTCCACCAGCACGTCCACGTCCTTCAGGATAGAATCCCGGTACAGATGCTCCCATACGTCGCCTGTGTAAAGCCAGATGGTCTTGTCCGGATATTTCTGTTTAATCTCAGACATCAGCCTTCTCACATCCCCCTTGTTGGCAGGATGGAGAGGATCCCCCCCTGAAAAGGTGATCCCAGAAATATAGGACTGATCCAGCTGGTCGAAAATCTCCTGCTTTGCCGCTTCATCGAAGCGCAGCCCCCCTTCCGGGTCCCAGGTAAGGGGGTTCTGGCATTCCCTGCAGCAGTGCTCGCAGCCGGCTACCCACAGCACCACCCGCAGGCCGTCTCCGTTTAACATATCATCCTTGGTTATATTGTGATAACGCATGGCTTACATTGACTTCCTTTCCGCGATTTCCGCCATCTTGGCGTCGTTCAGCCTGGTATCCCCGTGCACTCTGGAGTAGGAGAGATAACCGTTCATCCGGTCGATCTTCGTCAGGTTCCTGCTTCCGCACTTGGGGCACACATCCATCTCCAGCTCCTGGTGGCCGCAGTCGTCGCAGTAGGCAAGGGACAGGTTCACGCCCTCATAAAAGCCCTTGTCCATGGCTCTGCGGATCAGGGTCTTCACCGCCTGGATGTTGTAATCGATGGGGTATTTCACATACTGGATCTTGCCGCCGTTGCACAAGTTCCAGAAGCGTCCCTCCATATCCTGCTTCTGGATGGGGGTGATGTCCTCCGTCACATGGCAGTGGAAGCTGTTGCTCACATATTCCCTGTCGGACACGCCCTCGATGATGCCGTATTTCTCCCTGAACTGCTTCACCTGCAGGCCGCACAGGTTCTCGGCGGGTGTGCCGTAGATGGCGTACAGGCGGCCGTCCTCCTCCTTGTACTCATTGATCCTGCTGTTGATGTGCTCCATCACCTCCAGGGCAAACTGGCCGTCCTCCACCAGGGATTTGCCGTTGTAGAGCATCTGAAGCTCGTTCAGAGCCGTGATGCCGAAGGAGGCGGTGGCAGACTTCAGCAGCGGCTTGATCTTGTCGGACAGCTTCAGGTGGCCGCCCAGAAAACCGCCCTCGCAGTAAGCCAGAGGATTGGTGGAAGCCCGCATTTCTCCCAGGTAGGCGTAGGTGCGGATATGAAGCTGACGGATCAAGCCCAGGTAATAGTCCAGCACCTCATAGAAATCCCTGCTCTCCTGTCTGGCCTTCGCCAGGATCATGGGCAGATGGAGGGAAACCGCCCCGATATTGAAGCGTCCCACGAACACAGGCTCGTCCTGGTCATCCGCCGGGTGCATTCCGCCCCGCACATACCAGGGAGAGAGGAACGCACGGCAGCCCATGGGGGACACAATCTTTCCGTATTTCTTGTACATGCTGGCCACATAGCCCTCTCCGGTCAGGCTCAGCCAGTCGGGATACATGGTCTTGGCCGAGCATTTCACGCCTGCCTCGAACACGTCCTCCAGAGGCTTTCCGGGGCCATGCAGGTTTTCATCGTAAAGGAAAACGATCTTGGGGAACAGCACCGGCTTCTTATGGCCTTCCTTTCCCTGACCCTTACGTCTCACGTCCAGCATGGAAATGGTGGCAAGCTTTGCAAATCTTCCGGTTCCGGTTCCTGCCGTCACCGTGATAAAGGGATAATCCCCTCTGCTGCTGGCAACCGTGTTGAACTTATACTCCCAGCCCTGGAAGCCCTGCTCCATCTCCTTCACCACATCCGCGTAGGCCACTTCCTCCGCCTTCTGTGCGGACACGCCTAACTGAGCGTATTTTTCCAGATATTTGTCATAGGACTTCTGAGCGTAGGGCTCCAGGATCAGATCCACGCTGGGCACGGTGAAGCCGCCGTACTGCTGGCTGGCCGCGCTGAGCACAATATCCCCGATTACGTCAAAGGCCACATCCAGGGTCTTGGGCTCGTTGTACCAGATATTTCCCATCTCAAAGCCGCCGGACAGGACGTTCTGCACATCGAACAGGCAGCAGTTCATGGTGTCCCTTCTGGCCGACATGTCATGCACGTAGATATAGCCGTCCCTGCAGGCCTGGATCTCCTCCGTGGTCATAAAAAACTTCTGATACAGCTCCTTGTTGAGCTGGTTGAAGATCAGGCTTCTCTTGGTGGACACCAGCGCGGAATCGGTGTTGGCGTTCTCCTTGTCCCCGATATACATGATGGACTGGCTTTTCTTGTATACATCGTCCAGCATCCGCACGAAATCCTGCTTGTAGTTGCGGTAATCCCGGTAGCTCTTTGCCACGATGGGCTTCACCTGCTCCAGCGCGCTCTCCACGATGTTGTGCATCACCGGAATGGGGATCTCGGTGCACTCCATCTCATCCACCTTCTCGATCACGAAGCGGCAGATCTGGCGCTTCTGCTCATCCGTAAACTGGGTGAGCGCACGGTAGGCGCTCTTTCCCACCGCATTGATCACCTTCTGCACGTTAAAATCTTCCTTCGTGCCGTCCTTCTTGATCACCTTCACGGGCAGGGCTGTCCGGTACTCCTTCCCGTAGTCTGCTTCTCCGTTATCCTTTTTTGCCTGAGCTGCTTCCATTCCTTACCTCCGTCTTTTCTACTGCTGCCGTCCACCGGCAGCCCCATGAACAATAGTTATATTTTCACTGGCGTCACCATCAGGGGAAAAAAGTCCCGAATGCGGAAAGCGGATTCCCTTCACTCATTCCTCATCCGGTCCTTTTTCAGAATGCCATCAAAACGACACAATTACTATATCCTGATGTATATATTTCAGTCATACCATATCTAGTGGTCTTGTCCAAGTATAATAGAAATGATTCCTAATGTCAATCACTTCCTTCCCGTCAAAGTGACGAACCGTTATACCGAACTGGCTCCGCCGTTATACCGGCAGGATCCGACAGGCTTCCCTTCCTATGGCCCCGCAGCCTATTTCCCCCGTTTCAGGATACCGCTCTCCTCCACCGCACGGACGGCCTCCTGAATCGTTTCCACGGGAAGGGTCAGGGCAAAGCGCACATGCCCCTTTCCCAGTGTGCCGAAGCTGCTACCGGGCGTGCACAGCACACCGGTGGCCTCCACCAGCTGCATAACGAAATCCACGTCGTCCTCAAAGCCCTCCGGGATCCTGGCCCAGGCGAACATCGTTCCCTCGCTGTCGGGAACGTTCCAGCCGATGGAACGCATTCCTGCGCAGAGGGCGTCTCTCCTCCTCTGGTATTCTGCACACTGGGCGGTGACCGCCTCGCCGGAACCGTTCAGCGCCGCCACTGCGCCGTACTGCACAGGCAGGAAGGTGCCGTAGTCGATCTGGGAGCGCAGTCTTTTAAATACGCTGATGATCTCCCGGTTCCCCACCAGGAAGCCCATCCTGGCCCCGGTGTAGTTGTAGGATTTGGACAGGGAATAGAACTCCACGCACACCTCCTTCGCTCCCGGTATGGAGAGGATGGAGATGCCCTTTCTGCCGTCAAAAATGATGTCCGAATAGGCGTTGTCATGCACCAGGATCAGGTTGTGTTCCTTTGCCCAGGGGATCACTCTCTCATAAAATTCATGAGGGGCACATTTGCAGATGGGGTTCATGGGATAGGAAAGGATCATAAACCTGGCTCTGTCGGCCTCCTCCCCCAGCGCTTCCAGATCGGGAAGGTACCCGTTCTCCTCCGTCAGCGCATAGGTCACCAGCCTGGCGCCTGCCAGGGAGGGGCCGATTCCGAAAATGGGATACCCCGGATCCGGCACCAGCACCCGGTCGCCCGGGTCGCACAGGGACAGGCCGATGTGGGAGATCCCTTCCTGGGAGCCGTACACGGACATGATCTCCTCCGCTTCAAGCTCCACCCCGTAGCGACTGCGAAAGCGGCCGATCACCGCCTCTGTCAGCTCCGGTATGTCCCGAAGAGAATACTTGTAATTCTCAGGCTCCAGGGCCGCCCGGCTCACCGCCTCCATCACCTCATGGGAGGGCGGGAAATCCGGCGTTCCCACAGAAAGATTATACACTCTGCCTCCCTGCCTGATCCGCTCTTCTTTCTTTTCATTGAGCACCTGAAAGATGCCCTCCTCATAATCCTTCATCCTGGATGCGAACTGTAATTCCATAGCTCCCTCATTTCCGCCGCCTGTGCGGCTTTTCTTCCTTTATGGCAGAAAGAAAAAGAGCAGTCTTCCCCACTCTTTTGGTTACCGTTTCCCGGTCTGTCTCTTTCCGTCCCGTTATTCCTGCCGGCTCTCCGCTTCCGCTGCAGCGGCAGCGTTCTTCCTATCCTTCTTCTTTCTCATGGAAATGCCGATCAGGGCTGCGGTCACCACCAGTGCCACGATCACTGCGAACAGAAGCAGGTAGGACAGAAATGAATTGAAAAACAATACAGCGTTTGTCATAGTTACCTCCATGCCGGAGCGTTTCGGCTTCGGCCGCGGCGGGAAAACACATATCGTTTTCCCGCCTGCGATCCACACAGTTTTGTGACGCTCCGGCACAAAACTGTTGATTGAAAATAAGCCATCAGGCTTATTTTCGATCTTTATTTCTTTGCCCTCCGGGCCGTCTTTCTTGCTTTTTATGATACCATCACAGATGGGAAGCGTCAAGCTGCTGTTTACTGGCTTGCCAGTAAACAATAACCGGCGGGCCGGTAAACGGCAGCATTCGCGGGCCTATGGAAGGTTTTGCTGCGCAAAAGAGGCCCGCTCACCCCTGAATCACGTTCTGACGCCTCAAACGGCGGGCGTTTGAGGCTGCTGTTTACAGCATATCGGCAAGCCCTGTATCCACCATCAGGCCGCTTCCGTCTGCGGCGGAGGTGGCCAGCCTGTCGCAGCGCTCGTTTTCCGGGTGGCCGTCGTGGCCCTTCACCCAGATAAAGGTAAGCCGGTGGGGCTTTGCCGCCTGCAGCAGCCGTTTCCACAGATCCACGTTCTTCACCGGGCCGGAGGAGGCGCGCCAGTTCTTCTTCAGCCAGCCGTCGATCCAGTGCTTGTTAAAGGCGTCCGTCACGTATCTGGAATCGGATACGATGTCCACCTCGCAGCTCCGGTTCAACGCCTCCAGTCCGGCGATCACCGCCATCAGCTCCATACGGTTGTTGGTGGTTTTCACATAGCCGCCCGACAGCTCCTTTTCATGCAGCCTGCCCTCGCTGTCCACGTACTGCAGGATCGTCCCGTAGCCGCCCGGTCCCTCCGGGTTTCCTCTGGCCGCTCCGTCTGTATAGATCGTTACCTTCATATATTCTTCCTTTCCCGCAAATCAAATTTTACCGTCAGCTCCACTCCCCCTTTTCAAGGAAGCGCGCCGCCATCCTGTCCGCCTCCCTGATGATGGAATCCTGATAGCCGATGATCTTCAGCAGACGGATGGCATTTCTGGTCACAGCCCTTCCGGGCATCAGTACATAGTTAAAGAAAATATCCTCCTCCCGCACCTGCTCCTCAAAATGGTAGTTGTCGTAGTCCGCCTTCAGAAGCTCCGTCAGTTCAATATCGTGGGTGGCCGCAAAGCACCGCACACCGGGGCGGTTTAAGCTCTTCAGGATCTGCACGGAGGCTGCAATGCGCTCCACCGTATTCGTACCCCGAAGCACCTCATCCACAAAGCAGAGCACAGGAGCCCTGCCCTCCTCCGCCGCGTCCAGGATACGCTTCAGGGCTTTGATCTCCACCATATAGTAGCTCTCCCCGCTCTCCAGATCATCCCTCAGCGCCATGGAGGACAGGATCCTGTACAGATTCCCCCGGTAGCTGTCCGCCAGGCAGGTATGGACGGTCTGCGCCAGCAGGGCATTTATGGCCACAGCCTTCAAAAAGGTGGACTTTCCGGAGGCGTTGGAGCCCGTCACCAGCACGCCTTTCTCTGACCGGATGCTGTTTTTGACAGGCTCCCGCAGGAGAGGATGGACCAGCTTCTGAATCTCCAGCTCCCCCGTATGGGTGAATACGGGAACGCACCAGCCTTCCACGGATTCCCGCCAGGAGGCCACCGCCATATGATATTCCGTCCGTCCCAGAAGCTCCACCATGCGGTCAAGATCAGAAAGGTGCTGCTTCACCTCTCTCAGCATTCCCTGGAAGCAGATCAGATCCAGATGCAGAATCATATTCACATAGTCCATCAGGATGGAAAGAGGATCTCCCGCCATGGTGCTTCCCCGCATTCCCAGAACGGCGCTTCCCTTAAAACGGCCGAAGCGTCCTGCCAGCAGCTCAAGCTCACTCCATTCCTCCTTCAGCACAGGAATGTCCACTCTGCGTATCCTGTCCGCAAAATCCAGAACCCGCTTCACATAGGCAAAGCTCACCAGGTACGGCTCCGCCTCCCGCTTCTGTTTCATATAGGTGAACATATTTATCGTCATGATCACAAACAGTCCGATCATACCCAGAGAAGGAGCGAAAGGAATAGCGGCGGCACAGAGAAGCAGAAGCACGTCCGCCAGGATCACTCCTGCGCTGCTCTTTTCCTTCAGCTTCTCCAGATACATCAGGTAATCATAGATGGAATACTTCCCGCTCCTGCCCAGCCGGCAGTACAGAAGCTGCAGCTCCTCCCTCTCCCGCTCGTGGGAGGCAAACCATGTGATCTGCTCCTCCGCCCGCTCCAGCGCATCCTCCTCCATAGCCGGGGTATGCAGAGCATAATACAGATATTCCTGCCCCGCCGATGACCAGGTATGGTTCATCTGAAAAAAAATCTCATCCATGGACAGATCGTTCCAGGTAATGTCATCGATCTGCCCCTCCCCTGGGTGGGCATTGAAAAAACCGGGAATCCCGGACAGTTCCTCGTCGCTGTATTCCCGCTCCCACTCCTTTCCATAGGAACGGTGAATTCTGGCGCGCAGCTCTTTCTCCTTCCTCCTCTCTCCCAGCACCCCTTTTACAAAAATAAAGAGAATGCCACAGGCCAGAAGGCCGATTATACCCAAAGCTTCCATTTTCACCTCCATGACGGAGCGTTTTCGCTTCGGCCGCGGCGGGAAACACGCATTGTTTTCCCGTCTGCAATCCACACAGTCCTGTGACGCTCCGGCACAAAACCGTTGATTAAAAATAAAAACAGGAACAGTGTCTCATGCCCCGGCTGTCGGAGGGCAGGCCTCTCCCTCTATCAGGAAAGCCTCTCCCCGGTCATGGATCGTCACCATCCGGTCAGCGTCTGCGTGTTCCTCTTTATATTTCCCGATGTATCCGTACTCCTCCCACATATGCATGGGAAAGACGTGTCCGGCGCTCACCTTCTGCAGGAAATACTCCATTCCCCAGCCGTAAGCCCTGCCAAGCCTGGGATCCAGAGGAACAAAAGCAACGTCCACATATTGGCCTGCCATCCTGTCGATCTCCTTCTTATAGCTGACCTCCATGTTCCGGTTCCAGGCCTTCCCCTCTTCTTCCCAATGCCACCAGTTCAGATCTCCGGCATGGTAAAAG
This sequence comes from uncultured Eisenbergiella sp., assembly GCA_963559585.1. Classification (GTDB taxonomy): domain Bacteria; phylum Bacillota; class Clostridia; order Lachnospirales; family Lachnospiraceae; genus Eisenbergiella. Next base: position 10,765 of record CAUWLJ010000062.1, on the reverse strand, counting down.
CGTTTCCCTTCCGTTTCCACCAGAAAGGCCACGCCCTCGTCGGTGGAGCGGAGGGCGCGCACGCATACCCCCTCTTTCTCCCCCTCAAACGGAGCAGCCTCACCCTCCCAGTCACTCTCCCGGACGCTTTCTCCGCCGTCCGGAAGATACAGGGCCGTTCCCGGTCTGATAAAGGAAGCTTTGGAAAGCACAGCCGGGTCTATCCCCTTCTTTTCCAGCCAGTCCTCCTTCAGGCGGACATCGCTCCCCAGCACAAAGCGTACTCTTTCATACTGCTCCGCCAGCTTCAGCACCTTCACGTTGAAATGATCCTGATGCCTGTGGGAAGCAAAGACCACCAGTTCCTTCCCGCTGTCCCATTCCGGCAGCTTACCCGTAAAATAATCAAACAGAAGCACATGCCGCAAAAGCTCCACACAAAAGCCGCTGTGCGCAATATAAACAACCTTCATCCCGCCTTAAAAACTCCTGATCTTGTCCGTCCCGTCGTCCACGGTTTTCTCTATTTTTTTCACTACCACGTAGTAGCCATAGCTTTCATTCACTTTAATATAAACCCGATCCCCCTCCTTATGTCCAAGGAGGGCCTTCCCGATGGGGGATTCCGTGCTCACCAGCCCTTCCAGGGAATTCCCCCGCATGGTGGTCACGATTTTCATGGTCTCCGTCACGCCGTCCTCCTCAAAGAACAGCTCCACCGTATTGTTCACGCCGATCTCGTCCTCCCCGGACTCGTCGGAGATCACCTCCGCCGTGCGGATCATCCGCTCCAGGAAACGGATCCGGCTCTCATTCCTGTTTTTTTCCCGTTTGGCCGCATAATATTCAAAATTTTCGCTCAGATCTCCCTGCGCCCTGGCTTCCTTCACAGCCTCCAGAGCCTCCCTGCGCACCACCAGCCTGCGGTGGTCGATTTCCTCCTGCATCCTCTCTATATCTTTTCTGGTCAACTGATTGTGCATACGTCCCTCCATGATACACGAAGGGCGCAGGCTGATCAAACGCCCGCGCCCTCCTCACTGCATTGCATCCGCGGGGAAACTTCCTCGGGGAAACTTCCCCGGGGAAACTGCCACGGACAACTCCCCTGGGGCAACTCCCCCGGGGAATGCTGTCCCTGGAGCGATCTTCCCCTGAGCATACGTCTCCGCCGCTCTTTCCTTTTACAGGAAGATATATTTCAGAATGAACAGAACGGTCAGGATGTACATCAACACACTGATCTTCTTGTCCTTCGCCTTGCCGGTAATCAGGTTCAGCAGAGTCCAGGAAATCACGCCGATGGCGATACCCTCAGAGATACTATATGCCAGAGGCATGGCAATGATGCACAGGAATGCAGGGATCGCCTCGGACATATCGTCAAAATCGATCTTCACAACGGCGCCCATCATGTAGAAGCCTACCACGATCAGGGCCGGTGCGGTTGCAAAGGAAGGGATCGTCAGGAATAAGGGCGAGAAGATCAGCGCCAGCAGGAACAGGACACCCGTGGTGATGGCGGTAAGGCCCGTGCGTCCTCCCTCGGATACGCCGGAAGCGCTCTCCACAAAGGTGGTTGTGGTGGAGGTTCCGAAAACAGCGCCCACGCTGGTGGCCACAGCATCTGCCATCAGAGCGCCCTTGATCCTGGGCAGTCTTCCGTTCTTGTCCAGCATGTCCGCCTTGGAAGCCACACCGATCAGGGTTCCAAGCGTATCAAACAGGTCAACAAACAGGAAGGCAAACATAACAACGATGAAATCCAGCACTCTCACAGAGGAGAAATCCGCTTTGAACACCTGGCCGAAGGTCTGGCCGAAGGAGGAAAAGTCAAAGCTCACGATTGCCGCAGGGATCACGGAGTACATGCCTGCATCAGGGTTAGGCACATAAATGCCTGCCAGCTCGCACAGGATACCCAGAACCCAGGTGATCACAATGCCCAGCAGAATGCCGCCCTTTACCTTCTTCACAAGAAGAACGGCAATCACCAGCACGCCGATCAGGGCAAGCAGGGCGCCGATACCAACGGAGGAGAAGGTCTCTCCCTTGAAGGTCTGGTAGGTCAGCAGGGTGGAATCGCTGTTCACCACCAGCTTGGCATTCTGCAGGCCGATAAACGCGATGAAAAGTCCGATACCAACGCTCACCGCGCTCTTTAAGGTCATGGGAATAGCATTGAAGATCGCCTCACGCACATTGGTAAGGGAGAGGATAATGAAAACGATACCCTCCACAAACACAGCCATCAGCGCAAGCTGCCAGGAATAGCCCATGTTCAGGACTACCGTGTAGGCAAAGTACGCATTCAGCCCCATTCCGGGAGCCAGCGCAAAGGGATAGTTGGCGAACAGCGCCATCATTGCCGTGCCGACGAAGGCGGCCAGCGAGGTTGCGATCAGTACCGCATTGGCATCCATTCCGGTTGCGGAAAGGATGTTCGGATTCACCGCCAGAATGTAAGCCATGGTCATGAACGTGGTAATACCGGCCATAACCTCGGTTTTCACATCCGTGTGGTTTTCCTTCAGTTTGAAAAACTTCTCTAACATCTCCTACCTCCTAAGTATTTATGCCCTTATCACCCACTGCCTTTTGTGCGGCAGTGCGGCGATAAACCGCTATGTACGTCATTTTATGCCTAAATCCGGCATTTGTCTACCCCTTTTTCTCACGCCTGCGACAGCCTTGCGATGATCTCATTTGCCTTCGCGTACACCTTCTCCGCATCATCACAGCACAGGAACCTGCCGTCCTGGTACAGGATACGTCCTCCCACCATGGTCAGCTTCACATTCTGTTTGCTTCCGCTGTACACGATATTGTCCGGGATATTGTTAAGCGGCTGCATGTTCGGCTGATGAAGGTCAATCATGATCAGATCCGCCTTCTTCCCTTCGGCCAGCATATCGCAGTCACGAAGCCCCATGGCACGCGCCCCGTTTGAGCAGGCCATCCTGAGCACCTGAGCGGGGGGCATGGCGGAGGCGTTGCCGTCGCGCAGCTTGGCAAGCGCCGTCGCCAGGAACATTTCCCGGAACATGTCCAGACAGTTATTGCTGGATGCGCCGTCCGTTCCGATCCCAACGCTGATCCCCTTTTCCAGGAACCGGGTGAGAGGCGCCACTCCGCTTGCAAGCTTGGCGTTGGAAGCCGGGTTGGTGATCACATGAAGCCCTTTTTTTGCAAAAAGCTCCATATCCTCCTCCGTAAAATACACGCAGTGGTATCCGCCGCCCCCGAAATCGAACAGCCCCAGAGAGTCGAACAGGGCCGGAGGCGTCATGCCGTATCTTTCCACGCATTCCTCCGTCTCCAGCTTCGTTTCCGACATATGAGCAAAAAAAGGCGTCTGATACTTGTGGATCATTTCACTGACCTGCTCCAGAAGCTCCCTGGAACAGGTGTACTCCGCATGCACTCCCATACAGTAGCTGATCAGGGGGTGCAGCCCGTTCAGCTTCTGAAAACGCTCCTCCATCACGGAAAGCGCCGGCCCGAATTTATTCAGCCCGCTCACCAGCACGCAGCGCATCCCCATATCCATACAGGCCTTTGCAATGTATTCCGGGGACAGATACATGTCAAAAATGGCGGTCACTCCCGTGGTCAGATATTCCAGGATGGCAAGCTGGGTCAGGTCATAATTGTCCTGATCCGTCATTTTCGCCTCCAGTGGGAAGATCTTGGTGTTCAGCCACTCCTGCAGAGGCATATCGTCCGCAAAGGAGCGCATGGCCACCATGGCGGAATGGGTGTGGGCATTTTTGAAGCCTGGCATGAGCACATTTCCCTCGCAGTCGATCTCCTGATCCCAGGCAGGCTCCCTCAGGCCCTTCTTTTCACAGAATTCTTCCCGGTCGCGTCCGTCTCCCACGTACAGGATGGTATCGCCGTCCACCCACAGCTCTCCCATTATAATAGAACAGTCCCTTTCCATGGCCATGATCCTTGCATTATAAAAACGTGTCTTCACTTCTCTCTTTTTCCTCCATTGCTTTCCTATAAATCCGTACGGCTGCAGGCTGTCAGGGCCAAAGGCGCCGGGCAGAAGGTCCTTTAACCTGTAAACCTTATAATCCTCCTCGGACACCGCCGCAATTATCTCAAAAGTATCCGGACTGCAAAATTCCATCATCACCTGCCTGCATACCCCGCAGGGCATGGCATAGGAGGAAGGCGATCCCTGTCCGCCTCCCACGATGGCAATGGCGGTAAACGTCCGCACGCCTTCGCTCACCGCCTTGAAAAAGGCCGTCCGCTCCGCGCAGTTTGTGGGCGAAAAGGCGGCGTTCTCCACATTGCAGCCCGTGAAGATCACCGGCTTCCCATCCCTTCTGCCCGCGGCCTGCAGGGCCGCGCCCACATAAAAGCCCGAATATGGGGCATAGGAATTTTCCCTGGCCCGTATCGCCTGACGGATCAGTTCTCTGTAATCTGTCATACCAGTCTCCATCCCTTCCATAAATCGTTTTTCTTTCTGTCAGCCGGACCCTGGGCGGTTCTCATGGCCGTCCATCCTTCCACTCTCCGAATTTCTTCACCGACTCCGTCACCAGAGTCTTGAACAGAGGGGCAGCCGCATTGGCAGCCTCCTGCACCTCCTCATGGGTCAGCGGATTGTCGGTCATTCCCGCTGCCAGGTTGCACACGCAGGAGATACAGCAGATCCTCATGCCCATGTGGTTGGCTGCGATCGCCTCCACCACGGTGGACATTCCCACCGCGTCCACTCCCAGCCGATGCAGGAGCCGGATCTCCGCCGGGGATTCAAAGGAAGGCCCGGTAAGCTGAGCATAAACGCCCTCCTGCAGACGGATGCCGTTCTCAGCCGCTGCCTGACGGATCAGATCGTTCAGCCCTTCGTCATACACATGGGTCATATCCGGGAAACGCACCCCCAGCTCGTCCAGATTCGCCCCGATCAGCGGGTTGGGAGCCCAGAGGGATACATGATCGCGCAGGAGCATGAAATCCCCTGCGTGAAAAGAGGGGTTGATCCCGCCGGAAGCATTGGTGAGGAACAAAAACTTTGCCCCCATCAGCTTCATCAACCGGACGGGCAGCACTACATCGGAAATGGGATACCCCTCATAATAATGCACCCTGCCCTTCATGCACACCACAGGCACCTGTCCTACCCAGCCGAAAATAAATTTCCCTGCATGTCCGGGCACGGTGGACACCGGGAAGCCCTCAATATCATGGTAATCAAGCTCCGCCTCCACCCGGATATGATCGGCATAGTCGCCCAGGCCAGAGCCCAGCACGATGGCTGCCTCCGGATGAAAATCAATCCTGCGCCGGACACTCTCATAGCATCTCATTAATTTGTCGTATACTGGATTCATACCGTTACTTCCTGCCTTTCCTGCTTTTTCTAATTCACAGACGCTTCTATTTTAACATGGCAGAATGGGGATTGGAAGGAAAAAAATGACTCCCGGCAAAAAGTCATAAGAAGCCGGCCCTTCAGTCCTGTTCTGCCCTGATCTGCCCCAGGGAAAATCCCAACCGCTCCTGGCCGTTCTCCGCTTCAGGCGTTACCAGTACCTGCGCCCGAAGCCGGGGCATTCCGTCAAACTGAGGCATGGGCATCCCATCAGCCAGAAAACCGGGCGTACATTCCAGCCAGATCTCCTCCCCCAGTTCAAAACGGATGCTCTCCCCCAGGCTCAGCCCATCGATCCGCTCCGGCTCCAGCCAGCCAAGCTCTGCGCTGGCCAGAGCTTCCTCAGGGTGTACAGTATCAAAGAGAACCAGTGTCTGTGTCTCCGGCTCCCAGCGGAAACCGATTCTTTCTTTTAAAAGAGGTACATAAGTGTCACCGTCAAAGGAATAAGGTTCCAGATGGCCCGTCTCATAGGCCTGCAGCACATGAAGCTCCTGCACGGCATACCCGCTTCCGGCTCCCACCTCCATGGCCGCCTGGAGCAAGGCTCCCTTCTCCTGCCAGTACAGTCTGGGCGGATCCAGCCGGGATGTCATGTAGATCCAGTCAAAGAAGCTCACATTGCCTTTAAAATCTATGGCCACACCACGGTTGGAAAACTCCTCATCATTGTAGCCGTACATAATGATCTCCTCCTCCTGAAGTTCTGCCAGAAAAACCACCCTGGTCTGCCAGTCCTCATCCTGCCCGATCCTGGCCGGTTCCAGCCTGTCCCACTCCATGGATGAAAAACGGCGCAGAATCTCATCTCCGTCCTCTGCTCCTTCTTCTGTCTCTTCTTCTATCGCGCCCTGCTCTGTTCCGGGAGCAGGCTCTGTGACCTGCGTCCCTTCTTCCCTTTCTCCGGCAGCCTCGTCTGCAGACGGTTCCGGATACGTATTGCCGTCAGATTCTTCCATTCTCCCCAAAACACTCAGTATCAAAATACCGAACGCCAAAACAGCCACAGCAGCCCCTGCCACAGTCCATGGATTTTTTCTTTTGTTTTTCATCCCTGCCTCCTGTCAAAAAAGCTGTACAAGCCCTCTCATTATTCTGTATATATACACATTACCCAATCTATGCGGGCTTTACAACATTTTTTTATAACAAACGGATTTTCCGGCACTTTTTACGGCTTACGGCAGGTTTTGTCTGGAAAGGCCGGGTTTTCACAGTCCGCCAAAATGACAGGAAGCAAAGCGCCCGTACAGCCATTTCACACAGCCGTCCGGGCGCTTTTGCATCGTAAATACAGATTTTTTTCAGATAATAATACACACCATACCGCCATTGCTGTCGTTGACGATCTTCTGCATCGTTTCCTGCAGCTTTACCTGGCTTTCATCGCCGATCATGGAAATCTTGCCGGTAATCCCGTCGTTCACCAGCTGCTCCACCGTCTTGCCGAAGATGTTCGTCTCCCAGATACCCTCCTCATCCTTTCTGGCATCGTCGATGTAGCTGATCAGATCCTCCGCCTGCTCCTGGGTTCCCACTATGGGAGCAATCTCCGTGATCACGTTTGCCCGGATCAGATGGATGGAGGGGCTTTCCGCCCTGATCTTCACGCCGAACTTGTTGCCGTGCCGGATCACCTCCGGCTTATCCAGACGGATTTCCGCCCGGTCAGGCGTCACCACACCGTACCCCTTCAGCCGCACCGATTCCATGGCATGGAGCACCTTCGTGTATTCCCGGCGCATTCTGGACATTTCCTTTAATACTGAAATGAGCTGGTACTGGCCGGACACGCTTTCCCCGATCAGGTCGCTGAGCATTTCATAATAATATTTGTCATCCACGTCCAGAACCACCCGGATGCTGCCGTCCGCCATGTTCACATTTTCGACGATACAGCGCTTCACGTACCCGCTGTCCAGAGCAATCGTTTTTCCGGCCACATCCCGGATCGTGTCGATACCGGCCATCATGGCACGGATCTTCTGGATCAGGTCGGCCTTCAGGCTGTGGGTATTTGGCAGCATTTCCACCCATTTCGGCGTATAGAATTCGATCATGGTCACGGGAAATTCATAAAGCACCCGCTCCATGATCTGGTTGATGTCCTCCCGCTTCAGCTGTTCGCAGTTCACGGGGAGAGCTGCCACATGGTATTTTTCCTCAATGGCCTCCGCTGTTTTCATGGCCTCCTCACCGTAAGGCCGCACAGAGTTTACCAGCACCAGGAAGGGCTTGTGCATTTTTTTCAGCTCCAGGATCGTCTTTTCCTCCGGAGTCAGGTAGTTCTCCCTTTTCAGCTCCCCGATGCTGCCGTCCGTGGTTACCACGATACCTATGGTGGAATGATCCCCGATCACCTTCTTGGTCCCAATTTCCGCCGCCTGGGTAAAAGGGATCTCATAATCGTACCAGGGCGTTTTCACCAGCCGTTCCTCGTCGTCCTCCATGTGTCCGGCCGCGCCGTCCACCATGAAGCCCACGCAGTCCACCAGGCGCACCTTCACATTAATATCCCCGTTCAGGGTCAGCTCAGCCGCCTCCTTCGGGATGAACTTGGGCTCTGTGGTAGTGATCGTTTTGCCGCCGGAGCTTTGGGGCAGCTCATCCTGCGCCCGGATCCTGTCCGCCTCATCGGTCATGTAGGGAAGCACCAGAAGATCCATGAATCTTTTGATAAAGGTGGACTTCCCTGTCCGTACCGGCCCCACCACGCCGATATAAATTTCACCGCCTGTTCTCTGCCGGATGTCTCTGTATAAATTCTGTGTATGCGCTGTTTCCATATACCAAACCCCTTCCGCTGCCTGTTGCTGTTTCAATATATGCGGATAGGGGGAGGGATATACCAGTGGTATCATGAACGATAAAATCAAAGAACCTCACCAATTTCCAGTTTCTCCCTGAAAACCGATAAGGTTCTTTTCAAAGCTTCCTTTATTCAGTGATCCGCTCCCTTGGTCACTCCATCACAACACGCTTAAAGTTTTTCTTCCCGCGCTTCAGCACCTTTCCGTCCCCGGCAAAATCCTCACCGGCAAACAGCGTCCTGATATCGGCCACCTTCTCCCCATCCACAGACACTCCGCCCTGCTCCACGGCACGGCGTCCTTCTGATCTGGAAGAAACCAGACCGGATTTCACCAGCAGATCCAGAATATCAATACTGCCGTCCTTCAGATCAGCCTCCGTCAGTACGGCTGCAGGCATCTGCTCCGCATTTCCTCCGGTAAAAAGCGCCCGAGCACTCTCCTGAGACTTCACAGCCTCCTCCTCGCCGTGGATCATCTTGGTCAGCTCAAAGGCCAGAATCTCCTTGGCAGTATTTAACTGGCTTCCCTCCCACCGATCCATCTCGTTGATCTGCTCCAGAGGCAGGAAGGTGAGCATGCGCAGGCATTTGAGCACGTCCGCGTCCGCCACGTTCCTCCAGTACTGGTAAAATTCAAAAGGTGATGTCTTGTTGGGATCCAGCCACACGGCCCCCTTCTGGGTCTTGCCCATCTTCTTGCCCTCGGAATTTAAGAGCAGAGTGATGGTCATGGCGTAAGCGTTCCTGCCCAGCTTTCTGCGGATCAGCTCCGTACCTCCCAGCATGTTGCTCCACTGATCATCGCCGCCGAACTGCATGTTGCAGCCGTATTTCTGGTACAGCATCAGGAAGTCGTAGCTCTGCATGATCATGTAGTTGAACTCCAGGAAGCTTAATCCCTTCTCCATGCGCTGCTTGTAGCACTCGGCCCTCAGCATGTTGTTGACGGAGAAGCAGGCTCCCACATCCCGCAGAAGCTCCACATAGTTCAGCTTCAGCAGCCAGTCCGCATTGTTGACCATGATGGCCTTTCCATCTGAAAAGTCGATGAATTTTTCCATCTGCTTTCTGAAGCACTCACAGTTGTGGTCAATGGTCTCCCTGGTCATCATGGAGCGCATATCGGTTCTTCCCGAAGGATCCCCAATCATACCCGTTCCGCCTCCCACCAGGGCGATGGGCTTGTTTCCTGCCATCTGCAGCCTTTTCATCAGGCACAGCGCCATGAAATGCCCCACATGAAGGCTGTCCGCCGTGGGGTCAAAGCCGATATAGAAGGTGGCCTTTCCCGCATTCACCAGTTCCCTGATTTCTTCCTCATCCGTCAGCTGCGCCAGAAGTCCCCGCGCCTTTAATTCTTCAAATACCTGCATTTTCTCCTCCATTCCGGAGCGTAAACGATGGAAACATCAGGGCTGTTTGTAACGCTCCGGCACAAACAGCCTTCCTCCCGAAGCGTCCCCGGCCCCGGCATACAATTCATGATGGCATAAAAAAAGCCCTCTCTCCGCACTCCTGTGCGAAAAAAGGACGAGTTGCTGTAACCCGTGTTACCACCTTTGTTCACAAACGGCTCACGCCGTCTGCCTTATCAAGTACGGCTGTTCCTCCACGGCTGCAGTCCGTCCGGATCGGCTGTTCTTCCAAACATCCCTCCTGGTTCAGCGATACTCCTGCAGGATAACGGCCGCACTCCGTCACAGCCTACTCCCCGCCGCTTCGCGTCCGGTTTCGGTGTGAAACTCCGGGATGTATTCCGGAAAGCTTCTTCCTGCGCCTCTCATCCTCCGGCCGCTTTCTGTAGGCTCCGCCTCTCCGTACTTCTTCCCATCACAGTTTTTAGAAAATGATTCATTTGCCTCAAACTGTTTTTAATGTAGCATACGGGATTGGCACTGTCAACCCCCTTTTCTGCATTCTGGCCAGAACGTCTCACATTCAGCCCTGTCATATGAGGATAGGCTTTCTCCACCGGCCCTTTCAGTTCCATCACGTTATTGTAGGCAGACCCGGTAACGCCCGGCCTGTAGGAATCCATGGAACCATTGAATACGGAACAGACGAACTGCCTCTGTGCTGCTTCAATGCTGCTCATAGTTTTACTGCCCCTTCCTTGTGATAAAATAATACAGTTTCCGGCATTGGCTCACCAATGCCATGTAGATATGGGGGGGAAGCAAAAAGGATGTACTCGACATCCATTCAGCTTTGAGCATAAATAAAAGACCTGCGCTTCACACAGATCTTTTAATTGAAAGATATTATTTAACTTTTTAAGAAGTCCACTGCTGAATACAGACCTTTCTTAAATATTCAGCATCTTTTTATAAGAGTCCCTCAGTTCCAACGGAATCTCCAAAGCATCCATGGCTTCGTTAACGGTACACTTCATGTTCTTAACCAGCTTCTTGATACTATCAAGAGTACCCTCTCTGCGGCCTTCTTCACGGCCTTTTTCTTCGATTCTATCTAACACATCACACATAGTCCGAATATCTCCTTTATCAACACACTCGTTATACACGTCCTCGAATCTGTGGTCGTTAGACATTACACTGAGAAGCTGTAACGTCTCCTGC
>CAUWLJ010000061.1:0-22077 GCA_963559585.1 uncultured Eisenbergiella sp. | reverse complement strand
CTACAGTACGTCCACCTTCACGGATAGCGAAGGTAAGACCCTGCTCCATAGCGATGGGATGGATCAGCTCGATGGTCATCTCTACGTTATCACCAGGCATGCACATCTCGGTTCCCTCAGGAAGGTTGCAGACACCGGTAACGTCGGTTGTTCTGAAGTAGAACTGAGGACGATAGTTGTTGAAGAAAGGAGTATGACGTCCGCCTTCATCCTTGGTCAGAACGTAAACCTGAGCGGTAAACTTCTTGTGGCAGGTAACGCTGCCGGGTTTAGCCAGAACCTGTCCTCTTTCGATTTCAGTTCTCTGAACACCACGAAGCAGAGCGCCGATGTTATCACCAGCCTGAGCCTCATCCAGCATCTTACGGAACATCTCGATACCGGTTACAACGGTCTTCTTGGTCTCTTCCTTGATACCAACGATCTCAACTTCCTCATTCAGGTGCAGAGTACCACGCTCAACTCTACCGGTAGCAACAGTACCACGTCCGGTAATGGTGAATACGTCCTCTACAGGCATAAGGAAAGGCTTGTCAGTGTCGCGCTGAGGATCGGGAACATACTCGTCAACAGCATGCATCAGATCAAGGATCTTGTCGCCCCACTCGCTGTTGGGATCTTCAAGAGCCTTCAGAGCGGAACCCTGGATGATAGGAGTGTCATCTCCGGGGAACTCGTACTCGTTCAGCAGGTCTCTGATCTCCATCTCAACCAGCTCAAGCAGCTCGGGATCGTCTACCATATCGCACTTGTTCATGAATACTACGATGTAAGGAACGCCTACCTGACGGGACAGAAGGATGTGCTCCTTAGTCTGAGCCATAACACCATCGGTAGCAGCTACTACCAGGATAGCGCCGTCCATCTGAGCTGCACCGGTGATCATGTTCTTTACATAGTCAGCATGGCCAGGGCAGTCAACGTGTGCGTAGTGTCTCTTCTCGGTCTCGTACTCAACGTGTGCGGTAGAGATGGTGATTCCACGCTCTCTCTCTTCGGGAGCCTTATCGATCATATCGAAAGCAACGGCTTCACCGGTTCCAAGTCTGGTGTTCAGAGTCTTGGTAATAGCAGCGGTCAGAGTAGTCTTACCATGGTCAACGTGGCCAATGGTACCAATGTTACAATGGGGCTTGCTTCTTTCAAATTTAGCTTTTGCCATTTTGAGAATCCTCCTTAAAACATTAGATACGATTTGTTTCTTTTCATAATCGGCTACCCCTAATTATATTAGATGTTACCGACATTTTCAAGCTTTATTTCCTTTAATTGTTACTGTCCACCGGTAAGCCGGCAAACAGTAACTTTTTTATTTTGCTTTTGCAGCGAGAACCTTTTCCACAGGATAAGGAACGCCGTCTTTATTTTGCCTTTGCAGCGAGAACCTTTTCCTGAACGTTCTTCGGTACCTGCTCGTACTTCTCAAAGAACATGGAGTAGTTACCGCGGCCCTGGGTCTTGGAACGCAGGTCGGTGGAGTAGCCGAACATCTCAGCAAGGGGCACATAAGCTCTTACCAGCTTGCCTCCGCCGATGTCGTCCATACCTTCGATACGTCCGCGGCGGGAGTTGATGTCACCGATTACATCGCCCATATAGTCCTCAGGCATGGTCACTTCAACCTTCATGATAGGCTCAAGCAGCACCGCGCCTGCCTTGTGCATAGCGTCCTTGAATGCAAGGGATCCTGCGATATGGAATGCCATTTCGGAGGAGTCAACCTCATGATAGGATCCATCATACACGATGGCGTGTACGCCCAGCACAGGGAATCCGCCAAGGATACCGGCCTTGGCAGCCTCTTCGATACCCTCTCCGACTGCGGGAATGTATTCCTTCGGAATAGATCCGCCCACAACCTGGGACTCAAACTTGAAGGTCTCCTCGCCGTTGGGATCCATGGGCTCAAATTTAACCTTACAGTGACCGTACTGTCCGCGTCCGCCGGACTGCTTCGCATACTTGCTGTCCACGTCAACAGGCTTGGTAAAGGTTTCCTTATAAGCAACCTGGGGAGCGCCTACGTTGGCTTCTACCTTGAACTCACGCAGAAGTCTGTCAACGATGATCTCCAGATGCAGCTCGCCCATACCGGCAATGATGGTCTGTCCGGTTTCCTGATCCGTATGTGCACGGAAGGTAGGATCTTCCTCTGCCAGCTTGGCAAGGGCCTCGCCCATCTTGCCCTGTCCAGCCTTGGTCTTAGGCTCGATGGCAAGCTCGATAACGGGCTCGGGGAACTCCATGGACTCCAGGATTACAGGATGCTGCTCGTCACAGATGGTGTCGCCTGTGGTGGTGAACTTAAATCCAACGGCTGCAGCAATATCACCGGAGTAAACCTTGTCCAGCTCCGCTCTCTTGTTGGCGTGCATCTGCAGGATACGTCCCACACGCTCTTTCTTATCCTTCGTGGCATTCAGTACATAAGAACCGGAGTTCAACGTACCGGAATACACACGGAAGAATGCCAGCTTACCCACGAAGGGATCAGCCATAATCTTGAATGCCAGAGCAGAGAAGGGTTCGTCATCGGAAGAATGTCTCTCCACTTCATTGCCATCCAGGTCAACGCCCTTGATTGCAGGAATATCCAGGGGTGAAGGCATAAACTCGATGATCGCATCCAGCAGCTTCTGTACACCCTTGTTCCTGTAAGCAGTTCCGCAGCACACGGGAATGGCCTGGCATTCGCAGGTAGCCTTCCTTAATGCTTTCTTCAGGTCTTCGTTGGAAGGCTCCTCGCCCTCCAGATAGGCCATCATCAGATCGTCATCCAGCTCGCAGATCTTCTCAACAAGCTCGGAACGATACAGCTCAGCTTCATCCTTCATGTCTTCAGGAATATCAACGATGGAAATATCGTCTCCCTTATCGTCATTGTAGATGTAAGCCTTCATTTCAAACAGATCAATTATTCCCTTAAACTCATCTTCCTTACCGATGGGAAGCTGAAGGCAGATCGCATTCTTTCCCAGTCTGGTACGGATCTGGTCTACGGTTCCGTAGAAGTTTGCGCCCAAAATATCCATCTTGTTGATGAATGCCATTCTGGGTACGTTGTAGGTATCAGCCTGACGCCATACGTTCTCGGACTGGGGCTCTACGCCGCCCTTTGCACAGAAAACGCCTACTGCACCGTCCAGCACACGAAGGGAACGCTCAACCTCAACCGTAAAGTCAACGTGTCCAGGTGTATCAATGATATTGATACGATGCTCCAGCGCGCCTTCCTTCGGCTTGCAGTTCTCCTGCAGAGTCCAATGGCAGGTGGTAGCGGCGGAAGTGATGGTAATACCTCTTTCCTGCTCCTGCTCCATCCAGTCCATGGTTGCAGTACCCTCGTGGGTGTCACCGATCTTGTAGTTAACACCGGTATAATAAAGAATACGCTCTGTTGTAGTTGTCTTACCGGCATCGATGTGCGCCATGATACCGATATTACGAGTTCTCTCTAAAGGATATTCTCTTCCAGCCAAGGTTTTTTCCTCCTTATTTTAGTAACCTGAGCTAAGCCGCCAGGGCTTTCCCGCCCAGATTAAAATCTGTAGTGGGAGAAAGCCTTGTTTGCTTCTGCCATTTTGTGCATGTCCTCTTTCCTCTTTACAGCGGAACCGGTGTTGTTCGCTGCGTCAAGGATTTCGTTTGCCAGTCTCTCCTGCATGGTCTTTTCGCCTCTCTTGCGGGAGAAGGTTACAAGCCAGCGCAGGCCCAGCGCCTGACGTCTCTCAGCTCTTACCTCGATGGGCACCTGGTAGGTAGCGCCGCCGATACGTCTGGCCTTTACCTCCAGAAGGGGCATGATGTTGTTCATAGCCTCCTCAAATACTTCCAGCGCAGGCCTTCCAGCCTTTTCTTCCACTCTGGAGAATGCGCCGTATACAATCTTCTGGGCAACACCCTTCTTACCATCCAGCATGATGTTGTTGATCAGCTTGGTAACTACCTTGTCGTTGTACAAAGGGTCTGCCAGCACATCTCTTTTCTGAATATGTCCTTTACGTGGCACGGTTCTTCCCTCCTTAATTAAATAATAATTAAATCATCGGTACTCACATGTGTCTGATACAAAGCCTATAGGCTGTGCAAGCGCCCGGAGACGCTACTAATTCTGGCCGTCCTACGGCCATCACACGCAATGTGTTCGTGCGGTATATCTGTTCGCCAAAAAGTGAAAATCAGAATCCCAACACTAAATTAGTTCGTTCTGTGGTACATGGAAAATAATGAATTATTTTCCAGCCTTAGGTCTCTTAGCGCCGTACTTGGAACGGGCCTGGCGTCTGTTCGCAACGCCTGCGGTATCCAGCGTACCTCTGATGATGTGGTATCTGGTACCGGGAAGGTCCTTAACACGGCCGCCTCTGATCAGAACAACGCTGTGTTCCTGCAGATTGTGTCCTTCACCGGGAATGTAGCTTGTTACTTCGATTCCGTTGGAAAGACGTACTCTGGCGATCTTTCTGAGAGCGGAGTTAGGCTTCTTAGGAGTAGCTGTCTTAACAGCAGTGCAGACACCTCTCTTCTGAGGAGCGGAAGCATCGATGGCCTTCTTGTGAAGGGAGTTGTATCCTTTCTGGAGAGCCGGTGCTGTTGACTTCTTCACAGATGTCTGACGTCCTTTTCTAACTAACTGGTTAAATGTGGGCATTCGTTTTCACCTCCTGCGGTATAGGTTAATGTTTCTCTCTGCCTATGATTGCCATAAGCAGATATTTCATACATTCAAGCCACTTTTTTCCTGAAAAAGATGCGCGGCGGCAGATGCCCCGCCTTTCTTTTTACACAAAAAGAAAATGCACTCAAATGCACGCCTGTTTAGTATACGTGCTTCTGAGTGCATTGTCAATAGATTTTCTTTAAAATCATTGCGATTCAGCGGGATCAAAAAAGTTATAAGGCCTCCCGGCTTTCAGGATGCGGCCCGCGGCAGGTTCTCTGCGTGGGCACGCTTTCGCTCGATCAAAAACGCAACGGCCACTAGGCTCGGAAAGACCTCGCCAAGTGCCGGCGTTTTTGAAACGGCCCGTGCAGAGAATCCTGCCGCGGGCCACATCCTGAAAGCCGGGAGGCCGCGTAGTTTTTTGATAATCGCTGAATGGTTCTTCATTTTGCGAGGCTTTAGTTAAAGGTCTGGCTAACTAGTTGATTTATTCCTCGTCGGCTTCCCCGGCTTCGGGATCGTCGAATTCTTCTTCGGGCTGGGTGTCGGTGTCGTCGAAGGTTTCTTCGGTGTCATCGGAGGATACGTCCTCAAGGTCTTCAGCCTCAGCGGTTTCTTCCCCGGGGAGAAGATTTTCTTCTTCGTCCTCGTCATCGAAGAGGTATTCTTCTTCCTCGGCTTTGCGGGCCAGGGCATCGTCGGTGCTCAGGCGGACGTCGCGGTAGCGCTTCATGCCGGTTCCGGCAGGGATGAGCTTACCGATGATGACGTTTTCCTTCAGGCCGATCAGAGGATCAACCTTTCCTTTGATGGCCGCCTCGGTGAGTACCTTGGTGGTCTCCTGGAAGGATGCTGCAGAGAGGAAGGAGTTGGTAGCCAGGGCCGCCTTGGTGATTCCCAGGAGGATCTGTTTGCCTTCGGCAGGCTCTTTGCCTTCCTTTGCCAGCATTTCGTTCATGTCCTCGTATTCCAGGGTGTCTACCAGGGTTCCGGGAAGGAACTCGGTATCGCCACTGTTCTCCACGCGGACTTTTTTCAGCATCTGGCGCACAATCACTTCGATGTGCTTGTCGCTGATGTCAACGCCCTGCAGGCGGTATACGCGCTGTACCTCGCGGAGCATGTAATCCTGTACGGCACGGATTCCCTTGATCTTGAGCAGATCGTGGGGATTTACGCTACCCTCTGTCAGCTCGTCTCCGGCCTCCAGTTCCTGGCCGTCCATCACCTTGATTCTGGAGCCGTATGGGATCAGATACGCCTTGCTCTCCGCGGTCTCAGGGTTGGTGATGATGACCTCGCGCTTCTTCTTGGTATCCTTGATCACGGCCGTTCCGCCGAACTCTGCGATGATCGCAAGTCCCTTGGGCTTTCTGGCCTCGAAAAGCTCCTCTACACGGGGAAGACCCTGTGTGATATCGTCACCGGCTACGCCGCCCGTATGGAAGGTACGCATGGTCAGCTGTGTACCGGGCTCTCCGATGGACTGGGCGGCAATAATACCAACAGCCTCGCCCACCTGAACCGCTTCTCCGGTTGCCATGTTGGCTCCGTAACACTTGGCGCAGATTCCGTTGTGGCTGCGGCAACTTAATATGGTGCGGATCTTCACCTTTTCAATGGGATCGCCCTTCTTATCAACGCCCACACTCAGAATCTTCTCTGCGCGGCTGGGAGTGATCATATGGTTCTTCTTCACCAGGATGTTGCCGTCCCGGTCTGTAATGTCCTCACAGGATACTCTGCCTGTGATACGGTCCTTCAGGCCCTCAATGGTTTCTTTTCCGTCCATGAAAGCGCTCACTTCCATGCCGGGAATCTCATCTCTGCCTTCACAGCAGTCCTGTTCGCGGATGATCAGCTCCTGGGATACGTCAACCATTCGTCTGGTCAGGTATCCGGAGTCCGCAGTACGCAGAGCGGTGTCGGACAGTCCCTTACGGGCGCCGTGAGCGGACATGAAATATTCCAGTACGTCCAGTCCTTCACGGAAGTTGGACTTGATGGGCAGCTCGATGGTACGTCCTGTGGTATCGGCCATCAGTCCGCGCATACCCGCAAGCTGCTTGATCTGCTGATTGGAACCACGGGCTCCGGAATCAGCCATCATGAAAATATTGTTGTATTTATCCAGTCCTGCAAGCAGAACGTCGGTCAGCTCTTTATCCGTCTCGTTCCAGGTTTCCACCACAGCGCGGTAACGCTCTTCCTCGGTGATCAGGCCGCGGCGGAAGTTCTGGGAAATCCTGTCAACGGTAGCCTGGGCCTGCGCCAGCATCTCCGGCTTCTTTTCAGGCACGGTCATATCGGAAATGGATACGGTCATGGCCGCCCTTGTGGAATACTTGTATCCGGTGGACTTGATATTATCCAGCACCTCAGCCATGCGGGAGGAGCCATGGATATTGATCACCTTTTCCAGGATCTGCTTCAGTCCCTTCTTGCCCACATGGAAGTCTACCTCCAGCTTCAGAGCGTTTTCCGGGCTGCTTCTGTCCACAAAGCCCAGATCCTGAGGAAGGATCTCATTGAAAATAAAGCGGCCCAGCGTGGATTCCACAATATCGGAAAGGATCGTGCCGTCAGGCAGCTCCTTTGTCACCTTCACCTTCACTCTGGAATGAAGTGTGATCACCTGGTTTTCATAGGCCAGAATGGCTTCATTCAGGTTCTTGAAGTACTTGCCTTCTCCCTTGGCGCCGGGTCTTTCCTGGGTCAGGTAGTAGATTCCCAGAACCATGTCCTGGGAGGGCACTGCCACAGGGCCGCCGTCGGAGGGCTTCAGCAGATTGTTGGGGGAGAGCAGCATGAAACGGCACTCCGCCTGGGCTTCCACGGAAAGAGGAAGGTGCACGGCCATCTGGTCACCGTCAAAGTCGGCGTTAAAGGCGGTACATACCAGAGGATGCAGCTTGATAGCCTTACCCTCTACCAGAATCGGCTCAAAGGCCTGGATACCCAGTCTGTGCAGGGTAGGGGCGCGGTTCAGCATAACCGGATGCTCCTTGATCACATCCTCCAGCACATCCCATACCTGGGAGTCCAGTCTCTCCACCAGCTTCTTGGCGTTCTTGATGTTCTGGGAAATGCCTCTTGCCACCAGTTCCTTCATTACAAAAGGCTTGAACAGCTCGATGGCCATTTCCTTGGGCAGTCCGCACTGATAAATCTTCAGTTCAGGGCCTACCACGATAACGCTTCGTCCGGAATAGTCCACACGCTTGCCCAGAAGATTCTGACGGAAACGTCCTGATTTTCCCTTCAGCATATCGGACAGGGACTTGAGCGCTCTGTTGCCGGGTCCGGTAACCGGGCGTCCCCGTCTGCCGTTGTCAATCAGGGCGTCCACCGCCTCCTGCAGCATACGCTTCTCGTTGCGGACGATAATATCGGGAGCTCCCAGCTCCAAAAGCCTTTTCAGGCGGTTATTTCTGTTGATAATTCTGCGGTACAGGTCGTTTAAGTCGGAGGTTGCGAAGCGTCCGCCGTCCAGCTGTACCATGGGACGCAGATCCGGAGGAATCACAGGAATCACATCCAGCACCATCCATTCGGGGCGGTTGCCGGATTCACGGAAGGCCTCCACCACCTCCAGGCGCTTAATGATCCTGGCGCGCTTCTGGCCGCTGGCGTCCACCAGCCCGTTTTTCAGTTCCTCCGCTTCTCTTTCCAGATCGATGGCACACAGCAGCTCCTTGATGGATTCTGCGCCCATGCCTGCGCGGAATTTATTTCCCCAGGTCTCTCTGGCGTCCTGATATTCCTTCTCTGAAAGCACCTGCTTATAGTCCAGATTGCTCTCTCCGGGATCCAGCACGATGTAGGATGCAAAATAGAGCACCTTCTCCAGCACTCTGGGAGACAGATCCAGAATCAGTCCCATACGGCTGGGAATCCCCTTAAAATACCAGATATGGGATACGGGAGCGGCCAACTCGATATGGCCCATACGCTCACGGCGCACGCTGGATTTGGTCACTTCCACGCCACAGCGGTCGCAAACAACGCCCTTATATCTGATCTTCTTATACTTACCGCAATGACACTCCCAGTCCTTGGTGGGTCCAAAAATACGCTCACAGAAAAGACCGTCCCTCTCAGGCTTCAGAGTTCTGTAGTTGATGGTCTCCGGCTTCTGAACCTCGCCTCTGGACCAGTCTCTGATCTTGTCGGGTGAAGCCAGGCCGATCTTAATGGCATCGAACGTCATCGGCTGGTATACTTCATTCTTTGTATTTGTTTCAGACATTGTGCACTCCTTTTTTCCAAACGGGCACGGTGCATGCGCACCGGCCCATCACTCGGCTGCTGTCTCAGCTTACTCGTCCATATCGTCATAGCTGTCCGCCATGTCGAAATCCTGAGGCTCCGGTTCCTCGTCCTGGGTGTTCACCAGTTCTCCGCTCTCGTCAAATTCCTGGCTCTGGTAGCCCAGTGCGCCCAGGGAATCCTTTTCGTACTTGTCGTAGCCCTTGGAATCGCCCTCCAGCTCGTAACGGTAATCCGTATCGCCGTAGTCCACCGTCTCCATGATCTCCACTTCCGTGTTGTCATCACGCAGGACTCTCACATCCAGCGCCAGGGACTGCAGCTCCTTCAGCAGTACCTTGAAGGACTCAGGGATTCCAGGCTCAGGAATGTTCTCGCCCTTGATGATGGCCTCGTAGGTCTTTACACGGCCCACCACATCGTCCGACTTCACGGTCAGGATCTCCTGCAGGGTGTATGCCGCGCCGTAAGCCTCCAGCGCCCACACCTCCATCTCTCCGAAACGCTGTCCGCCGAACTGAGCCTTACCGCCCAGAGGCTGCTGCGTTACCAGGGAGTAAGGGCCTGTGGAACGGGCATGGATCTTATCGTCTACCAGATGGTGCAGCTTCAGGTAGTGCATGTGGCCGATGGTAACCGGGCTGTCAAAATACTCTCCGGTACGTCCGTCTCTCAGCCTCACCTTACCGTCCCTGCTGATGGGAACGCCCTTCCATACCTCTCTGTGATCCCTGTTCAGGGACAGATACCGCATCACCTCAGGAAGCAGCTCATCCTTGTGCTTTTCCTCAAACTCCTCCCAGCTCAAATTCACATAATCATTTGCCAGGTCGAGAGTATCCATAATATCAATCTCGTTGGCTCCGTCAAATACGGGTGTGGCCACGTTGAAGCCCAGTGCCTTTGCCGCCAGGGAAAGATGGATCTCCAGCACCTGCCCGATGTTCATACGGGAAGGCACGCCCAGAGGATTCAGCACGATGTCAAGGGGACGTCCGTTGGGCAGATAGGGCATATCCTCCACAGGAAGCACGCGGGAAACTACACCCTTGTTTCCATGACGGCCTGCCATCTTGTCGCCTACGGAGATCTTTCTCTTCTGCGCGATATAAATGCGTACTGCCTGGTTTACGCCGGGAGAGAGCTCGTCGCCATTCTCTCTGGTAAACACCTTGGCATCCACGATAATTCCATACTCACCGTGAGGAACCTTCAGGGAGGTGTCCCTCACCTCTCTTGCCTTCTCACCGAAGATGGCTCTCAGCAGCCTCTCCTCTGCGGTCAGCTCTGTCTCTCCCTTGGGAGTCACCTTACCCACCAGAATATCTCCTGCGCGCACCTCTGCTCCGATACGGATGATTCCCCTGTCGTCCAGATCCTTCAGCGCATCGTCGCCCACACCGGGAACGTCTCTGGTGATCTCCTCCGGCCCCAGCTTGGTGTCACGGGCCTCTGCCTCGTATTCCTCTATATGAACGGATGTATAAACGTCATCCTGCACCAGCCTCTCACTGAGCAGAACGGCATCCTCGTAGTTGTAGCCTTCCCAGGTCATGAAGCCGATCAGAGGGTTCTTGCCCAGCGCCAGCTCGCCTTCGGAGGTGGAAGGGCCGTCTGCGATTACCTGTCCTGCCGCCACACGGTTGCCCTTGAATACAATGGGTCTCTGGTTGTAGCAGTTGCTCTGGTTGCTTCGTGAGAACTTGGTCAGACGGTACTCGATCTTCTCCCCGTCGTCCGCAGTCATCTTGATCAGGTTGGAGGATACGTAATCAATGGTTCCGGCCTTTCTTGCCACAACGCACACGCCGGAGTCCACCGCCGCCTTCACTTCCATACCGGTTCCCACTGCAGGAGCCTCCGTGGAAAGCAGCGGAACCGCCTGACGCTGCATGTTGGAGCCCATCAGCGCACGGTTGGCGTCATCGTTTTCCAGGAAGGGAATCAGGGCTGTCGCCACGGAGAATACCATCTTAGGCGATACGTCCATGTAGTCGAACATGGTTTTGGGATACTCCTGCGTCTCCTCGCGGTAACGTCCGGATACGCTGTTTCTCACGAAATGTCCTTCTGCATCCAGCGCCTCATTCGCCTGGGCTACATGGTAATTATCTTCCTCATCAGCCGTCATGTAGACCACGTCCTCCGTAACCCTGGGGTTGGCCGGATCGGTCTTGTCGATCTTACGGTAAGGAGCTTCCACAAAGCCATATTCATTAATCCTGGCATAAGTAGCCAGGGAGTTGATCAGACCGATGTTGGGTCCTTCAGGGGTCTCAATGGGGCACATTCTTCCGTAATGGGAGTAATGTACGTCACGAACCTCGAATCCGGCACGGTCACGGCTCAGACCGCCGGGGCCCAGTGCGGACAGACGTCTCTTGTGGGTCAGCTCACCCAGAGGATTGTTCTGATCCATGAACTGGGACAGCTGGGAGGAACCGAAGAACTCCTTCACGGCAGCCTGCACCGGCTTGATGTTGATAAGTACCTGAGGAGAAATCTCCTCCGCATCATGGGTGGTCATCCTTTCACGAACCACCCTCTCCATCCTGGACAGGCCGATGCGGTACTGGTTCTGCAGAAGCTCGCCCACCGCACGGATACGTCTGTTGCCCAGGTGGTCGATATCGTCATCGTTTCCAAGGCCGTACTCCAAATGGATGTTATAGTTAATGGAAGCAAGGATGTCTTCCTTCGTAATATGCTTGGGGATCAGCTCGTGGATGTTCTTGCGTATCGCCTCTGCCAGCTCCTCAGGGTCTGCCGCATGCTCCTCCAGGATCTGGGCCAGGACAGGATAAT
This sequence comes from uncultured Eisenbergiella sp., assembly GCA_963559585.1. Classification (GTDB taxonomy): domain Bacteria; phylum Bacillota; class Clostridia; order Lachnospirales; family Lachnospiraceae; genus Eisenbergiella. The sequence continues at coordinate 10,340 of CAUWLJ010000061.1, read as the reverse complement.
ATACCAGCTCCGTCACGCCAAGCTCTCTGGGATTGCAGTCCACATAATGAGTAATATCCACCATCATATTGGAGAGAACCTTCACGTTGCGTTCCTCTGTCTGAATATACACAAAAGGAACCGCTGCATTCTGGATGGCGTCAGCCAGCTCGGCCGTCACCTTCTCCCCTGCGGGAGCCAGCAGTTCTCCGGTAGAAATATCCACCACATCCTCCGCCAGCACTGCGCCGCGGATGCGGTTTTTCAGCATCAGCTTTTTATTGAATTTGTATCTGCCCACCTTTGCCAGATCATATCTTCTGGGGTCAAAGAACATGGCGTTGATCAGGCTCTCCGCGCTCTCCACGCTCAAAGGCTCGCCGGGACGGATCTTCTTGTACAGCTCAAGCAGACCCTCCTGATAGTTCTCGGCGGTATCCTTGGCAAAGCTGGCCTCGATCTTCGGCTCATCTCCGAACAGCTCCCGGATCTCATCGTTGGTTCCAACGCCCAAGGCACGGATCAGAACGGTGATCGGCACCTTTCTGGTTCTGTCAACACGCACATAGAACACGTCGTTGGAGTCCGTCTCATATTCCAGCCAGGCGCCGCGGTTGGGGATCACGGTACAGCTGAACAGCCTCTTACCGATCTTATCATGTCCGATTCCATAGTAAATGCCGGGGGAACGCACAAGCTGACTGACGATAACACGCTCTGCACCATTGATTACAAAGGTTCCTGTCTCGGTCATCAGCGGGAGATCGCCCATGAAAATCTCATGTTCTGTTATCTCTTCCTTTTCCTTATTATAAAGGCGCACCTTTACCTTTAAGGGAGCGGCATAGGTGGCATCTCTCTCCTTGCACTTCTCGATGGAATACTTCACATCATCCTCGCACAGTTCAAAGCCCACGAATTCAAGGCTGAGATGGCCGCTGTAGTCTTCTATTGGAGATATATCGTCAAAAACCTCTTTCAGGCCTTCGCTCAGGAACCACTGATAGGAGTTCTTCTGGACTTCGATCAGGTTCGGCATCTCCAATACTTCCTTCTGCCGTGAGTAACTCATACGCATGTTCTTGCCGGTGGCAATAGGACGTATTCTGTTCTTTTCCATTGACATTTCACCCCGTTCTTATGATTTGTGGCAGTTTACGACGGTTTCAGGCCGCCATTAACGGTCAGCGTGATACTTGTTTTTCGATATTTCGCACAAAAATAGCATGGCTTGCCACAATAGTGCACCATCCATTCTATCGCAATAGGAAGGGGAAGTCAACTACTTTTTTTCACTGTTACTGTCTATCCACAACGCGCCGCGCCGCATCCGGTCTGTTGGTGATAATCGCATCGATTCTCTGATCCGCCAGCGCCTGCATCTGGGCCTCATCGTCCACAGTCCACACATGCAGGGCCAGGCCGTATCTGCGGCAGTCCTCCAGAAAGCCTTCGTACTGCAGGTTGTACCACGCAGGATGCAGAGCGTCCGCCCCCAGGTCGGCCGCATAGGCCGGAACGTTCTGAAAGCCGTCCGCATACAAAAGCCCTGTTTTCGCCCTGGGATTCAGCTCCTTCATGCGCATCACACTGTAATGGTTGAAGGAGGAATAGATGATTCTTCCCCCCATCCCCATCTCCTGCTCCAGCCAGTTCAGCTTCTCCTCTATGCCGGGATAGAAGAAAATCCCCGTCTTGATCTCCACGTTAATCACAAGGCCGGAGGGCTTCAGAAGATCGTACACCTGTGCAAGAGTGGGAATGGAGGCCTGCGCGTACTCCGGGTGGGTCTTGTTGTAATGGAAGCGTTTCAGCTCCTGAAGGGTATAGTCTCTCACATACCCCCGTCCCTCGCTCACTCTGTCTATCGTCTCGTCATGAATAACCACCAGTTCACCGTCCCTGGTAAGCTGAACGTCCAGCTCCACGCCGTCCGCCTTCTGCTCCACCGCCAGTGCCAAAGCCTCCAATGTATTCTCCGGCGCATAAGCGCTGGCTCCTCTGTGTGCCCATACCTTTGTTTTCATATCAATCTCCTTTCCCTTTCTATAATTGCAGTTCCATTCCATCATATGCCACCGTCCAGTCCCGGCAGTCCTCCCCGTCCTCATGCAGTGTCCTTGCCAGATGGGAAAGCACCACCTGGCCGTCCCTTTTAAGGACCTGGCACTCCTGCATGGATACGAGAAACAATTCTATCATATCCAGGGTATTATGGCTGGCAATGCGGAAATCCCCCCGTATCCTTCCCACCGTGGCGTCCAGGACCGCCAGATCCAGCTCCTTTTTGCGCAGCAGCGACCAGGTATGCGCCAGGAACCATCCTCCGTCGCAACCGTAGAAAAAGCGTTTCCCTTTCCGTTCAAACAGATAATGCACAGGACGTTCCCTTTCCTCCTCCGGTACCCGGGCATGCGCCACCTCATGGTTGGCTTCCAGCACCTGCACCCTCATGTCGGCCTCCCGCACCCATTCGCCGCACCGCACCGTATGGATCTCCAGCCTTTCCACTTCCCAGTCCGTCAGCTTCAGCCAGCGAAGTGCGCTTTCATGACAGTACAGCCTTACCTTTCTGTCCGCCCCCTTCAAAAATCCCCTTAATGCCCTGTGACTGAAATGATCCCCGTGGCTGTGGGTCAGGAAGATCGCCCGCAGTCCGCAAAGCTCTATTCCCAATACCCTTCTGGCATAAAACCAGGACTCTGGAGCCGGATCGATCAGACAGCGCCCATTCACCAGAAGGCTGGACGGACGGCGGATCCTTCCGCTCCTGTCATACCTCTCCTCCCCCTCCGGCTTCATGGGCCAGTCGGCCGCACCGGTTCCCAGAAAACGCAGTTGAAACGCATCCATACTCTCACTCCTTTCCCTTTTCTTTCTGATATTCCCGCGGCGTCATGCCGTATTTTTTCTTGAACAGATTAAAAAAATTGGAATAGCTGCAAAAGCCGGCCCGATCCATAATCTCCTTCAAAGGTATTCCCGGAACATCCATATCCTCCCTGGCCCGCTCCAGCCTGACTTCATTCAGGTACTCCACAAATCCGTTCCCCACCTCCGCTTTAAACAGCGTGCTCAGGTAGGAACTGTTCACACCTGCATATTCCGCCGCATCGCTCAGGGAGATTCCTTCCATATAATGGCGGCGGATGAAGGAAACCGCCTTCCTGACCGGCGCAGAATAGCCCTTTTCTCCTTCCGCATCCCTCTGCTCCTCCAGGATTTTTCCAAACAGTTCTCCAAAAAAGCGGCGGCAGTCCTTCAGCCTTTCCAGCTGCGCAACATAGTCCATGATCCCCGGCTGTCTGTTGTAGACCTTCTCCACTGCGATCCCTTTCTTTTTGCAGTAGGAAACCGCCAGAATGATCAGATCGGAAAATAACTGGGTACATCCTTTTCTCGAAACACTCCCCTGGTACACCTCTTTGAAAATCCCGTCCAGAGTTTCCTCCAGCATCCCCTTGTCCTGCTGCCGGAGTGCAGCCGAAATCCTCTGTTCCTCCTCCAGACGGACTCCGTTCCCGTTGTTATACTGTTGTTTTTGTTCTCCGTCCATCCTCAGATCCAGAAATTCCTCCCGCCTACGCTCCTCCAGCTCCTGAAAACCATCCTGAAGCTTTCCCAGAGGCACAGCTCTTCCCACATGGAAGTTGGCCTCCAGCCTCATAAACTTGTCCAGGCAGAAGCTGCATCGATTCAGAAGCCTTCTCAGCTCCTCCTCCTGTTTTCCCTCGCTGACCATGCCTCGCAGGGACACCAGCAGAAGGATTTCATTGTTCTCCAAGGCGGCCGCCATCCCCTGATGTTCTTCTCTGACGATCTCCTCCAGCACATTGCAAACCGAAAAGCGAATCAGCATCCTGTCCCGGAGCGTCCCGCCGTTGATCTTCTCATCCAGGTTTCCCATAACCAGAAGAATGGGAATCACACGGCCCGCATCCAGACAGATTCCCAGCGTCCGTACCTCCTTTTCAATCCGCGCATCCTTCCCCTGGTATTCTCCGCCAATCAGTCTTAAAACAAACTGCCTGCGCAGAGCCTGCAGATTGTTCTCATCCTTCTCGATCTTCGGCCCCATTTTCTGTATCTCCTCCGCCTTATGCAGCGATTCCATCAAAAGCTCCGGCGTCAGGTCATTCTTGATCAGATAGTCAATGGCGCTGTGCTTCAGCACCTCCCTCACATACTTGTAATCGTCATATCCGCTCAAAACGATGGTACAGATCTGTGGGTACTTTTCCTCAATCCGGCGCACCAGCTCATCCCCGTTCATATGATTCATCTTCACATCCGTTATCACAATCTGAGGCTTTAACACCGGGATCAGCGACCAGGCCTGGCTGCCGTCGCTGCATTCCCCACAGATCGTATAGCCCTCTTTCTCCCAGTCGATCAGGGAACGCACCATCATCCGCCCCGGCAATTCATCATCCACCAACATGACTCTGATCATCATCTTCTCCCGCCCGCTCCATTCTCGGTATTCTCAAGGAAACACAGGTAAAAATCCCCTTCTCTCCCGTAATCCCCACTCCATACGCTTCTCCATAATAAAGCTGGATTCTTTTCTGGATATTGAAAAGGCCTATCCCCTCCCCTTCCTGGAGGTTTTCCAGGATCTCACAGCATTCCTCCTCCCCAAGGCCGCGTCCATTGTCCTCCACATCCACCACCACATCCCCTTCTTCCGCATACACCGATACCGACACATATCCATCCGGTCGTTCCATAATCCCTCCATGCTTCAGGGAATTTTCCACAATCGGCTGTATCAGCATTTTTAATATGAAGCACTGCTTCAGCCCCTCTTCTATTTTACATACAAATTTGATCCGGGCCGCCTTTTGGAACTCCATCATACAGATATACTGGTTCAGATACTCCAGCTCCTCCCGGAAGGTAATGTAGGTTTTGTCCGACATATTCACCTGCATAATGGAGCTGAGCGCCGCCACCGCATCCACCACCGAATCCGCCCCCTGCATCTGCCCAATCCATTTCACCGTATTCAGGCTGTTGTACAGAAAATGGGGATTGATCTGAGCCTGCAGCGCCTTTAAGGTCAGCATTCTTTTCTCTCTTTCATGCTGCTTGATGTAAATGATCTGAGACTGGATCCTGCTGATCATCTCCGCAAATCTGCGGTACAGCACCTCCGCTTCATCCCCGGAATCAATCACCGCATCCAGCCGCAGATTGTCTCTGTCAACCCGCTCCACAGCCACGGTCAGAAGCTCTATATTCTTCAGAAAACGGCCCGCCATTACATAGCTTGCCGCCACCGCGCTCAAGGACAGCAGAACCAGCAGAACCGCATTGATGGACAGAATCCTCCCATGCTGTCCGTACACCTGCTCCACCGGGATCAGCAGGATGCTCTGCCAGCCCGTCACCTCAGATTCCATCCCCATCAGAAGAAGCTTCTGTCCCCCAAGCCGCACCGTCCGTCCATTCTCCTCCTGAGCCATCCGGACGATCCGCTCCTCCTGCGAAGCAGCCTCCTCCATTCCTGCCAGGATTCCATTTCGATATACAGTCTCCTGCTTTTCGTCATTCCACACGATCAGGCCGGCATCGTACCGCTCCATTTCATTATAAATACCATAAATGCCCCGGCAGTTGATCTGCATGACCACCCAGGCCGCTGGCATTTTCCTGCCGGAATCCAGCTGCTTTATCAGAAACATCTTGGGGTAATCATATTTGTCCGCAGCAGGCAGAACAGAAAAAACCACATCCCGCTCCAGGGTCTGCCGTTTCCATTCTTCCAGCTGTTCTTCTGACGGAGCATGATAAGAGCCTCCTGCGGAAAATTCCATGCCTCCCTGGGTATACACATAGATATTCTGCATATACTCCGCCCCGGTCATCACCGACTTTAACAGAAGCTGCATGGTTTTCATGTCCTCCAGCTGCTCTGTGTTGCTGGCGTAGGCGTTTTTTTTCAGAATGGGGCCGGCCAGGGAATTGTTCTGAAGCACATAGGCGATCAGCCTGAGCTTCTTCAGATAGCTTTCCACGTTCCCGTTGGCCGTCTTCATAATCTCCCCCGCATACTCTACTCCCCTCTCTGTAATCTCACGCGAAAAGGCGATCCCCCAGATCGCCATTGTCGCCAATATAAAGGCCAGAAGCAGACTGGCCACCATAAGAACAAACTTATTTTTCATGCTGCAGAAACGCTTCTTCATCCCTTGACCGCCCCATCTGCCAGCCCTGCCACGATATATTTCTGCATAAACAGGTACAGGATCACCACCGGCATGGATACCAGAACCACATCTGCAAACAGAAGATGCCAGTCCGAGGCCTTCTGCCCCAGGAACAGATAGGTGGTAAGCACCGCCGTCGTCCTCTTGGGACTGTTGAGCAGGTACAGAGAAATACCGAAATCGTTCCAAATGGACATCACGCAGTGCATCAGCGCAGTAATGGAAACCGGCTTGAGAAGCGGAAAAATAATGCGGAAATACATCACCAGGGGACTGGCTCCGTCTATAATTGCGGCTTCGTCAATCTCACTGGAAATCCCCTTGATAAACCCGGTATAGATAAAGAAGGTAAAAGGGAAAATCCCCGCCGCATATACCAGTATAGCACCAATCACGGCTCCGGTTCCAGTGGTCATATGCACTTTGGAAAGAAGAAAATAGACCGGAACCATTGCCATCGGAAGGGTAAGTCCCATCACAATGAAGTTATTCAGCCACTTCATGGCCCTCGTTTTCCTTCTGACTACCACGAAAGCAGCCATGGAAGCCAGCGTCAGCACCAGCCCAGCCCCGCAGGCGGTCACAACCGCGCTGTTCAGAAAACTGGAGCCCAGTCTGGCCTCCCTGATGACCGTGGAATAATTTTCCAGAAACTGGGACAGAGAGATCCCCTTGAAGCTCAGCTGCATCAGATTGGCCTGGCGCTTGCTTTTCATGGAATTGAGCAGAACCATAAAAAACGGGATCAGGATAATGAAGCTGAACAGGATTCCTGACAGTTCAAACAGAAGCTGCCTGCATCTTTTTTTATATTTTCCCATTACAGTTCCACCTCTTTTCTGGCAATCGTCTGGTAGGCGGAGAGGGTAATCACCAGGATCACCGCGGCAAGCAGGGTGGTTCCTGCCGTTGCCTCCCCATATTTCTGGTAGCTGTAAGAATTATAAATCATGGTATTGAATACCTCTGTGGCATATCCCGGCCCGCCTCCTGTGGTGGCTACCACAATGTCGAACACCTTCAGACCGCCAATGATACTAAGAACCACCACGTTGTTGATGGACGCCATCAGCAGAGGCAGGGTAATGCGGGAAAACTGCTGCCACCGGGTCGCCCCGTCCATAATGGCCGCCTCATAGTAATCCTTTGAAATGTTCTGCATCCCCGCCAGAAGGATCATCATGGTATAGCCCGACCATTTCCAGATCTCTATGGCGCAGATGGAAAACATGGCAATATCCGTATCCGTCAGCCACTTCGGCTGAAATTCCGTCAGGCCCACAGTACGCAGCGCCGTATTGATCAGCCCCTTGGACGGGTGCATCAGAGAGGTAAATACGATACCCACCGCGATAGAATTAATAACGGCCGGCAGATAAAAAACGGTTCTTAAATAGTTGGTCGTTTTCAGCTTCCGGTTCAGAAAAACCGCCAGAAGCATACCGATAGACACCTTTCCTGCTGTGGTGATAATGGTAAACAGGAACGTATTTTTGAAAGCAATACTCATATTGGGATTTCGGAGAATGCTCAGATAGTTCTCCAGCCCCACAAAATCTGCCCTTTTAAAGTTCCAGTTGGTAAAGGAATACCGGAAGCCGATCAGGAACGGAAAGATAAAAAGAAGCAGAAACAGAAGCACGCCAGGCAGGACGAACCAGACCGGGTACTGTTTTTTTCTTAACATGGGAACCTCCTTTTCCCGGCAATACTGCCGCATGTTCTCAAGGGCACTGACAGGAACGGCGGGGGAAGCCCTGTTTGGACTTTCCCCCGCCTCCGGTTTTCCGACCCTTCCCCACGGCAGTCAGCGTATCAGCCCTGTCAATATCCCCAATCCGGGTTGGCCGCCTCTTTGGCGTAGGTATCCCAATCCGTATCGTATCCCTTCAGCACCTCCTCAGGAGACATATCCCCTGCCAGCATAGCCTGCACATTGCTGGCCATACTGGGTGTTGCATAAAGGCTGGCCGGCGTGGAGCTGGTTCTGTCTGCCCCAATCAGTTCTGACACATCTGCCGGGATGCTGTTCAGCTCCACTTCCACTCCATTGACGGCCGGAATCCCCTCATGCAGCTTATAATATTCCGTCATTGCTTCCTTGGAAACCAGTTCTCCCACAATCTGGGCCGCCAGTTCCGCCTGTTCACCATCCTTCGGAACCACGAAGCCGGTAGGATACTCGGTATAGGCAATGGAATACTGTTCCTCTGTGGCCGGAATCGGGAAGAAACCGATATTGGAAAGCTCCTCTTCTGATTCTGCCAGCTTTTTCAGCTCTGCGTAAACCCATGTTGCCTGAGGATACATAGCCGCCGTGCCGGTCAGCAAAGCCTCCTGGGCATCCGCGTAATTGTCCGAAAGGAAGGTATCCTGAATATAGCCCTTCTCCCGAAGCTCGTCTATCCTTTCAAACGTCAGTTTCATATAATCCATATCCGCCCAGAGCTTTTCATGCTTTGCCAGCGCATCAAAGCTTCCAGGCTCCATCAGTTCCATTTTCAGTCTGGCGTCAATGGGAATAATCTGCAGCGTCCACTCGTTGTCCGTGGTTCCGGATATATAAACAGGAGTCACCCCTGCCGCCTTCAAGGTTTCGCATGCCGCAAGAAATTCATCCCAGGTTCCGGGGATCTCGATCCCATTATCTGCAAATACCTGTTTGTTATAGCAGATGCCGAATGCAGTAATATCGCCGAAGGGAGCGCTGATCAGCTTCCCGTTATAGCTGGACGTGGGAGCTTCCAGAACGCTGCTGCTGTAATCCTGCGTCCAGTCCCCGGACAGCTCCAGGAACAGATCTTCCCCAATCTCCGTTGCACTGGTCTTTGCCCCCTGCCACCACAGGATATCAGGAACCTCTCCCGACTGCATCTTGGCGAAAATAAGCTCGTTTCCAGAGCCGCCCTCCGGCACCTCTTCAAATTCAAACGTTACATTGCATTTTTCGGATACATAATCAAAAACTGCGTTAGCCTCATCGGTCCTCCAGCTGGAATGGCACATCACATTCAGCGTCGCTCCGCCGCCGTCCACCGTGCTTCCATCCGCCGTTTCCTGTGTGTCAGCCTCCGCTTTGCTCTCCGTCTGTTTCTCTTCCTCCTCCGGTTTGGCCGCCTCGCTGCTCTCTGCCGCAGCACCCGCCTCAGTCTGCGCCGCCTGTCCGCCGGTTTCCGCGCTTGAACCGCAGCCCGCCAAAGCAGACATCACCAGGGAAGCTCCCAGTAATAAACTGATCCATTTCTTTTTCATCCGTTAACCCTCCTTGCCCGTCTTTTTTCTGATCTCCGTCAATGTGCACTGAAAGTAAGATTATTGTAGCAAAAAAGAATCCTTCTAAAGATACTGTATTTTTGGATTACTTCTTTATTTTTCAGATGGAAAACTCCCATAACAGTGTTCCGTTTCGAACATCACGTTGGAAAGAGTCAGAACGTCTGACTGGAAAGAATGGTTATCGGCATCCGGTAAAAGTTGTATATAACAAAAAAACGATGACATATAAAACAATTGAATCAAAATCAGATATCCAATTTTTAAATCGTTCGGAATTGGAATTTTATCGCGAAGCGGCAAAAACCAATCCACATATAAAGATTATTGAAATGGATGAAGATGAAATATTGTACTTAAACTGGAATCAGCCACCACAACTGACAGAAGAGGAAATTATGGAATTGGCACAGAAAGTTCGTCAGGAAACAGAAAAAGAAGAGCTTGTACCGAAATTCGGTACAGAATCTGAAGAAATAGCGCAATCAGTGGAAGAGCAGTGGAATCTATCCGGAAGCATATATGAATGTATTTTACGTTATGCAAAACAGTTGAATGAAGAGCAGTTGAATGAAATTTTGCTTGGAATGGAGCATGGATTGTCAGAAAAACAGGTCAAAACATATTTTACTTTACCGGTGGAAAAAATGAGACAGTACCGCCGAGCATATGAGTTTTCACGGGGATAAAGGAATATAATCAGAAAGCATTTGGTGTTGGAATCGCATATGAAAGGGAACGAAGTTATATATAACAAATTTTATCTTATCAGATAGGCGAAAAAAATAGAAACTATGTAAGTAGCGATGTTACTGATTTTTTACCATTTTTGAAATTTGGAAGAATTGTAATCATCGAAAGATAGCCCAGTACTTT
>CAUWLJ010000060.1:0-22132 GCA_963559585.1 uncultured Eisenbergiella sp. | reverse complement strand
GCTCCCGCATCCAGCCCCTCCACCCGCTGGGCTACCTCCGTCCTGGCCGTCAGGAACAGCGCGGGGGTGGTAATGCTCTGCTCCCGCAGCTTCTTCAAAACCTGTATCCCGTCAAGCCCCGGCATCATAATATCCAGCACAAGGCCATCGTATTCCCCGGTTTCCGCATAGCTTAAGGCGTCCGTGCCGTTTGTGACTCCGTCCGCCAGAAACTGATTGGTCTTAAAAATATGGATCAGGGATTTCAACAGCCTTTCATCATCCTCCGCTACCAGAATCCGCATACCCGCGCCCTCCTTGTACTTTTTTATCATTATACTATAGATAGCTAAAGGTACGCTAAAGTTTTTCCTGAAAAGCCTTAAAAAATATCCCCATGAGGGCAGTCTGTGTTACTGTCCGCCGGCAGGCCGGTAAACCAAAAACGGCCTGCTTTCTATGACCTTGCCATTCCGTCCACGCTCAGCACCACCCCGGTGATGTAGGAGGCCTCCTCGGAAGCTAAGAACACAAAGGCATTGGCAATGTCCACCGGCCTTCCCAGGCGTCTTAATGGGATCTGGGCGATCAGAGGCTCGATCACCTCCTTCGGAACCGCCTTCATCATATCGGTTTCCGTAATGCCGGGAGCCACTGCATTGACCCGGATCCCCTTGGGCCCCAGCTCGCGGGCAAGGGAAACGGTCAGGCCGTTCACTGCAAATTTGGAGGCCGGATAGGCAAAGCCGCTGGGCTGGCCGGATATGCTGACCATGGAGGAGGTGGACAGGATCACGCCCTCTCCCCGGGCGATCATACACTCGCTGGCAGCTCTGGTGGCGTTAAATACGCCCCGCACATTCAGATCCATCACCTTGTCAAAGGTTTCCTCCGTGTACTCGGTAAAGGGGGTGCTCTCCGAGATACCCGCATTGTTCACCAGGATGTCCACGCAGCCGTACCTGGCTGTTGCTTCCCGGAATGCCTCTCTGACGGATTCCAGACTGGACAGGTTCGGGCTGATCCCCGCCACGACCGCCTGTGGATACTTTTCCTTCAGGCTGGCAGCAGCCCGGTCAGCGGAGGCCTGGGAGCTGGCCGTAAGGATGACGGACGCCCCCTCCTCCAGGAATCTGTCCGCAGTGGCGTAGCCGATGCCTCTGCTTCCGCCTGTGATGATCGCAACCTTATCCTTCAGTCTCATCGTATTCATACTTATATCTCCTTTCCTTTTCCCTGTCTGGCCTTGCAGATCAGCTGGGTCATCGTGCCCATGGGACAGTATACGCACCAGCTGCGCGGTTTAAACAGGATCATCGTTATCAGCCCCAGTACCGTGGAGGTCAGCATCACGCTGTAGAAGCCGAAGGCAAACTGAGCCACTCCATCGGAAAACAGGGTGCCATGGTACGCCCAGTGCCAGGGCAGCCGGAACGTCCACAGCAGGGTAACCGCCTGTTTCAGATCCTGCGCTCCCGAAAAGACCAGCCAGGTATTCCACAGCATCTGAAAGAACATGGCAAAGAAGAAGATCAGAAAGCCGTACCGGAACCATTTGCTTTTCATCCAGCAGGGAATGTCCTTCCTGCGCGACAGGCCAAACCGGCCTCCCAGCAGCCCGAACAGCTGACCTCTGCCGCAGTATCTGCTGCAGTACCCCTTGGTTCCCCGGAAGATGGAGATTCCAAGAGGAAGGAAGAAGCAGATCAGCCCCAGCCAGGCGAACAGGATGTTGAAAAATCCCAGGATCAGGTAGGTGAGGGACAGGATCCACAGATAATCGTACCAATGCTTTTGAGCAGTTCCCTTCTTCATGCTTCCACCTCCCTGATCTCGATAACGGACGCCGGACATTCTGCGGCGCACTTCCTACAGCCCACACACTTATCATGATCCACCTTTGCCATGATGCCCTTAAATACGCAGATCGCTCCCATGGGACAGACCCGGACACAGCAGCCGCAGGCCACGCAGGAGGCTTCCTCCACAAAGGCTTTCCATTTTTTTATGCTTTTCGTCTGCATGACAGCTCCATTCCGAGGTATTCGTTTTCTTCTTATGCCTCTCTGTTTTTTGCCACTATACCATCTGCGGCTCCCTTCGTCTGTGATAAGGTCACATATAAAAAAACGGTACGCGCCATCTTTCCCGCCCCCCTTTTTCTTTTCCCCGCTGCTTACCCTGTTTTTCTTTTCCCATTTCGCCAGGCGCGCAGAAAAGAAAGCAGCGCCTTAGATTTCCCTGATGTCATAGGGCGTGGTCTGGTATACATAATAATTCAGCCAGTTGGTATACAGATTGTTACAGTGCGCCCTCCACAAAAGCTTTGGCCTCTTGGTGCAGTCGTCATCCGGATAGTAATTGACAGGGACTGCAATGGGCAGGCCTTTTTCCTTATCCCTCATGTACTCCTTGTGCAGGGTGTAGCGGTCATACTCCGGGTGGCCCATAACGAAGATCTGCTTCCCCTCTCCCGCCATACACAGAAGGACGCCCGCCTCCCGGGATTCCGCCATCACCAGAAGCTCTTTGCAGGCGTGGATAGCCTGGGCAGGCACGGCGGTGTGGCGGCTGTGTGGAATATAAAAATAATCGTCAAACCCGCGCACCAGAGGCACTCTCCGGTTCAGCACCTTATGGGAAAAGACGCCGAACAGCTTCTGCTCCAGAAGCACCTTGTTCAAACCGAAATGGTAGTACAATCCGGCCTGCGCCCCCCAGCAGATGTGGAACGTGCTGGTTACATGGCTTTTCGACCATTCCATGATCTCGCACAGCTCCTGCCAGTAATCCACCTCCTCAAAGGGGATCTGCTCCACGGGGGCCCCGGTAATGATCAGCCCGTCGTACTTGTTCTCCTTCAGTTCATCAAAGGTATTGTAAAACTTATTCAGATGGGTCATGGAAGTATTCAGGGATACGTGGCTGTTCATTTTCATAAAGGTCACATCCACCTGCAGGGGTGTGTTGGACAGGGAGCGCAGCAGCTGCAGCTCCGTGTCCTGCTTCACCGGCATCAGGTTGAGGATGCAGATCTGCAGGGGACGCATATCCTGATGCAGAGCCCTGTACTCATCCATGACGAAAATATTTTCATTATCCAGAATCCCCCTGGCAGGAAGATCGCTTTGTATTTTAATCGGCATGTGTACCTCCCAGATACTGTTCTATAAACTCATCCTCTGTGATCACCGCAACGCCCAGCTCCTTCGCCTTCTTATTTTTGGAGGAATTGGAGGTGTTGTCATTGTTGATCAGGCAGGTAGTTTTTCCGGTCACGCTGCCGGTAACCTTCCCTCCCAGGCTTTCAATCTTTTCTTTCAGTTCGTTCCTGTTTTCAAAATGGTTCAGGCTTCCGGTGACCACGAAAACCAGCCCCTTCAGGGTCTGGGCGGCCTCGTCCGTCTCCTGCGCGGGCTCGATGGCAAGCTCCCTGATCAAAAGCTCCATATCCTCCCGGTTCTTCTCCGATTTCCAGTAGGCGCAGAAGGCACCGGCAATCACGCCGCCTATTCCGTCGATCAGGGAAAGCTCCTCCTCGTCGGCCCGCAGCATGCGTTCCAGATCGTTTTTATATTCCCGGCAGAGCATTTTGGCATTGGCCAGACCGATATTCTGGATGCCCAGTCCGTAAATGACCCTGGGAAGCGTGGTCTGTCTGGCTTTTTCCAGGCTGTCCATCAGATTCTGATAGGACTTCTCCCCGAAGCCCTCCATGGAAATGATCTCCTCCCTGTACCTGTCCAGATGGAACAGGTCAGCGAAGCGGTGCAGGAAGCCCAGGCCCAGGAATTTCTCCAGGGTGGCCTCAGAAAGGCCGTCGATATTGAGGGCATCCCGGCTTGCCATCAGAGTAAAAGCCTTCACTTTCTTGGCGTCGCAGTCCGGGTTGGTACAATACAGGGACTGTACCTCGTTGACCTGCTCGATCCTGGCAGGGCCGCCGCAGACAGGGCAGACGTCCGGAATCTTCAGCGTTCCGCTTTCCGTAAGATTTTCCGCGATCTGGGGAATGATCATGTTCGCCTTGTAGACGGTGATCCGGTCTCCGATTCCAAGCTTTAAGCTCTTTACAATGCTTACGTTGTGCACGCTGGCACGGCTCACGGTGGTGCCCTCCAGCTCCACAGGTGCAAAGATGGCTACCGGATTGATCAGACCGGTACGGCTGGCGCTCCACTCCACCTCTGTAAGGGTGGTTTCCGCCGTCTCATCCTGCCATTTAAAGGCGATGGAATCCCTTGGAAATTTGGCCGTCCTTCCCAGGGAAAGACCGTAGGCAATATCATCGTAAATCAGCACCAAACCGTCCGAGGGGATCTGAAAGGTTTTCACCTTTTCTTCATAATAGCTCACCGCCTCCTGGAGGGAGGAACTGTCCACACGGCGGTACTCCACCACCTGGAAGCCCTGTTCCGTCAGAAAACGGAACTGTTCCTCCCTTGAATTATGAAAATCCACTTCGGGAGCGGACACCAGGGAAAAAGCGTAAAAACGTACTCTTCTCTGAGCTGTGATCTCATTGTTTAGCTGGCGCACAGAACCGGAGCACAGATTTCTGGGATTCTTGTACCTGGCGGCCTCATCCTCGATCTTTTCATTAATGCTCTGAAAGTCCTCATAGGTAATCACCGCTTCCCCCCGCAGGATCAGCTCTTCTTTATAAGGAATGGACAGAGGGATGTTGACAAACACCCTGGCGTTTTGGGTGATCACCTCCCCGATCTCTCCGTTCCCTCTGGTGACTGCCTTGAACAGCTGTCCGTCCCGGTAGGTGAGCACGATGGTCAGTCCGTCCAGCTTCCAGGACAGAAGGCCTGGCTGCTCACCCAGCCAGTCGGAAAGCTCCTCCCTGCTTTTGGTTTTTCCAAGAGAAAGCATGGGGCTCTCATGACGTTCCCTGGGAAGCTCCTCCACAGCCTCGTAGCCCACAGACACGGTGGGGCTGCAAGACAGCACGGTTCCGGTTTCCTCCTCCAGGCGCACCAGCTCGTCGTAGAGCTTATCGTACTCGTAGTTGGTCATGATCTCCTGATCCTGAGCATAATAAGCCTTTGAAGCCCGGTTCAGAAGGTTGGCCAGCTCCTGCATTCTTTCCTTTTTATCCATTATGAGGTCTCTCTCCTTCCAGCTTCTTTGCCGGTGATCCGGTACAGCTCCTCCAGCTCACTCCCGGTTACCTGCCGGTATCCGCCGCTTTTCAGCCCGCCCAGCTCCACATTCGCCACACGGATACGCCTGATCTGTACTGCCTCACAGCCCAGAGTGCGGCACATACGGCGGATCTGACGGTTCAGCCCCTGGGTCAGGATGATGCGGAACACGAACCTGCCCACCCGCTCCACCTGACAGGGGCGGGTCTGCACGTCCAGCTCCTTCAGGAAAACGCCCCCCGCCATTTTATGAAGAAACGCGTCCGTGACAGGCTTGTTCACACGCACCACGTACTCCTTTTCATGATGATTGGCTCCGCGCATCAGATCGTTGATCAGCTCTCCGTCGTTGGTGAGCAGCAAAAGGCCCTCCGAGTCCTTATCCAGCCGTCCTGCATAGGTGACACGCACCGGATAGTCGATGGCATCCCGGATGGTGCGCTGTGCATGCCTGTCCTTCTCCGTGCAGGTAACTCCCACCGGTTTGTAGTAGGCCAGCACCACCTTCTGCTCCTTCTTTTCCAGAGCACGGCCATCCACGGCGATAAAATCCTCCGGCCCGATCTTCATGCCCGTCTGAGCCTGCGCTCCGTTCACCGTAACCCGCCCGACCTCGATCATACGGTCAGCCTCTCTGCGGGAGCAAAGCCCGCAGTCGGCCAGATATTTATTTAAACGTTCCTGTGTGTTCTTTTCCATATTTCCCTTTTATTCTCCCGCAGACTGCTCCGCAGCCCTGCAATATACCAGATGCCCCACTGCAGCCAGCGGTGCTTTTGAAGCTGTCCGCCGCTCCAGCAGAATGCGCCCGCGCGGAAGCTGCCGCGCAGGCGCATTCTGCTGGAAGCATTTCCGGCCTGTTCAGTCCGCCAGGGCCTTCTCAAATGCTTCTATCAGGGAATCCCGTTCAAATGGCTTGAATACGAAGCCCCTGGTTCCGATTTCTTCCGCCTTTTCCATGGTTTCGTCATACGCCAGGGAGGAGGCCATCAGAATCCTGGCGTCCGGCCATTTCCCCAAAATGGCCTTTGCAGCCTCAAATCCGTCCATATCCGGCATAATAATATCCATGGTCACCAGATCCGGCATGCAGGCTTCATAAGCCTTCACGGCGCTTAGCCCGTCCCTGCAGTATTTTGTGATTTCATAGTCGGTTCCCTTCAGCAGTCTGCCCAGCTGAGCATAGGCGATTCTGGAATCATCTACAACCATGATCTTCTTCATGTATTCCCCTTCCTTTCTCGAACGGTATGTTTTCAGGATGTGAAACGGTCATTAATTAAAACCGCCATATCAAAGTGCTCATCCATATAGTGGGTGGTTACGACGGGCGTATCCCCGTCCGTTTCCGGAATATATCTTCCTTCCACAAAATAAGGAGTGTGGAAGCTGGCAGAAACCTTCGTCTGGCTGAACACGGATTTCACCACATGGCCGCAGAGGATGTTGATGAATTCCTTGGCGCACTCCTCAATGTCCTCCTGCGTCAGCTCCTCTGTCTCCAGCATGTTCTGTGCAATCCGCCTCAGCAGCCGCTCCTCCGCGCAGAAGGAAAAACGGATCCTGTATCCGCCGCAGAAGGTGGTATAAACCGTGTAAAGCTTCTGCGGCACTGTGCCGGGCGCCCCGCAGTCCTGCAGCTCGATAGCGGCAGCCTGGCGGAATACCAGCCTCACCGTATCATTGATGATGGCCTGAACAGGGTCTGTGTCCGGAGAAGAATAAGTAACCTTCTCTGTCATAGCATAAAAATCTCCTTTTAATCAAAACCTCTGGCATATGCCTGTGGACACCTGATTAAAATAAAACAATGGCATCATTTTTCACATGTGCTCTGACGTTCACGGTCTTTTCTTTTACCGTTTCCGTCAGATACTGAAATTTCATTGTGGTGATCGGATAGATCTCCTCCGCCCTGATCTCACAGGAGGACAGCTCCGGCGCGCTGCGCTCAAAGCTTTCCAGTTCCTTACGAAGCCGCTGCTCCCGCATGGCAAGAGCCGAAAGGAGGATCCGTGAGTCTGCGGTGTGCTGAAGCCGTTCCGGATCGTCCTGCGTATCCTGCATGAAAAATCTGACGGAACGCTCCAGGTCTTTCTTTTCCCTTTCCAGATTCTGCAGAGCCAGGTTCAGCTCGTCCTTATGAATCTGGATATATGGAGTCTCCCCCACCACAAGAGTGGTATGGCGCTCTGCCCGGCAGCCGATGATCCTTGCCTCGATACGGGTGGCAGCCACCATTTTCCCTCCTATAATGGTTCCTCTGCCGGAGCAGACGCTGATCCTTCCGTCACTCTGGACGGAGGAGGAAATGATGCTGTCGGCTTCCACGGCTTCCTTCGCGTAAACCACACAATTCTCGATATAGCCGGTTTTAATGCTGCCTCCCGCCTTAATGACGGCCTTTTCATCGCCCAGAATCCCCTTGGCGATGAGAATATCTCCTCCGGCCTCGATGGCGGCTCCCTCCACCAGGCCGTCCACGATGACGGAGCCTGCGGCGTGGATGACGAAATTGTCAAGCACATCTCCCGATATATGCACATCCCCCAGAAAGTCGATGTTTCCGACCTTCAAATCCACGTTTCCCCGGATCTCCAGAAGCGGATTCACCTGAAAGCTGCCGTTTGCATACTGCAGGTGGCCGTCCACAGAGGCGGTCAGTCTGCCCGGTTCCCCGCTCAGCTCTGTATTGCGTCCCGGAGTAATCCTGGCCGGCCTGCCTGCTTTGGCGGGAATTGGGCTTCCCAGCACATCCATCCCATCCGTTCCGGGTGTGGGAGGAAGCTCCTCACAGATCAGATCCCCGGCATGGACGGTCTGTATATTATTCAGTGTGCGGTAATCCATATTTCCATGCTCGTCCGGGCGGTAATCCACCTTTGGAGCACGGGAGAATTTCTCCACAACAGCTCCGTCCCTCCCATCCACGGGAGGAATCCCATAGGCAATGGGAACCAGCTTGAAATAGGGCTGCTCCTGAATCAGGCCGTCCAGAGCCTCCCTGCTGATCCCTGCACTTACAGAATATTCCTGAAGCGCCATGTCCACCTGGGCAGGACGGAGCGGCTTTCCGTTCCCGGCCGGAGGAAAAAGGAAGGCCCAGGCCGCCATGCGGCTCTGTGCAACATGAATATACATCTCAGCATCCACGTCGGGCACATTTCCCTCCCTGTCAGGAAGAGTGAGCTGATAGTGCTTTCTGGCCCTCGCCATCAGCTGTATGGTAGCGCGCCGCTTCTCTGCCTCCAGCTCCTGTGTGGAGATAGGAAGCTTTGGCATACCGGGCGGCTCCATAGCGATCTCAAAGGGCTCCAGGGCAAAGGAGGCCTCTCCGGTATGCCCGGCTCCGCCAATAGCTCCTCCTGCTTTCAGACCGCCCGTCTGCCCGCTTCCCGCCGTCTTCCACTCGTACCAGAGTGTAAACAGCAGGCTGTTGGGGGCTACATTGATGATGGCCCGGGCTGGGGGAAGCTTCTCCTCCTGGCTGGGGGAAGGGGCCTGGGAGGAGACCGGAGAAGCCTGGGAATCGTTGCTCCTGGTGGGTTTATTTCGTATTCTTTCTTTGATCAGGTCAAGAAAGCCCAACTGCTTATCTGATTTTTTATTCTTTTCGTCCACAACAATTCTCCTTCCTGCCGTTTTTTTCATAATAGCATACAGAACGGCAGAAAGGCAAGCGGGGCGGTGGATTTTATCCGATCCTCCGGTCCCCCCTTACGCCGCTTTCCTTCCTTCTGCGGTTTTCCTTTCCGTCCCTTTTTCCTGAGCGGCGCTCATAGCCTCTCCCGTCCGTCTGACCGGAGCGCAGCTCCTCTTTACGGCGGCTTCCGCCGCGGGGAAGCGTCTGTCCCGGCCGGCGGAGACCGGCTTCAAAACGTTCTCCGGACCGGGAAGCCCTGCGTTTTTCCCCGCTCCTTTTCCCCCCTTCCAAACGCTCCTCCTGAAAAGTATTCCCGCTCCGGCCTGTTCCATACCTGCGTCCCTCCCGCCTGTATCCGGCGGAGCGTATTTCAGGAATTTCCTGGGGTTCCTCTCCCATCTGAAGTCTCAGGAAGGCGGCCGCCAGCTCTGCGGCGCCATACTCTGTGCCCGCAAGCTTTCTTTCCACCATTTCCGCAAGTCCTGCCAGCTCCTCCGCCTCCAAAACCGTAAACGCCTCTCTCAATGCCTTTTCCGCCCGGATAGATACAATATCGGAAACGGACGGCACTCTCCGTTCCTGAATGGTGGTCTTACAGCTTCTTTCGATCTCACGCAGACGGTACATTTCCCGGTTGGAGACAAGGGTGAAGGACCGCCCCTCCCTTCCTGCCCTTCCTGTACGCCCGATCCTGTGTACATAGTATTCAATGTCCTGAGGCAGATCAAAATTCACCACAGCCTCCACATCATCCACATCAATACCTCTGGCAGCCACGTCCGTTGCAATCAGGATCTGCAGATTGCCTGTGCGGAAGCGGTTCATCACCGTATCTCTCTGCCCCTGGGACAGATCGCCGTGCAGTCCCTCCGCCGCATAGCCCCTGTTCTTCAGAATCTCCGCCAGCTCATCCACCTGTCTTTTCGTGTTGCAGAACACAAGGGAACGCTTCACTCCGTAATAATCCAGCAGGCGGCTGGTCACCTCCACCTTGGTGTCGTTCATCACCCGGTAAAAATACTGCTTTACCAGGGGGATGGTTACCTCCTGTTTTGTCATTTTCAAATGCACCGCATCCTTCTGGTAAACATGGGTGATCTCCAGGATGGGAGCAGGCATGGTGGCAGAAAATAAGGCAGTCTGATGCTCCTTTGGGATTCCCTTCAGGATCGTCTCTATGTCCTCGCGGAAGCCCATGTTGAGCATTTCGTCCGCCTCATCGAGCACCACCATGTTCACCTGCTCCATTTTCAGGGTATGGCGGCGCATGTGATCCATGACACGCCCGGGAGTCCCCACAACAATGTGCACGCCGCCCTTCAGCGCCCTGATCTGGCGGCTGATCTCCTGTCCTCCGTAGATGGGCAGTATGCGGATCCCCTGCATATATTTGGCAAAACGGCGCATCTCCTCCGCCGCCTGGATTGCCAGCTCCCTGGTGGGACAGAGTACAATAGCCTGAAGGCTGCGGTTTTCCGGATCAATATTCTGGATCAGAGGGAGCCCGAATGCCGCCGTCTTTCCCGTTCCGGTCTGAGCTTGTCCCAGCACGTCCTTTTTCTCCAGCAGGACAGGGATGGCCTGCTCCTGAATAGGTGTCATGTTCTCAAAGCCCAGCTCCTCCACGGCGCGCAGAATGCGCGGATCCAGCTCTGCGTCCTGATACTTTTTTACTTCCATATAAAATCCTTTCTGTATGCAATAAAAATCCTTCTGTATCCGGCAGCTTTCCAGCCGCACAAAAAGACAACACCCGTTATACAAGGGTGTTGCCTTCCTCTTACGAATATTTTTAATTATACGGTGGGGCTTTGGAGACTGTCAAGTACTTCTTCACAATAATTCACAGTTCAGGTAACAGCTCGTTACTGTTCACAGCAGCCTCAAACGCCTGCCGTTTGAGGCTGCTGTGAACAGTAACTGAGGATCATCCCCGAACAAACAAATGACGAATAAATATGTTTTTTTACAGCTGACGGAGCATTTTGATATACATCTGCGCCACTGTATGCTATACTTTTCCTATCAGCTTTTTTGGCATACGCCACAGGCGGATCCTGCCTGCAGCGAAAAACACCTATTGCGGGAATTGGAGTGTACATCCCCGGAAAGGAGAAGTCAATGAGACAAAAGAAAAAAAACATGCTCCGCACGAAACGAAACGGTCTGACGCTGATTCTCTTCCTACTGATACTCACCCCGGCTCTGCCGCTTGCAGCCTGCCAGAATACTGCCGCGTCAGAAGCGGATCCTCTGGCACAGCTTGAGAGCAGTATCTTATACGAGGATGGGGAAATCCGCTTTATCATGCCGGAGAGTGATGAAGCATGGAGCATCCAGATCAATGGCCGTATTCTCACAGACGAAGGCAATGGGATGAGCGTTCACTATCTGGCCGGGGAGAGCGAAAGCGGCAGCTGGGAGGACGGCAAGGAATATTCCTTTGACGTTTCTGAAGGCGGCTATGCGGAGCTGTATCTGGATGCGGAGTGCAGTGCCGGAAGCATATCCGTCGATCTGCTGAAGCTGCTTCCCGAAAATCTGAAGTCCTAGAGTGTGTAAAAACAGGCACTGTCTGCCAATCTGCTGGCGGATAATGCCTGTTTTTCTTATCTCGTATCTGCTTTTCTGAGTCTATACCTTTTGCGCAAAATTGTGACCGTTCAGCCGCGCCCGGATTTCCTCCACCTGCCCCGGCTTCAGGAACCGCCTGTTTCTTCTCATGATCCCGGCCACCGCGCCGCCCAGGCCATGGAGCGTCACCGCCCAGCAGCCGTCTCCCAGCTCTCCCTGCGTCCACAGCTCCCCCTCCGGCCCGAATACCGCGAAGGAAAACAAAGGTACGCCCGGCATGTCACGCAGAGCCCATCGGACTGCATCCAGGCTTCTCTTGTTCCGAAGGAACGGATTGTAAAAATAGTTCCTGACCGCAGGCTGCCAGCCATGGTAAAAAACCTGCTCCCAGTATCTTCCCGCAGGATTTCCGGCTATGCTCCCCTCCAGCTGATAGGTGGAAAAGGCATAAATGCCGGACTCATGAATCAGAAGCAGCTCTGCGCCGGACTCTGCAGGCTGCTGTCCCCTTCCAGGCTGCCTCTTACTTCCGGGCTTTGCTTCCCTTACGGACTGGAAGCCGTTTCCTTCCAGAAGCCCTCCTTCCCCGGCAGCCTCAGCCAGGATCCGGCGCACCTGACTGACGCATCCTGACTGACGGCAGAACGCCGCATCATGGTACGAGCTGTGGCTGTATGCTTCCTCATAGGGATTGTAGCTCCTGTTTTTCCGGTACTGCCATATGAAAAGCAGAAGCAAAATGAATAGAACCATCATCGTCTGCCGCCCTCTCCCTGGTGCGCCGTTTATGTGGCAGAAAAAACAGAGGCCTCTCCCGCCTCATACAAAAGGCGCCGCACCGCCTCCTCATAGTCTGCAAGCCGCTGTGCCTTCCGTATTGCCTTCATCTGCTTCTCCGCACCCGGAAAGCTCCATTCCAGATAGGCCCACAACTCCTTCATGCGGAACAGCACATCCCGTTCCCCGGAATAGATGGCGCGGTAATCCCTGGACAGAGCAGACAAAAAAGTCTGCAGCTGCCGTATGGAGATCCCTGCTTCCCCCTTCATCCTTCCCAAAAGGCCGGGATCTGCCAGAGCGCCCCGTCCCAGCATCACTGCAGTCAGACCGGGAAAACGCTGCTTCAGCCTCTCCATATCCTTCTCTGTGAAAATATCTCCATTGTATACGCAGTCCTCCCCCACACGCTCCAGCGCATGGGAAAAGGCCTCCAGCCGGGGACTCCCGCCATAATAATCCTCCCGCACCCTGGCATGGACGATCAGCTCCTTTATGGGGTACTGACAGTAAAGCTCCAGCAGCTCTCCCCATTCTTCTTCCTCATACATCCCAAGCCGCGTCTTTATGGAGATTTCCAGGCCGGTTTTTCCGAAGATCCCATCCAGCAGGCGTTTCAGCCGGTCTGTATCAGCCAGTGCCCCTGCACCTTTTCCCTTCGTTACCACCGTGGGGGAGGGACAGCCCAGATTCAGGTTCACTTCTCTATAGCCATAATCTGCCAGCTCCTCTGCCGTGCGCAGAAAATCCTCCGCCCGGTTTGTGAGAATCTGGGGAACCAGAACCATTCCCGGATTGTTTTCCGGCAGAACATCCCTCCGCTCCTTTGCATTCAGGGTCTTGTCCTGCTTGGGTGAGAGAAACGGGGTAAAATATTTGTCAAAGGCCGGAAAGCAGCTATGCTGCGCCCTTCTGTAAATATAGCCGGTGATTCCCTCCATGGGAGCCAGATAAAAACGCATCGCATCCTCTCCTTCCGACGGTCTTTTCATCTAAACGAAAGAATCGCAGGACGGCAACCGGGCTTTTCTATTCCCCCTTACGCCTTTCTGCGTGCTCTTTCTCCTGCATTGTGCTTCACTTCTTTGATCGGAATATTGGCAAAAAGCATGGGGCCGCCCACACTGTCCGCGTCGTTCTCGGATTCTGAAATCTGAATATCCAGTCCCTGGGGATCGATGTCCATATACTTGGAAATAACGTCAATAATATCATTTTTGATCATTTCCATTACCTCCGGCGAACAATTCACACGGTCAGAAACCAGAAGCAGCTTCAGCCGGTCCCTGGCCACCTCTCCTGAGGTTTTTTTTGTAAAAAAATCAAACAGACGCATAACCGTTCCCCCTTATTTCTTAAATAATCCAGCCAGAGTTCCCCATACGCCCTTTTTCACATCCAGCTCCAGCAGAGGGACCTCCTCTCCGGTGATACGCCGGCAGATATTGGAGTATGCCTGTCCTGCCAGGCTGCTTCCGCCTACCAGCGGCTCACCCTGGTTGGTGGACACCACGATCTGCTCGTCGTCGGGAACCACGCCCAGAAGGGGAATGGACAGAATATCACACACATCCTCCACCTTCAGCATATCTCCCCTCTTTACCATATCCATACGGATCCTGTTAATCACCAGATCGATCCTGCCCATCTCTCCTGCCTCCAGCAGGCCCACGATCCTGTCCGCGTCACGGATGGCCGACACCTCAGGGGTGGTTACCACCAGCGCCCTGTCTGCCCCTGCCACGGCAGTCTTAAAGCCCTGCTCAATACCTGCGGGACAGTCCAAAAGGATATAATCGAATTCCTGTCTCAGCTCTCCGATCAGCTCCACGATCTGTTCCGGGGAAACGGCGTCCTTGTCTCTGGTCTGGGCAGAGGGGATCAGGTACAGGTCAGGATACTTCTTGTGCTTGATCATCGCCTGCTTCAGACGGCATTTTCCTTCCACCACATCCACCAGATTATATACAATACGGTTTTCCAGCCCCAGCACCACATCCAGATTACGAAGCCCGATGTCTGTGTCGATCATGACTACCTTTTTGTTCAGCATGGCGAGACCCGTGCCCACGTTGGCTGTTGTGGTGGTTTTGCCCACGCCGCCTTTTCCTGATGTTATTACGATTACTTCACTCATCCTTTTTCCTCCTGATGTATGTTCTCTACGGTCTGTCCAGGCAGCCCCTGGTCATGGGCTCGATGCAGATATTTCCGTCCCGGACCCGCGCGATCTGGGACGTGCAGCTTAAATCCGTGTTCTTTTCTTTTCTCAGGAAACGCTTCTTTTCCCGTTCCCTGTCCGGGCTCTTGGCAATATACTCCCCTATCTGAAGCTGAATAGGCTTCATATCCAGCGCAAAGATAAAGCAGCTGCCGTCTCCTCCCGCGCCGGCGCAGGCATTGCCCCTCAGGGAGCCTAAGATCACCACGTTTCCCTGGGAAATAATCGTGGCTCCCGGATTCACGTCTCCCACCAGCGTCACGTTGGAGGCGCTTTCCAGGATCTGTCCGGAGCGCAGATTCCCTCTGTAAAAATCGGAGCCTGCCGCTTCCGGGATTTCCGCATATCCCTGCTGCTGCGCCGCCTCAACACTCTGACGCATCTGTTCCTCCAGGGCAGTCCCCCGCTCCATCACACACACGATCTGCATGGAGCAGTTCCGTGTAATGGCGTCAAGGAGCTGCCGCTCCTCCCCGGCAGAGAGCGCCCTCCCCTGGAAGGAAACCGCCATTTTGGAATTACCGAAGAATTTCTCTGTCCCTTTGAATTTCTCGCCTACGCTTTTGAGCAGCTCAGGAAATGAGACCTGATCGCTCAGGATCAGGTTGACGCCATACCTGTTGCTCTTTATCACAACATCGTTTGACATATTTTCCTCCGTCTCTATCCATCATTCCTCTGCAATTATACCCGCTTAAGCGGATGAAAGCAAAGGTTTTCGGTAAATTCCTGTCGGATTTTGTCCGTCCGCCGTTATCGTTCACCGGCAGGCAGCTGCTGCACGCCGGTTCTGTCATGCCCGCCTGTCTGCATTCGTCTCGGCTGCCTTTTCCGGCTCCTCCCCGATTCTGGAGATCCTGGCCTGTATGATCTGATGCTCCTCCACCCGGCCCACGCGGATCAACAGCCCCCGGCATTCCAGACTGATGTTCTGCGCCCCGTCGTCCGGAACGGTCCCCAGCTCGTTGAACACCAGTCCGGTGAGCGTGTCGGACTCCTCCCGGCTCAGATCCACATGCAGAGCCTCCTCTATCTCGCTCAGCTCCACATTTCCCACAGCGGCCCACAGGTTTTCTCCCACCTGCTCCATGTGGGGTTCGTCCGTTCCCTCTCCGGACAGTTCCTCTCCCAGATCCCCCACCAGCTCCTCCAGCAGGTCGTTCATGGTGATGATTCCCACCATGCCGCCGTACTCATCCAGAACCACTGCAAGGGACTTGTGCTCCTTTTTCATATTGCGGAACAGCACGTCCGCCTTAATGGTATCCGGCACGAAATAGGCCGGTCTTACCGCCGATGCCAGGATCCGGTCCTTCGTCTTTTCCGCCAGGCAGAAATAATCCCTGGCGTTCAGAATGCCAATGATATTGTCCGGAGACTCCCCGCAGACCGGATAACGGCTGTGGCGGCTTTCGTGGATCGTCCGCCTCCACTCCTCCTCGTCATCCTCCAGCCACAGAACGGTTACATCCGTGCGGTGGGTGGCGATATCCCCCGCCGCAATATCGTTGAATTCAAAAACATTCTGAATGAATTCCTTTTCCTGATGGTCGATCGTCCCTTTCTCGCTGCCCGCATCCACCAGCATGCGGATCTCCTCCTCACTCACCTCATCCTCCGTCTCCTCCGGATCGATCCCGCACAGGCGGAGGATCAGGTTGGTTGACATGGAGAGCAGCCCTACAACGGGCTTGAAGGCAATGGAAATTCCGCTTACCAGGCCGGAAATCCCCAGAGCAAGCTGCTCCGGCTTCTTCATGGCAATCCGCTTGGGAACCAGCTCACCGAAAATCAGTGTAAAATAAGACAGTACCAGAGTAATCAGCACTACCGCAATGGTGTCCAGCGTTGCACGGGGAACAGGCACACCCAGCCCCAGCACCCAGTCCACCAGAGGCTCGGAAAAGTTGTCCGCCGCAAAGGCGCTTCCCAGGAAGCCGGACAGTGTGATGGCAACCTGAATGGTGGCCAGAAACCGGGCCGGCTCCCTGGTGAGGCGGAACAGCCGTCCCGCCCGGTTATCTCCGTCTTTGGCCATATGCTCCAGCTTTGTCTCATTGATAGACAGCACCGCAATCTCGGCGCTGGCAAAAACTGCGTTCAGCCCGATCAGGACAACCTGGAGCAGCAATAAGAAAACGATTGAATCTGACATTTTTAACCCTCTTGACTTGATTTTTTCTTCAGCAGCTCAGAAACCGTGTGGTACAAAAGCTTCATATCCACAGGCTTTGCAATGTGCCCGTCCATACCCGCAGCCAGGGAAGCCTGAACATCCTCCGCGAACGCATTGGCCGTCATTGCAAGAATAATCACCGAATCCGCGTCCGGATGCTCCAGGCTGCGGATTCTTTTCGTCGCCTCAAATCCGTTCATCACCGGCATCTGGATGTCCATAAAAACGGCATCGTAGGTACCCGGCCTTGAAGCGGCAAACTCCTCCACGGCCTGTAAGCCGTCCCTTTTCACCGTAAAGGTGGCTCCCTTCATCTGTAAAAGCTCCCCCAGGATTTCCGAATTGATTTCGTTATCCTCAACCAGAAGGAAGTGATACCCGGACAGATCATCCTCCGCAGTCTCTGCGGCCTCGTTTTTCCGTTCTGCCTGCACATTTTCCGCCTGCTCAAATTCCAGCTCGATTTCAAATCTGGTTCCCTTCAGAAGCTGGCTGCTGACCCGGATCTGTCCGCCCATCAGGTCTACCAGCCCTTTGGTAATGCTCAGCCCCAGGCCGGTGCCCTCCACCCGCGACACCTTATCGCTGCGCACAAAGGGCTCAAACAGATGGCCGATAGATTCTTCGCTCATTCCGATTCCACTGTCCTCAATGATAAAGCAGTACCGGACATGGTGCGGCTTATCCGGCCTTTGCTCCTCCACCCGGAACAGTACCGTTCCGCCCTCCATTGTAAACTTGAAGGCGTTGCTCAGTAGATTCAGCAGAATCTGCTTGATTCTCAGCGCATCCCCCAAAAAGCCTTCTTTCTCCGCAGCCTCTGTTTCTATCCGGAAGCAGAGGCCTGCATTTTCCGCAGAGGGCGTCATGATGGAGGAAATATGGTTCACCAGCTCCCCGAGCTGCAGCACCTGATGATTCAGATGGATTTTGGACTGCTCGATCTGACTCATATCCAGGATGTCGTTGATCAGACTGAGCAGGTGCTGGGAGGACAGGGAAATTTTGTGCAGATAATCCTCGATTTTTGACGCATCGTTCAGATTGGCCAGCGCCAGCGCCGTCATTCCCACGATGGCATTCATGGGCGTGCGGATATCATGGCTCATGGAGGAAAGGAAATCACTTTTCACCCGGCTTGCCTTTTCCGCCTCCTGCAGAGCCCGCTCCAGCTCCTCCTTTGCCGCTCTCTCCTCCGCCAGCATCTTTGTCACATCGGTTCTGACAAAGCATACTCTGCCCAGCCGCAGGTCGATGGGGGAGATCATCATGTTTTTGGTATGTACGCTCCCGTTCTCGTCGCAGGCTGAATAGGAAAAGGAATAGCTTCCTCCATTCTTCAGGCGCTCCAGCATGGCGGAGGACTCCAGCATATCCGCCACATATTCCTTTTCCCTGTCCTTCTCCACTACAAGCTGGTCGATCACCTTCCGGATCCTATCCGTATTGGAGCCGCTCTGCTCCCTGATCATGCTGTCGCCGCCGCTTACGATCTCATAGCTGTCGTCAAACAGATTGACGCTGGCCACCAGGTCATAATTGGAGGAGGACAGCTGCATGAAAATCTTTTCCCGGATCGTTTTTTCCGTAATGTCCGTCACTGTAAGGATTCCGGTCAGCTCCCCGGTATCCGGTGTTTCCGCAAACACCACCTTAAACTGCACATATTTTCCCGCCCTCTGATTCGGCAGCTTCAGGAAACAGGGCATGATTACCTCTTTCACCCCATTTCGGAAGGCCCGCTCAGACGGCTCGTTTAAATATCTGTCATAAAAAGCTTCCCGCTCCTCTTTTTTCTCAATCAGTGTTCCAATCCCTGTAAAAAATTCTTCCCGGTTATCTCCAAATCGCTCAAGCAGGCCGGAATGGGTATAATCTACAATTTCATGGATTTTATTTCTGGTAATATTGCAATGCCCCAGAATCAAAGCATCCGGCCCGGCCATCTGGTAGTGCTGCCGGATCTGCTCTCTGTACTGCTGCCGCAGCTGCTCCTGCATTTTCTTCTCTGCTGTAATATCATGATAATCCACATAAACCCTTGCGGCAGCATCCTCGCTCTGAATGACGGAAAATCTGGCGTTGACCCACAGGTATTCCCCGTTCCCCTTCCGAAGCCGGTACTGCAGCTCGTATTTTTCCCTTTTCTCACGGATACACTGCTCCAGACCCCGGCTCACGTATTCCCGGTCGTCCGGGTGAACCCCTTCCATTGCGTTTTCCTGGTACATGCACCAGGCCGCCTCCCTGGACATTTCCAGCATTTCTGAAAATCCGTCCGAGAGGTATTCCGGGGTCATGCTTCCGTCTCTGTCGTGGCGCACCACAGCCATCCCGCCCGGCAGGTATTCCACCACCTTCTGGAAATACTGCTCCATGCGCTCCTTCTGCCTGCGCTCCGTCTCCTTCTCCGTAATGTCGCGCACAAACCGGACGTAAGCCGGTGTCCCGTTCCAGTCCATCTCCCAGAATTTTGTCACATAGTACTGCCCGTCGTTTTCAAACATGCCTTTGTTTTCTCTCCCGGAATTACATGCCTTTCCGCAGAATTCACAGGGGCTGGATTTTCCGTACAAGGCGTGGTAGCACTTCTGCCCCACCTTGCTTTGCCCGCCGTCCGCCTGATCCCGCTCCTTTACGTACAGGAGCTGATAGGTCTGCTGGTCCGTCACATAAATATTATCCGTCACTTCCTCTGCGATACTCTGGTACAGCTGGCTTTCCGGAGCCATCTCAGTAAACAGTACAAAATAACCCTCCCCGCTGCTCCAGCCGTTGATCCGGCACCATTTTGCACAGCCGCTCTTCGCCTTTACCCGGCAGCAGGTATTCAGCGTTATTTTCTTTTTTAAAGCGTCTCTCAGCGCATCCTCCACCCTTTTTGGGTCACAGCTGCTCACAACAGCCTGCACATCCAGTCCTGTTTTCCCTGATGTGCCTGCTTCCCCAGGCAGTCCTGCAATATCCTCCGAACAGTAACGGAAAACAAAGCTGTCCTCTTTCCGGTCATATTCTGCAATTCCTCCATGGAGCGTATCGATTATCCTTCTTATTTTTTCAGACATCCTGTTTTCCTTTCCGTTGGTTTATTCCAATCCGACAAAAACGATTCTTTCGTACCTCTGAAGCAGCCCCCTGTTTAAGCAGGAAAAGGCGGTACCTGATTGCGCAAACCAGGTATCGCCAGTTTTCCCCGTCTCAGCCTGCACCAGAGCGTGCTTGGAAATTGCAGACACGCTCTAAAGCCTTACCAGAGCTTCTGTCCGTCCGCAGGCCTTACGGCAAACGGTCCCGGAAGGATGTCCGTACCACGATGGCTGCCGAGATAATCCCTGTTAAAGGTGATGGGTGTTCCGTCCGGATTTTCAAAGCGCTGCTCCGGCTCAAAGGCCCTGCCCAGAACGTCGCTGTCTATCATATCCACGGTAAAGCCGTTCAGGAAATCATACAGATTGGTGGAAATAACCGGCTTCCCGTCCTGAAGCAGCACATCCACCGTCACCTCATGTTCCGTATCAACCAGATTACAGGACTCCTTCTTACAGGCCCTCGCTCCGTTGAAGTAAGCGTTTCCGTTCACCCAGACAGGAAGATGGCCTGCATGGGCGGGTTCCAGCTTCGCCATATCGGGAGTGTCCGTATCCATGTCGAACTGGCTGATCCATTCCTCCCATGTGGGATACTCGTCCATCACATGAGTTCCCACCTCACGGTTCTCCGCATCGGCTCCCTCCCTGCTGTCACGCAGGACGGTAAAAGCCTCCTTCGGCCATTTCTGCACGAAAATGTTGTTATAGAAACGGTCATCCCCATGCAGGACGGTCATGAAGCCCATCACCTCTGTGCGGTGCGGGATATGATATGGCGTATAGCGCGGCCCGGTGCCTCCTCCCACGCAGGTCAGGGCTCCGCAGATCAGATTGTGAACCATCGCCACGCCCTCTGTGGCCATCCGCAGGGTCGCGTCAGACAGCAGGATGTTGTTGTCGATCAGCGTAGGGCCGTGTCCCACCTCCACAAAAATATCCTGGCTCATCATACCGCCCTTCAGCTGCTTCGCAAAATCCGGACGCTGATTGTCGTGCAGCAGGTTCTGGGTGATGCGGGTTCCCTGCGCCTCCCAGTCGCACCAGATGCCCATGGTGCAGTGGTGGATGTGGTTGCGGCGGTAGGTCACATCGATGGCCGCGTGCATCTTGATTCCGGCGATCTCCGCTCCTCCCAGCTCCATCATATTGTTGATGTGATGGATGTGGTTGTCCTCAATAACGGAGAACACGCCGCCCATCCTGCCGATGATGCCGCCCTGCTCGCAGTTGTGGATGTTGCAGCGGCGGACGATGTGGCTGCCCACCTTCTCCTTCAGCCAGCCGTGGTACTGTCCTCTGCACACCGCATCCCGCTCCATCTGGGTAGGGCTCTTTACATGCTTATTGGTAAAATAGTGGTCGTTGTCCGGATCCAGATACTTGCCCAGGCTGATTCCGGCACACTTGCTGTTGCTGATCTCACAGTCCTCGATGATCCAGCCCTTCGACCAGTGAGGGCCGATCATGCCGTCCTGATAGGCTGCGGGAGGCGCCCAGGTGGTGGCAGCCTTCTCGATCTGAAAGCCGCTGACGGTGATGTACCCCACGCCCGTTTTGGAGGGCATGAAGCACTCACGGCGCACATTGATCTCCACCTTTTCCTCATTTGGATTTTTCCCCTGGAAGTTGGCGTAGATCACCGTCTCGTCTCCGTCCTGAACCGCATACCATTTGTACACGGAAGCCTCCGGCTCCCAGGAGCATTCATACACTTCTCCCTTTGCGCAGGCCTCCAGGCTGTCCGCCTCGTAGAGCATCTTATCGTTGAGATAGACCGCTCCGGTATGCTTGCTTCTTCCGGCAAAATACCAGTCGCCGTATACATATGTAGTGTAAGGATTGTAGCCTCCAAACAGGCTGTTCCCGATCCGGCACACCCATACGTTCCCCTCGTACCGTGTCCAGTCCTTCACCTCCTCCGCTCCGGTGATGACCGCGCCCAGCGGCACCGTACTGCGGTAGGTGATCCTGTTCTCCTCCGTTCCGGCATTCACAGGATCCACATACTCCCGGTATACGCCCGGAGCCACCAGAACCTCATCCCCCGGGACAGCGATGCGCGCCGCATCACTGATATACCGGAAGGGCCTCTTCCTGCTTCCGTCTCCGTCACGGAAAGCGCCAGCATCCACATAGATGTTCATCTTCTTTTCCCTCGCTTCTTTATTGATTTTCCCGGCCTCCCCTTCGGGCTTCCGGTGCCATGCTTTTTAAAAGCAGTCTGCAAGAATATAGTACTCCATCCAAAATCAGGGGTCAAGATGGAATAATCTATATTCGGATACCTCTAACTGCTTCTATATTTATTTTCAAATTCGGCCATAATTCTCCTTAGTCAAAAAGTGGAGAAGATTTCTCTCCTCCACTAAGCTTTCATGTTCCACCTTTGTACTATTTACTAGAATCTGCCTTCTTTTGCAGCTTCCTCAATGGAAACAGGAAATCTTGATTTTAAGCCATTTCTCCCAGCAAAATGTAGGAATACTCAAGAAATAAACGACATTTCTACACTTTTTTATA